>JBAUUG010000131.1:0-29044 GCA_049582585.1 Bryobacteraceae bacterium | reverse complement strand
ATTGAGCCATTTTGCCCAACAGCAAGGCCCGCAATTCCATGTTTGAGATGGCGTCGACGGGATTCGACTTGTTGACTATTACGGTGAGAATCGGATCCTTGGCGACGCTGGCCGGCGTCGTCGCGATCCACATACCGAGGAGAATTGGCAACTTCAGGCACATCGCACGCCCACGCTTTGGGAGGGCGCACGCCCTCATGAATTCAATCGGCGAGTAATCGACCTGGCTTTAAGTCAATTAGCCAGTAATGTAATAAGGCCCGTGCGATGCGGGGTGAATAAGGAGGGAATTGGCGAAGCCGCTCGGTTAGACGGAGCGGTCTCGCACGTTTCAGAAAGTAAACGCGATTTGCGCGTCTAGACCATTTCCCGCCAACTGGCTGCTTTGAAAAAGGTGGTTAAACTGCAGCTTAAACGCGGCATAATCGGCAAAGTCGATTCTCATTCCAATCGACGGGCCGTAGTAGGTTCCTTTCAGTAGATTGATAGGATCCTTCACGTTGTCGTTGACGTACTGATAACGGAAGTATGGCTCGTAGATTCCGAACTTCCGGGCGGCTTGTGTGTAAGCCATCGGGCTCCGGAACGACTGAGATGTTCCCTCGAGGTGGTTCGTAAGAAGAACTGCTTCGTTCATAAACTCCCATTTGGTGGAAAAATAAACGATATAGCCACTCTCGATATTCTGCCTTACCGCAGAGATCGCAAGGGGGTTCTGGGCCTGGGAAGGATTGATGCCGTCGTGATACCACGACCCGCCGATCTGTAGGCCGGGGAGGAATTGGGGCCTGATATACGCAGCCAGATTGGTGGCCTTGTAATTACGATCGGAATAAAAGTTTTGCACTGATTCTGTCGCGTAAGGGTTGGAGCTGAGGCCGTTGCCGAGCTCGGCGACCCAGTGAAGCCCGAGTGATTCGGTGTGCGGAACCTCGCCCGCAAAGCTGATGCCCACCATGTGTACCGGTAGTATGCCGCCACTGTCCTCGAACAGGTACATGATGGGTCGTCCTTCGGCCGTTGAAAACCAGTTCCCGTGGTGGTAGGCGGTATTGTAGTATCCGATTGACGTGTGGAAGCGCCCGGCGCTCGCCGAAAAATATCGGTTCGCCCGATAGGTAAGCTCATAGCGCTCTATGTCCACCTCGAACTCGTTGGTCGTGTCCTGACCGAGCACAACTTCCGAGAGGAAGCTCAGGTGATCGGAGAGCTTGGAAGTGATGAACAGATCAAACTCGCCCGCCTGAAAGGCGCTGTGGGGAGGCGTGGGCGGGTTCCCGCACGTACCGCAGCCGTTGTCGATTATCGGGAAAACCAGGGGATTCGCGATAGAGCCGACGCCAAAGTTGAAATCGAAGAACCCGCGGATCTTGAGCTTCGGTCCTCCTGGCAGCCCCATCGAGTGGCCCATATCCTGAGGAACAGGTTCGGGAGGAACTGCCGCAGTAGCCGGAGGCTGACCGGGCGCTGCAGAGGAGGCCGCAGGCTGACCTGTTGACGATTGAGGGCCTGGTGCGGTTTGATCCTGCGTCTGTTGATTGCTTTCGAGCGCAAGTTTATCCTCAAGTTCTTTGATGCGCGCCTCGTGGGCGGCGAGTTCCTTGCGGAGATCGTCTATGGTTTCCTGATTGACTACGGCTTGCTTCTCTGGCGCGACAGCAGTTTGCCGAGCCATAGCGGGCATCAAGGCGGCCACCACAGCCAGCCATCGTACGCCCTTGGAACTAAACGGACTCACTCGTAAATCTCAGTGAGGTTTATCGGACCATATTCTCGGTCAACTCCATCGAATTTCCACGATCGATTTAGGTGTTTTGGAGGCTCATTACACCAGATTATCGGAAGATTGGAAAGTGGATCTGCTGACCGGAGGGGGCATATCTCGCGCTGTTGAGCCTTGGGCATAATGAATGAAAGACTTTGCAAAGCTTTGGGCGGGCCAGACCGTTTCAGAGGTGTGCTCGAGAATCACTCGGGACGGCCTACCGTTGGCGGCTTTGCTCACCTTGAACGCGAGCGCGGCCCAAATGGGCGTACTCTCCGCTATCAGCAGTGCATCGGTCTTTGTTTTCGGCCTCGGCGCCGGCGTGCTCGTGGATCGTTTGAGGAAGCGCCCGGTGATGATCGCGACGGACCTGGGCCGTGCCGGCCTGCTTGCGCTGATTCCACTCGCCGCCTATAAACACGTGCTGTCGATGGCGGCGCTGATGACCGTCGCCGCCTTGGCTGGGGCATTAACGGTTCTGTTCGACGTCGCTTACCAATCCTATTTACCTGTGCTTGTGGAACCCGGGGAACTGCTCGAAAGCAACCAACGCCTGAGTCTCTCGAGTTCCGTCGCCGAGATGCTAGGCCCCGCAATGACGGGCGTGCTGGTCCAGGCAATCACCGCGCCGCTCGCTATTCTCGTCGATGCGTTGTCGTTCCTGGTTTCGGCCTTTTCTGTCTGGGCCATCAGGAGAAGCGAGGATGTGCCTGAACGAACGCATCATGCTGCGTTTATCGGGGAGGCTTTGGATGGGATGAGGTTTATTTGGAGCCATCCGGCCCTTCGCTCGCTACTGCTTCGATCAACTACCGCATTCTGGTTCATGGGTTTAATCTTCCCGCTGTATATGTTGAACGCCATTCGCGTAGTCCACCTGAGTACGTCAGCTCTCGGCCTCACTATCGCGCTCGGAGGAGCGGGTAGCTTGGTAGGGGCATTCTTAGCGGGGCGCTTGTCCACACGCTATGGTGAGGGACGCGTGTTTTTCGGAACGGCTGTACTGATTGGTTGCGCGCAATTGTTTATCCCGCTGTCTTCAGAATTCCCGGGGATCGGATTCCCCTGCTTATGCGTACAGCAGTTCGCGGGCGACATGATGTGGACCATCTATGCAGTAAACGAAACTTCGCTTCGGCAATTCCTGGCGCCGGGGCATGTAATGGGCCGGGTGAATGCGGCGATGCAACTCGCCTCACGTGGGATGTTGCCTTTTGGCGCGCTCGCAGGCGGATTTTTCGCCGAGCGTTTTGGAGTTGCGCCGGCTTTGTGGGTTGCGGCCTTCGGCGTTTTGCTGTCGTGCTTGTGGCTTATTCCCCTGGCAAAAGGCCGCGAGACGCGGATGGCGCAAATGCGAGATGATGGTAGCAATGAATAAACCATACAACCTGATGACGCCGGATGAACGGACAACGGCTCGGATCGCGCAAAATCGCGCCATTTCTGAGAAGATTGCCGCGAGCGGGAAGCTTGCCATGAGCAAGGAGCAGCGGTCTCCCCTGGGGTCAACCGGCGAGTACACGCGCGTAACCCCGGACGAACGGGCGAAACTCGGGAGTGTGATCCGCAAAGTACAGTCATAAGCGGTGAGATCTCAAATTTGACAAAGGCCCCAACTCCGGTTATCTTAAAGACAGCACGTAAATTCCTGCCTGTCATTTGAACCATCTAGTACGGCCCACCTTTCACGGTAAGCAGCTCTCGATCCACTCAATTGATGCGTTAGGTTTTGTGTAGCAATAAAGAAAGAGAGTACTTATGAAAGAAACTGGAACCGTAAAGTGGTTCAATGCTTCGAAGGGTTTTGGATTCATCGCGCGCGAGAATGGCGAGGATGTTTTCGTTCATTTTTCAGCGATCGAGTCTTCGGGCTATCGGAGCTTGGATGAGGGCGCGCGCGTCACTTTTGTGGTGAAGAACGGCCCTAAGGGACTGCAGGCCGAACAAGTAGCATTGGCCTAAATTACACGGTTCACAGCCGTTAGGTTTTCAAATAGCAGGTCCGAGAAACCGGACCTGCTAATCCATTGGCGCCGGCGAGTGCCTCTAGCTGATACTCCATCCTTTCCGGAACTTCGGCTTTAGATACTTATCGGCATCTGAATTATTGGTGATGCGCATCTTCGCGCCATCCCACTCCAGCTTGCCTTCGAAGCGCAATGCAATAGTGCCGAGCACGACCCACTCGGCAAACGGCGCGGAGATGTTGAAATTCGAGCAGGCCGGATCGCCGCCTTTGCACGCGCGAATCCAATCCTGATAGTGGCCCGGCGAGCGCGTCAGAAGCTCCGGCGGGAATTGATAATCCCTCATCTTCTCAACCGGAATCAGGCGCGTCCATTCGCCATAAGTGCCGGTCGTGATCATCCCCTTGTCGCCGATGAAGAGACTGCCATTGCTGCCTCTCGCGATACGCTGGCCGATTTCGCGTTCCCGTTGCGCGGCTGCATCGAGCGGAGGCGGAGGAGGCTGAGGGTGCTGTTCCGGTTCCTCGGCCGGCGGTGGAGGCGGAGGCGGCGAGAAAAATGCATCCGTGAAAACGCCGCCTATCGGCTGCGATTCGCGTGGATGAACGCCTTCATGAACGTTTCCATGCCTCTCCCGCGGCAAGTCTCCTAGAATTTCGCCCGGGGGCACGCCTGGTATATCGGGCTGCTCCGTCAAGCCGTCATACCAGAAAATCTTTACCGGCGGCATATCGCCGCGAGCGGGGAAATCGAATCGAATAACCGACTTCGCGGGATAGTAATATTCGCTCTTGCCTTCCTGTTTCACGCATTCCACGCTGATCGGCGCGCCGAGCTTCAGAGCCATATTCGGGGCGCCCAGGATATGGCAGGCCATGTCGCCGAGCGCTCCACATCCGTAGTCCCAAAATCCGCGCCAGGCGAACGGCAGGTATTTATCGCTGTAGGGGCGATCGCTATCAATACCGAGCCAGAGGTCCCAATCGAGCGTCGGCGGTACCGGAGATTCGGGCGGAAGATCCGGCAATCCCTGCGGCCATACCGGGCGGTTGGTCCAAGCGTGAACTTCGGTCACATTGCCGATCGCGCCAGCCCAGATCATTTCCGCGCATTGCCGCGTGCCCTCGTTGGAGTAGCCCTGGTTGCCCATCTGAGTCGCGACGTTGTATTTCACCGCTGCATCAGCTAATTCGCGGCACTCCCAGATGGTATGCGCGAGTGGTTTCTGCACGTAAACATGCTTGCCGCGCTCCATAGCCCAAGTCGCGGCTGTCGCGTGCATGAAGTCGGGAATGGTCACGATCACCGCGTCGATGTTCTTGTCCTCTTTGTCGAGCATGACGCGGAAATCTTTGTATTTCGGGACCTTCTCGTATTTCTTGAAGGTCATTTCGGCGCGCTTTTCATCGACGTCACACAACGCGACGATGTTCTCAGTCAGCGCGCATCCCGCGATATCGCTGGACGCTTTGCCGCCTGCCCCGATGGAAGCGATATTCAGCTTCTCATTGGGTGATTTGTAGCCAAGCGCCTTCAGAGACGGCTTGCTCCCGAATCCCGCCGCCGGAACAGCGCCCGCCAGCAACGCGCCATAGAAAAAATGCCGCCTAGTCAATCCTTGACGATTCATCCGCGCCTCCTTCTATAGGTCCGCATGTTAGACAATTCTGCCGGGAAAAGCTATCGGATTTGCCGCGATGATATGTTAGCTTAACGGTTACTCATGAGCAGCCTATTTGCAACGAAACCGATCGACGCACTACTCGCGCAAGCGGAGGGCGAAAAGTCTTTAAAGCGGACGCTGGGCGCTCTTTCGCTGGTGACGCTGGGGATAGGCGCCATTATCGGCGCGGGTATCTTTACTCTCACCGGAGTGGCGGCCAGCACACATGCCGGTCCGGCGCTGGTTTATTCGTTCATTCTGGCGGCGGTCGGCTGCACGTTTGCCGGCCTGTGCTATAGCGAATTCTCGACCATGATCCCTATAGCCGGAAGCGCCTACACGTACTCGTATTGCACGATGGGCGAGTTGGTGGCCTGGATCATCGGCTGGGCGCTGGTGCTGGAGTACGCGGTAGGCGCCGCTACTGTGTCAGTCAGTTGGGCGGCTACATTCGATTCGATTCTTCTGTCTTTCGGCATTCAGCTGCCGCGGTCGATAGTCGCCTCGCCTTTCGCGACAATGCCGGGCAGCGTCAACCTGCTCGCCGTGATCATCATCTGCATCATCTCCGGTATCCTGATTCGCGGTATCAGTGAATCGGCGCGGTTCAACGACGTAATCGTCATCATCAAGGTAGCGGTGGTGATTTTCTTCATCGGCGTAGGCTATTTCTTCATCAACTACAAGAACTACCATCCGTTTCTGCCGCAGAACACGGGTCATTTCGGCGAGTTTGGCTGGAGTGGCGTGCTGGCTGCCGCGGGACAGATATTCTTTGCATATATTGGTTTCGATGCTGTCTCGACAGCTGCGCAGGAAGCCCGCAATCCGAAGCGCGACATGCCGATAGGCATCATCGGCTCCTTAGCCATCTGCACGGTCCTCTACATTCTGTATGCCCTGGTGCTGACGGGCATCGTGAATTACAAGGACTTGAACGTGCCGGCGCCATTGGCTGTCGCGGTCGACCAGATGAAGAGCCTGCCTTGGGTGGGGTTCATGATGAAACTCGGCTCGCTATGCGGTTTGACGTCGGTGATGCTGGTGATGCTGCTGGGGCAGTCGCGCGTGTTTTATTCGATGTCGAACGACCGCCTTCTGCCGAAGCTGTTTTCGGAAGTGCACCCGCGCTTCCGAACGCCTTGGAAATCGAACCTGGTGCTGATGGTGTTCGTCTCTCTCGGTGCGGCATTTACTCCAATTGCCAGGCTGGGAAACCTGACCAGCATAGGAACGCTCTTTGCGTTTAGCGTGGTATGCATCGCAGTTGTGATCATGCGGAAAAAACAGCCCAACTTGCCGCGTCCGTTCAGAACGCCTTGGGTGCCTGTGATCCCGATTTTGGGCGTGGTGGTTAATCTGGGCCTGATGGCCGGTTTGGGTATCATCACCTGGGCGGCATTTCTAATTTGGATGGCGATCGGGCTCTTAATCTACTTCACGTATAGCCGGCATGCGAGCACAGTGGGAGGGGCGGCAGCGGCATCGAGGTTGCGGTGAAACTTTTCGCACTCGCGGCTATTGCCATCTACACTCTCCCTGCGCTCGGGCAAACCAGCAGCGGCTCGATCCTTCTTCAAGACGTGCGCTTGATCGACGGCACGGGAGCAGCGCCGAAGGATCATGCTTCGATTCTCATCGAAAATGGCAGAATTTCTCAGGTGTTCACCGGAACGAACGTCGCTCTGCGCGATCCGAATGCGCAGGTTCTTAAACTTTCCGGCAAGACTGTAATACCTGGCTTGATCAACGCTCATGGGCATTTGGGTCTGACCCAAGGGACCTCAGTTTCTGCCGCCGAATACACGCCGGAGAATATCACGCGCCAGCTCGCGCAGTACGAACGCTACGGCGTGACGACAGTGATGTCGCTGGGGATGAATAAGGATCTGCTTTATCAACTCAGGTCGGAGCAAGAGAAGGGGGACCTAGGCGGCCCGACCATCCTCACAGCCGACCGCGGGATCGGTACGCCGGGAGGGGTTCCGGCGGTACAGGTTGGCCCGGATCAAATCTATCGGCCCGCAACCCCGGAGGAAGCTCGCGCCGATGTTCGCGAGATGGCGCAACGCGCTCCGAATCTCATTAAGGTTTGGGTGGACGATAATCTTCATAAGCTCCCGGATCCGAAACCGGCTGTTTATGCAGCGGCAATCGATGAAGCGCACAAGCAGCACTTGAGAGTGGCCGCGCACGTGTTTTATCTAGCCGACGCGAAGCGTCTGCTGCAGGATGGCGTCGATATCCTGGCGCACAGCATTCGCGACCAGGAGATCGATCCGGAAACTGTGAGTCTGATCAAAAGCAAAAAGGTCTACTACATTCCTACGCTTCAACTCGAAGAGTCATTCTTTGTCTACGGCGGCCATTCGGCATGGATGGACACGCCTTTTTTTAAGAATGCGATGGATCCAGAACTGGCCGAGATACTAGGCAGCGCTTCGTACAAACAGGGCGTGCAGCGAGACAAGACAACTCCGATTCACAAGGCGGCGCTCCAAACAGCCATGATGAATATCGCAAGATTGCGTGACGCCGGCGCCGGCGATCTGATCGCCTTCGGGACCGATTCGGGCGCAAATCCCTTTCGCATTCACGGTTTCGCGGAGCATCGCGAGCTTCAGTTAATGGTGCAATCGGGCATGACGCCGCTGGAGGCGATTCACGCTGCGACAGCGGTGAACGCGCAGATGCTGCATATGAGCGAGAAGACAGGAAGCATCGAAGTCACAAAGCAAGCCGATCTGATTGTGCTCGATGGCGACCCAAGCCTCGATATCGCGAATACAGAAAAGATCAATATGGTGTTCTACAAGGGCCAGCAGGTGAAAACTCAGTAGCCGATTAGTCTTCCTGCTGTAGAAAGACTGGCTCTTTTCCGGCTAATATCAGGCGCTCGTCTAATGCGGTCTTTACCAATTCTTCTTCCATTTCCGACAGACCGCGAGCGTCTTTCTCGATGCGCGCAAGCAATCCCTTCATGCGTCCGCGCGTGGATTCGCCGGGGATAGTAAGCGCGTACGCGAAGAGCGCGTCTGAGCGTAGATCTTCGTCGTCAAACATTTTCCGGAGACGTTCGAGCTCGCCCTTCACACCGAAGTAGCCGACGCCCCAGACGGCGCCTCGGCGCACTTCCAAATCCGGGTCGTCGAGGTGCCTAGCGAAGTAATCGTGGAAGCTCGGATGCATGGAGCGCCACATGGCTTCGAGTGCTTTCGCGCGTCCTTCAGGAAGTTTGTACAGTTCCGCGATCGCTTCGCGGACTTGATTTCGATCCGCTTCCGGCGCAAGCCCCACCAGCAGCCCGCCACGCTCTTCGACTGGAAGCTCGGGATTGCGCATAGCGGCGAGCATCGCTTCCACAACTTCAGCGTCCTCGGTGGAGTTGGTCAGCGCTTCCCAAGCTCGGGCGCGAACACTTGCAGATTCGTCCGCCCGGGCTAGCATCAGGAGCTTCTTGCGCTCGCCTCCGCCCAGCTCGCGATTGAAGAAGGAATTCGCTGCCGCCGCGCGCATCGAAGCGACAGGGTGATCGAGCAGCTTGGCTCGCTCACTTTCATCGAGTAGATCGACTGGGAGGTCAGCTCGTTCCGGATAGAGACTCCAAATGTCAAACGGCTCAGCTTCTTCCGAAGGCGCCCGAACGTGCTCGAGAACAAATCCTACTTCCTCGCGCTCGGCTTCAGGGAGTTCTTCATAAGCGGCGAGCAGCGGTTCCAACGCGGGCGACCCCATTTCGACCAGCGTCTCAATGACCTCATCAGGCACGTCGTCCGGATCTTCCTTGATGTAGTCGATCAGGAACGGGATCCCTTCGGGCGCTTTCCAATAGCGGAATAAGGCGATCAGCTCCGGTGCGAGGTCGATTAAATCATTGCTGCGATCACGCCGCGCAAATGCGACTGCGGCAGACTGCGATTCCGCCGGCCGATCTAATAATGCGTGCAGAAAGCGGTGGTCGAGGCCGAGATGGCCGCACGCCGCCTCACACAATATCTCGGCCGGCGGGGCCTCGAGAAGTTTATCGGGGTCGAGGAACAAAGCGGCGTCTACTGTTCAGGCTCGACGATCACGTTGATGTCAGTAGTCACGTCGCGATGGAGCCGCAATGTCACCTTGTGCTCGCCGAGAGTTCGAATCGGCTCGTCGAGCTGGACCTTACGGCGTTCGATGTGGTACTTCTGAGCTTCGAGCGCATCGGCGATATCTTTGGCAGTCACCGAGCCGAAGAGCTGGTTATTGTCGCCAACCTTCTGGTGAAAGGTGAGGGTCACGTTCGCCATCAGTTTCGACAGGTCTTCCGACTCGCTCTTTTGCTTGGCTTCACGCCGGAGATGAGCTTGCCGCTCCTGCTCGACGATTTTCTTGTTGGCGTCAGTGGCTGCAACCGCCAAGCGTTTCGGGAGCAGGAAATTGCGGGCAAATCCATTCGCGACTTTAACGACCGAGCCGCGCGCGCCTACTTTGTCGACATCTTCTCTAAGAATGATTTCCATGATTTTTCTCCCGAGATCTTATAACCGCGAAGCGAAGGGAACCAGGGCAATATTGCGCGCCTGCTTGATGGCTTCGCTTAAGCGCTTCTGATGCGGAGTGCAAACGCCGGAGATGCGGCGCGGCGTAATTTTGCCCCGCTCTGAGATGAAGCCCATGAGAAGCCTCGAATCTTTGTAATTAATATCGTCGACCTTGTCGACGCAGAAACGGCACACCTTCTTGCGCCGGAAATATTGTTTCTTGCCGGTGGCGATGGCTTTGTCGCCGCCCGTCGGCCGCTGGGAAGCCGAAATCGGCCGTCCGCCTCTTTGTTCTGGCATAATTCTGTTCTCTCCTTATTCTGCGCGCTCGGCTGCCGGAGCGGGTGATGCTTGAGGAGCTCCGGGCATGGGAACCCCTGGTTCAGACGGCAACAAGGGCGTGGCCATCGATGGGGCCGAAGGGGCCGGGGCCGGTGGTTTTCGAGCGGCTCGCTTGTCGCGGGCCTTCTTCCGTTTCTCGATGCGCTTCAGCTTTTCGTCGATCCGAACGGTGATGTATTTCATCACCAGATCTGCCACGCGAAGCCGGCGTTCAACCTCTTTCACGGTATCGGGGCGCGCGGTGAACTGCATGAGAATGTACTGCGCCTCGTTGTACTTCATGACTCGGTAGGCGAGCTTGCGAACTCCCCATTTTTCCGCTTTGTCGACGGTGCCACCCGCGTGGGTGATCACGTTTCTCAATTGTTCAATCAGCGGGTCCACTTCTTCATCGGCGGCATCCGGCCGAACGATAAATAACTCTTCGTAAATTCTCGTCATTCTTCCTCTTGTATGCCTCGAGCGCGGCGATTGAATTTCGCCATGGCCTGAACGGCGCCTTCGGCAACGATAGATTCGACGGCGTCCGCGGTATATGACACCAGCTCATCCACGTCCTGTTCCAAGTCCCGCTCCAGAGGAGCGAGAACGTATTCCGCCGCATCACTGATCGGGTGATCAGGGCGGATACCCACCCGCACCCGAGTGAAGACATCCGTCTTCAGAGCGGCGATGATCGACTTGACACCATTGTGTCCAGCCGCTGAACCGTTTCTTCTGATCCGCAGAGCGGTCCAAGGAAGATCCAGTTCATCATGGACCACGATCAGGTCCTCATTCGTCAAGTTGCGGAATTGAAGCACCGGGCTCAATGCCGCACCCGAATTATTCATGAAGGTTTGCGGCTTAACCACGATCACTTCTTTATCCTGAATTCTGCCGCTACCCGCCAGCGCCGCGCCTTCTCTCTTCGAGACGCGAATCGAATGCCGCCGCGCTAATTCGTCAACCACCCAGAAGCCGATATTGTGAGGCGTCGTCTCGTATCGCGTTCCCGGGTTGCCCAATCCCGCTATGCAGTACACAGCGTCAGGTCGTTATTTCTTCTTGGGAGCTGCAGGTTCCGCGCCACCCTCCTCTTCCTTCTTACCCTTCTTGATTACTTCCGGCTCGCCGGCCGTTGGAGTGGCAGCCGCTTCAACCACGGCTTCCGCCGCAGGCTCCTCTTCCACTCTCAAGGAAACGACGTGCGAGATCACCATATCCGGCTGGCTCAAGAGCTTGACCAATTCGCCGGTCTGGATATCTCCGGCACGAATGCTCTGGCCGATCATAAGCTCCGAGACATCGACCACGAACTGCTCCGGGATGTCGTTCGGGAGGCACTCGATTTCCACTTCACGGGTGATTATTTCGTGTATGCCGCCCTGAATCTTGACGCCCTTGGGCTCACCTTGCGTGACGACCGGAACCATCACAGTCATGCGCTGACTGAGATCGATTCGCTTCAAATCTACATGCAGAAGCGAATCCTTCACCGGGTCATACTGCCAATCGACAACCATGACCGGGGTATCGCCGGCGCCCGCCAGGCTCAGGTTAAAGATGGTATTGTGACCCGTCTTGCTGTGCAAGATTCTGGTCAGTTCTTTCGGGCTGACGGTTAACGGGGTGGGCCCAGAAGGGCCGCCGTAGAGCACGGCCGGCATGGAGCCTTTGGCCCGCAAGCGCCGAGCTTCATTTTTGCCGCGCGAGTCTCGAGACTCCGCGGCGACTGTCAATTCTTTCCTCATATAAATAACGTGCTGATGGAGCCGCCCTCATGAATGGATTGAATGCCCCGCGCGAGCAACGGCGCCACTGAAAGCGTTCGGATCTTGGGGCAGCGCTCGGCCTGCCTGGAATGGGGAATCGAATTTGTTACGACCAATTCCACCAGCGGAGAAGCGTTCAGCCGCTCGACCGCAGGCTCTGACAGCACAGCGTGAGTAACGCACGCGCTCACCGTTTTCGCGCCTTGATCCAACAATGCTTCGACGCCACCTACCAGCGTGCCGGCTGTATCCACTAGATCATCCACCATTAAACAATCCTTACCGCGAACGTCACCGATAATATTCATCACTTCGGCCACATTCGCATCCGTGCGCCGCTTATCGATGATCGCCAACGGCACATTCATCCGTTTCGCAAATGCTCGAGCGCGTTCGACGCCACCCGCATCCGGGGAAACCACAGCCAGCTCTTTGCGGTCGAATCGACGCTCGAAGTATTCGACCGTGACCGGCGCGGCAAACAGGTGATCGACCGGGATATCAAAAAAACCCTGGATTTGAGCGGCGTGCAGATCGAGCGCCAAAACGCGGCTCGCACCCGCCGTTTCCAGCAGGCTGGCTACGAGTTTCGCGGAAATCGGCATCCGCGGCTTGTCCTTGCGGTCCTGCCGCGCATACCCATAATAGGGTAACACTGCCGTGATACGCTCTGCACTAGCGCGCTTAAATGCATCAATCATCAGGAGTAATTCCATGAGATTGTGGTCGACCGGGGTACAGGTGGGCTGCACCAGGAAGACATCGGCGCCTCGTACATTCTCCTGAATCTGGAAGTGAGTCTCGCCGTCGGCGAAGGTTTTGATCATGGCCGCGCCGAGCGGACAGCCCAGAACTTTGCAGATTTCCGCCGCGAGAGGCGGATTGGCGGTGCCGCTAAATACCTTAAAGTCGGTGAACAAGGCTCGAACGGTCTTTGGGGCGGACATCGCTAAAGGCTCTCCTATCACTGAGCAAAACAGCTTGAGCCGGCGACGGGCCCCAAAGCTCGACGCCAGAGGCTTCTATATCGGGGGCGGGAGATGAAATGAAGCGGAAATGCAGTGCCAGCCGGGAAGCTTGAAGCAGCCATCTGCCGCTCAGAAGGCGAGCGAAAGATGCCGAACAATGCCGAGCCGCTTCCGGTCATGCGAACGGGCCGGGCACCCAGCCGATGCAGCTTTCGGGCGATGACCGGAAGTTCCGGGTGAGTCTTGAAAACAGGTTCTTCAAAATCGTTTTTCAGAGGAAATTGGTCCAGAGCTGAACCATCTAGATTCCAAGCGGCCAGATTCCACGCGGTCCCCTGGAACTCTCTCAGGATAGGGGAGTCAGCGGCCGAAGTCAACGCATCTGTAACATCGCGGGAAAGGGAAGAGTAGGCCTCGGCGGTGGAGACGTGAATGCCGGTCGCGACGACCAGGACGGAGTGCGGCCGCAGGTCCGGCAACGGGTAGACCTCGGCGCCGCGCCCGATGCCGAGAGCGGTTCCGCCGTGCAGAAAGAAAGGAACGTCACTTCCCAGCGTTTCTGCCAAACGAACCAGGTCAGGGAAGCGAATGCGCTTGCCGGCCAAGGCGGGGAGGGCGATCAAGACTGACGCGGCGTTGCTGGAACCGCCGCCGAGGCCGGCCCCCATTGGGATGTTCTTGTGCAGTACGAAACGAACCCAGGCGCTTACCTTCAAGTGGTCTAAGACCGTTTTTGCCGAACGAACTACGAGGTTGTCGGGGATGTCGAATGAGCTACTTAGGTCGATTTGGGTTCGTTTCGCAAAATCGAACTCGATGCGGAGCGTGTCCTTGAGGCTAATGCTCTGAAAGATGGTTCGGAGCTCGTGGAACCCGTCCGGACGCTTGCGCAAAACACGGAGATCGAGATTCAGCTTGGCGAAGGAGGGGACGGTAACCTGCACGCTTAGTATTGAAGCAGCGAGAAGGTGTCGTACGAGCCTAGTTTTTGGCGACCGTTGAGAAATGTAAGCTCAATTACAAAACCTAGCCCGGCAACTCTCCCTTCGAGAAGCTCAACCAGCCGTGCGACTGCTGAAGCCGTTCCACCGGTGGCGAGCACATCGTCGATGATCAGAACATTCTGAGCCGGTTCGATGGCGTCGGCGTGAATCTCAAGCTGATCGGTACCGTATTCCAGCTCATAGTCAACGCTCTTCACGAGTGAGGGGAGCTTCTTGGGTTTGCGGACCGGAACGAAGCCGGCGCCGAGAGCGTGAGCAATGGCGGGGGCGAAGAAGTAACCCCGTGCCTCGATGCCAACCACGACATCTATTGGAGCGTTCCGGTAATGCTCCTGAAGGGCATCGATGGTCTCGCGAAAGCCGCGCTTGTCTTTCAGCAGAGTGGTGATGTCATAGAAGGTGATACCGGGTTTCGGGAAATCAGGAACTTCGCGGATGAGCTGCTTGAGGCGATCCATCGATGGTTGAGGAAGCGCGGATGCGTGAGCGGACACGAGGGTGATTTTAGCAGGGGCGGCGTGGGAAAATTTGTTAGGATGAGGACCGTCGAGGCTTAGCGTGAGCGTAGCTGGATGAAGTTTTTCAAGTCGAAACAGCCGAAGCAGCCGGTGGTTGCTTACACGACTGAGCCGGCTCATGCTCTGCTATTCACTCCCAGCGCAAAGTATCGGGAGGTGACGAAACCAAAGCAGGTTGGGTATGTGCTTTACTCCCCGCCGCGGAGAGGTCATATTCGGTTGACTAAGCAGGAGCGGCTAGCGGGCTATTTGCCTGGCTTTACGCCAATCTGCGCCGAGGTGAGAAACGCGAGCTTAGAAATAATTGGAGCGGGGAATTCGAGAGTGCCGGGTGGGGAGTCTCTTTTGGAGATTCAATCGAAGGCGGACGCGCGCAACCAGACGCGAGCCAGACGTTTGCTGGAGGAAGTGAAGGTCGAGGTGAAAGGCAGCCGGGTTCGATTGTTCAACCCGGCGCATGACAAGAACTGTCGTTGTCTGACGGAGTTCACTATCGTGTGTCCGAAGGAACGCGCTATGAAGGTGCGGGGCGTTTACTCGGCGGTGCGCTTATCCGACTTAACTGGCGGAGTGGACGTCGAAACCACTCATGCGCGGATCACGATAATGAATGCCGGACCGGTGGTCCATGCCCGAGTGCGAGAAGGAATCATCGATTACTCAGGCGATCAAGGTTCAGTACGGCTATTCGCCGGCTGGGAGCTTAACCTGAAATTTACGTCTCAGGTATTCCAAGGCGATGTGGACGCCGAAGCTGAAGGACCGGTACGAGTACTGATCCCAGAGGGATTTACGAGCTGCTTTGAAGCGAGCGTCGCGAAAGACGCGGCGTTTATTTGCCGGGCCGATATTGAGTCGCAAATCACGCATCGTGAACGCGCCGGACGCGTGATTTATAGATTCGGTCAAGGAACGGCGATTGTTCGACTCGTTTCCAGGAAGGGGCCGATCGTGATCGACAACGATGCTGGTGCAAGCGAGAAAGTAGAGACGAATGCGTTCTCACCACCGCAACAGTTGACCTCAAGCGCAGCAGCACCGGCGAACTGATTGAGTCGGCGGGGCCGACTTGGAGATCCTTTCGGCGGCCCAGAACGCATTTGCCCCGTAGGTGGTGCGGGGCTGCGAAAAGCTTCTGTAAGAGAAATCAGCAACCTACGTGTCAGCGACATCGACGCCGACTCAGGCGAGCACTGCAAGTTGAAACGCAAGCGTGTCGAGCATGACGGTTCCCTTTCTGCGATAGAAGAAAGTCGGCCTTTTGTGTGGGAATTCGTTCGTTTCGAGACACGCCAACTCTCTAATGTGACTGACACCCGCACTTGTCGTTGTCACCTTCATTTAACTTTTTCACCAGGTCTTTAGGTACTTCCCATACGCCAACGCCCGCCGCGTCGGTAAAGTCTAGCCACCAGTCTTCAACTTCGGAAAAGCTCCACGCGCCGCGCCGTCCTCCATAGATAAGGCCGTTTTTGCCCACCGAAAGTACGGAGAGTTTCGGAGCCAAAGCTACAAGCGAGTAGGCGTCTTTCGCCAAATTTCCTAACAGAGCGATCCCCGCTCCAACTCGATACGCGAGTGCACATGGGTCTGAGTAGTCTGTACCCAGTCCATTGCGGGCCAAGCGGGAGGTACTAAAGGGCAAATTATCGGTGAACCCCGCTAGCCCCTGCAAAGCGTTGATCTCCCAATCGCTCATGTCGATCTTGAAGTCATACCAACTGTAAAGTCCTAACGGATCAAAACTATTAACTGGGTTTGCGTCGACGTAGAGGAACGGGTTGACACCGCCCGCAAGCCCGATGGGATCGGATTCTAGGTACCGCCCCAGATTGGGCATGTAGTCGCGGAAGCCGTTGTGATGAAAGCCAGTCTCAAAGTCATAATGCTGACCGGGCATGCGGAGATTCTGAGTGATCGTGCTGGCCGGAGCGCCGCCATCGCCAAAGGCTGTGTAAGTCGTGCTCCACACTGTCGTGCCGGTGGTATTCACGGCCTTTTGCGGCGTGCCCTGAAGGTCGGCAAGGATATAGTTCACCTGATTTGCGGGGGGCTTTGCCCCTGGTTCCAGCACGGCGACGGGCCTGCCGTCGGCGTAAATGTAATCGGTGAGCATCCCGTTGTTGTTTTCGGAAATCAGGCTTCCGTCCGGTGCATAGCTGTAGAGCGTCGGTGAAGATGATGGATTTGTCTTAGACATCCTCTTTCCGGCATAGTCGTAAACATAGTAAGCCGCGAGTGCCGTGCCGGTGACGGAAGAAAGGCGATTGGCCGCGTTGTAGCTGAATGTCGCTGAGGACGCAGCATTCTCAGGCGGAATACTGGTGATATTTCCATTAGCGTTCGTCAGGACTGAGATAGTGCCAGTCGCACTTATCGTATAGAGGGCGGTTGCTATCGCGCTTAGTGTAAGTCCTGGAGCGGCGGCAATGGCCTTGATTGTGACGGTAGAGGATAAAATGATGGGGCTTGCGTATTGAGTCGAGCTGGTGGTTGGCGTCGTCCCGTCAGTGGTGAAATAGATCGTTGCGCCCGGAGTCGGATCCTGGAGGGCAACGGTCTGACCTGCTGCATAAGTACCAGCCGGAGGTGAGAAAGTCGGAGTTCCGACGATTGTATTAGTGATGGCGTATGTGGCGCTGGCTACTGCACTGGTGGCGTAACCGATCGACGCGCTGATCGCTTTGATGGTTTCGCTGCTGCTGACCGCGATCGGCTGGGTATATTGCAGCGAGCTGGTTGTGGGCACACTTCCGTCAGTCGTGTAGTAGATCGTTGCCTGCGAAGTGGCATCAGTGATGCTTACGGTCTGCGCTGCCGCATACGTTCCGCCCGGGATCGAAAACTGAGGAGTGTCAGCCGGGGAAGCAGGAGTGAAGAATCCCGAGATATCTAGGATTAACTGCGTCTGGTTGCTGGCGAAGGAATCGATCGAACCGTTGGAAGCCGGCACGATTGCCAGGTTGGAAGTGATCGCGCCATCGCTAGCGTTCAGCGTCGACACCTCGGGTTGCGTATCGCCATTGGGCCATAGCGTCAGATATCCCAAAGTGCTGGCCGGTACCACGGTCGCGTTCAGCACAAACGCCTGCGCCGCCGATGTTAGAGCGCCGCAGCTGCTTCCGGTTACGCTAACCGTTAAAGTTCCGCTGAATCCGCCGGAGGACTTCCGCGTGTCTAGAACACGGCAGGGTGTCAGGGTATACAGCGATAACCCGCCGGAAGCCGGCGGTGCGAAGTAACCATTGACATCAATCACCAGGTCGGTGTTGTTGCTGGCAAATACTGAAATATTGCCGCTTGATCCAGCCGGAACAATGGCCGCGTTCGCTGTCGCGACGCCTGTTGGGGCATTTAAGGTTGAGACCGTAGGCTGCGTTTCTCCGGTTGGCCAGACCGTGAGATAGCCGAGGGCGCCATGTGGTACGGCGGTGAAGTTCAGCGAGTAAGCTTGGGCCGATGCGGGAATCGAGCAGGAGCTCGATAGGACAGGAAATGCGCGCACGACGCTACCTTGCAAGTAAGGTCCGCCCAACGGACCTGCCGCTTTTCGCGTGTCGACAATGCGGCATGGCCTCAACGGGTAAAAGGCCAAAGTGGAGGTTGTGCCTGGCGCGAAATAGCCGTCGATATCGATGATCGCTTGAGTAGAATTCGTTGCATAAATGTTGATGCCGCCGTCGCTTCCGGCGGGCACGATGGCGGCGTTGGCCTTAACGCGACCGTCAGAGTTGAGGGTCGAAACCAAAGGCTGGCTTTGCCCGGACGGCCAGACCGTCAAGTATCCCAGCGCGCCGTTGGGTACGACGGTGACGTTCAGCGAATAGGCTGCGGCATTCGGGGGAATGCTGCACGATCCAGCGGGGATATTAAAAGTCCGAGAGGCGCCGCCCGCCAACTCTGGACCGCCGAACGGCCCGTCTGGGTTACGGGTGTCTACGACGCGGCAAGGCGTCACCGGAACGAATTGCAACGCCGGGGTAGAAGATGCCGGCTGCGTTTCACTCGTTGAAACTGGAGAGGAGGCCTGAACGCGCGCAGGCGCCGTTGTCACATAGCTTGCGTAGGTCACTGAGGGCGCGGGTTCATTGTTGACACGATGAGTGCTTGCGGATCTGCGGAGCGCGGTGGGAGTGGTTGGCGCCGGGAAGGTGTCGTCCGCAGTCCGGACGCCTGTGTGGTCGGGGGTTGTTGTAAAAGTGGACTCAAGGCTGTCGACGCTCGACGTTCCGATAACGGTGCCAATGGAAGACAAAGTCGCGCTCGCTGTGGCGGGCGTGCGGGGCGGAGTGCTTGTCGCGATAGTGGCGAGGCGGTTGGCGCCGCTCGTATAACCGTAGGCAGTGGTTGTTGAACCCGCAACCTGCGTCAGGCGATTACCTACCTTGTCATACGTCCAGCTATAGCTGCCGTAGCCGCCCGCGCCGCTTGTGGCGCTCACGAGCCGGTTGATGGCGTCGTAGCCGAGTGTTTGATTATTTGCCGCATTTACCGCGTCAGTGATCGAGTTGACGTTATTGGCGGCGTCATAGGCGTAAGTAAGTTTCTGCACGGCGACGCTGGAAAGAGTATCGGTGATATTGGTGGGCCGGTAGGACTGGTCGAAAGCCCACGTTTCGGTTATGCCGTTGCCGTAGGTGACCGCGTTCATTGGCCCGAAAGGCTCGTGCGTGAACGCGCCGATTGGCGTAATTATTGAAGTGCCCGAAGGCCTGGCGCTCACATTGGCGAGATATCCGGCGGGGTCGTGCTGGTATTTGACTAGCGTGCCGTCCGGGTAGGTCATCGAAGCGATTCGGCTTGCTGCATCATAGGTGTAGCCGGTTGTGAGGCTGGTTTTGCCGTTCACGCGTCGCTCGGCAAGGAGATTACCAAGCTCGTCATAGGTCCGAGTGAGCGAGCCACCTGCGTCCGTGACGCTCGTGAGCCTGCCGACTCCGAAACTGAAGCCGCTCCCGGTTTGATCGTAAGAATAGGCCACGTTCTCCGCAGGGTTGGACGGGTAGGTCGTGGTGAGCGGCCTATCCAATGGATCAAATGTCTGGTTTGTCACGATGCGCAGCGCATCCGTCTTACTCCTGAGATTTGCATCGCCGTCGTAATAAAAAACGGCCATGCCGGAGTCCGGGCTGGTCTGCTGGATCGTATCGCCAAATCCGTCCCGCACATATGACGTAGGATTGCCGTTTGCGTCGGCGATACCAACGACACGGTCATGCGTGTCGTAGGCGAGCGTGGTCACAGCTCCAATAGCATCTGTGCTTGAGCTAAGGCGGTTCAGCGCGTCATAACCGTTCGTGGTGGTATGGCCTAGCGTGTCCGTTACAGTCATGACATTGCCGTTCGGGTCGAAAGTTCGCGTCGTGGTTTGACCGGCTCCCCCAGTTTCAACGAGTTCACGCCCTAACGAATCGAATGCGCCGGAGCTTCGCCAGGCGAGCGTGCCCCCGCTGGTCTCGATGCTCGTCTGTGTGCGATCGCCCAGGGCATCTAGAGTGAAACTAATGTAATTGCCTTCGGCATCGTTGATTTTCGTGAGACGGTGCGCGGCGTCGTATGTATTCGCGAGATAAGAGTTGTCGGGAAGAGTAGTCCGGATAAGATTGCCGGCCGCGTCATAAGTCCAGCTTGTCTGGTAAGTCCCGGTGCTGCCGCTTACGGTGCTGCTGGTGATCCGCTGGCGAGGATCATAAGTACGCGTGGTGGTTACGCCGTTCGGATCAACTGTGACTAGCGGCAATCCTCCCGGGGTATGCGAAGTGATCCGCGTCGTATGGTTCAAGGCGTCCGTAAGGGAGATCAGTGCCGCGGTGCTGTCGTAGCTGAATTTACTAGTGTTGCCGTTGGGTGTTTGCGCCGACGCCAATAAGGAATTCGACCAGGTATTGGTCCATGTACGGGTCTGACCCGAAGTTGAGTACGGCACCGTTGTAGTGGTCGTGTCTTTCAGCACGCGCGTCAATAACTCACCCTGAGTGTCGTAGCTGAACGTGGCCGTGATGCCGGACTGAACAATACTCGCGGGCAAATGTACCCAGGTCGAGTCATAGGTAATGGTGGTGATTCGTGCGGCGCTTGAACCGACAGCCTCGTTGACCGTCGTGGGCAGTCCATGGTCGTTGTTCGTAAAACCGGTTTGATTGCCGTTCCAGTCAGTCTCGCTGGCGAGGTAACCGTTGCCGTCGTACGTGAACACCTCAGAGGCTGCGGCTGTTGTCGAGGTCGCGGCGCGATCCATCTCGACAATCTTTGGAATCGTTTGAAGCGTCTCTACCTTATACGTATCCGTCACGCCCAACGCATTGGTCACTGTGCGGCTTCCGTCGCTGTTATAAACAACGGAAGTCGCGTAAGCCCCCGCGCCAAGCTGGCTCCTTGTGCCTCGCGCATATCCGTCATAAGCCCAGGTCGCATAGGTGTTGCCGTCTTCATCGACAATACTGGTGATCGCGAAAGGTGAGGCGCCGCTTCCGTATACGAAAGTCTGGCCGGTTTGGGGCGTTGTGGAATAGTTAACGCTGGTGAGTCGGTTGCCAGCCCCCGCCGCTGCCGCCGTATAGCCAAAAGTAATCACCAGTCCATCGGGTGTAGCCACCGAGTTCAGCAGACCATTGCTGTAAGTGAAGGCAAGGGATCGATTGTATGAGTCCGTCACACTGCTCAACGTTCCGCTCGCATAGTTTAGGGTTTGCGTATAACCATTGCGCGAACGGATTGAATTAAGTTGCGCGTAGAGGGCTTTCACGGAAATCCCAGAGAGCAGAGTCGCGGTGGTGTAGGTCTCGACGGTGTCGTTTTCGTCTGTTAGGGTCCATTGATTGCCGCTTTGCGACAGCGTCATGTCAACGTCCGTATCAGGGGCCCAGGTTGAGCCATTCAGCGTGAAATTTAGCTGCTGTCCATCGGGCCGCTCGGCGATGACGGTAGTATCCGACGTAAGCCGCAGATACCGGTCAAAATTAGAACGCCAGTTCATGCCCGTGAAAGTTGCAAGCGTTGCACTCAGCTTCAGGTCTGCTTCAGGCAAAGGAACCTGCGTTGCCAAGTGACCCAGGCTGTTGTAATACCGCGTAAAGGTGAGCGGGTTCTGTCCCGACGTCGTATAGTCCGTAACAGAGTAAAACACGTTTCCCGACGCAACATCGATGGGCTCGGCCGCCATTTTCTTGTTCGGCGTATTGAGCCCGCCGAGCTCTTTGCCGACAATGTTGCCGTTGAGTACGTACACGTCGACAGGGCCGTAATCGGCGCCATTGAGGAAAAATTCGAGTTGGAAGTAGTCCGAAACCGCCGGTGGAGAGGACGTGTTCATCGTGTACCAGGACGCGGCCAAAGGGAGGGACGGACTTCCAGGCGGACATCCCGGGATTGGACCGCTCGTTTGACCTACTGTTGCAACACCGTATTTGGGCTGGATGTTTATCGTAAAAGATCCGAGCCCGGCGGAGGTGGTGCAGTTGTCGTAGTACCAAACTCCGTACGCAAAGACCTGAACGCCCGGCACTGCGCTGATCACTTTGGCGCGGGCAACGCCGCTTGACATCAGCAAGAGGGACAAAAGGCACCAGCGAGCTGCCTTAGTTATTGACGAGAAAATTTTACAGAACTGGGTTACGGCGTACATAGTCTTGCCTCCGGGAGGATTTTCCCTTTTCACCTTCTTAATGCGCAAAAAGAAGGGGGAAGTGCGCAAAGTCTTTCAGGTGAGGAAAGAATTTGGATTTTCAGCGTTCGAGGATTAATTCAATCTCGCTGGCACATTTTCACTTGCTAAGCGATTGGTACTCCGATATACGCTGTGGGACCACTCTCACATTTCAGTTTGCAAAAGAGACAATCCCATCACCCAACGAAATAGTGACGGCTGGGAGCGAAGTTTTCGCCGTGCAGCCACAGCAAGAAGCGGGCAAAGGGCCGCTGAACACGGCAAGCAGGAACGCCGGGAGTGGGACCCGGAAACTCGGCAACGATTTCGCTGGCCGAGACAATAGATCAAGTGGTCGCCTGACCGGCCCCTAGATTCCGCGCGACACGTTCTATAATCTGGACAGTGTTAGTATGAATGTTCCGATCCGCGTGCTCGTGGCCAAGCCTGGCCTCGATGGGCACGACCGTGGCGCGAAAGTGATCGCACGCGCCCTCCGCGACGCGGGTATGGAAGTCATCTACACGGGTCTACGGCAAACGCCGGAAATGATCGTTAATGCAGCTCTCGAGGAAGATGTCCAAGTCATTGGCTTGTCAATTCTCTCAGGCGCGCACAATGCAATTGTGCCGCGCATCATGGAGCTGCTGCGCGAAAAGGACATGACGGATGTTCTGGTCGTGGTCGGCGGAATAATTCCCGACGAAGACGCGGCGGAACTCAAAAAGCTTGGAGTGGCGGAAGTTTTTCAACCCGGCGCTTCGCTCGAGAGAATCATTCATTTCATTCGCGATTCGGTAAAACAGGTAGCCTGAGCATAGCTTCGGGCATAAAAAGGAGCCGTGCCGCTCCGATTCTTGCAGAGCGGCTGGAACGGACAGAAAAGGAATTGAATGCAAGACAGACTGAACATCGCCGTGTTCGTCGATTACGACAATATCGAAATTGGCGTGAAATCGACGTTGCGGCGGGAATTTGATGTAGCGCTAGCGCTGAGCGCGTTGAAAGAGCGGGGCGATATCGTAGCCAAGTTCGCCTACGCCAATTGGGGACGCCAGGAAGGCGCAACCCGGCAGATGGCGGAGAATGCGGTGCAAATGGTGCAGCGCATCCCTTCGCCGCGCGGCGACAAAAACGGGGCGGACATTAACCTGGCGCTGGATGCGCTAGAGATGGCTTTCACGCATGCGCATGTGAACGCTTTCGCGGTGGTGAGCGGCGATAGCGATTTTATTCCGCTGGTCAATAAGCTGAAGGAATACGGCAAGACCGTGTTCGTCCTGGGTGGAAAGGCGTTCACCAGCACGATTCTTCAGCAAAATTGCCACGAGTTTGTGAGCTACGAATCGTTGCTCGAAGACGGCGAGCGAATTGTGCCGCAACCGATGCCCGAGCGTCGCGACCGCGTCGACCAACGCGGGGAGCGCCCAGAACGCAAAGACAGAAGAGAACGTGGACAGAGGCCCGCGCCTCTTGAACTGTCACAAGCCATGCCGCTGGTGGAGCGCGCGTTGCAAGTGCTGGAACGACGGGCTGTGCAGCCGCAACTGGGGCTGCTGAAGAGCACTATGCTGCAACTGGATCCGGCCTTCAGCGAGCGCGCGTATGGGGCGGGCAGCTTTTCCGATTTCGTGGAGAAGCTCAAGAAAGCCGAGTTTGTCAATGTCAGCGGCTCGGGTGGGCGCTACGTCATTGAGCGGCGGGGAGGGCATGCCCCCGAGAAGGCTGCTGCCAAGCCTGAAGAAGCATTGCCGTCACTGCGGGATGTGCTCGAAACGCACCGCATGGAATTAGAAGAGGGCGGCGCCACGGCCGAGGAGCTGGAACAGTGGATGCAGGGGGAACACCCCGATTTCAATCTCTCGAAATTTGGGTTCCAGCAGTTTTCCGAATTCCTGAATTACGCGCAGGATAAGACCGTAGTTCGGGCGGAACCCGACGAAGAGCGCGGCATAATTGTGCATCTGGGCGCCGAGTTCTATCCGCCTGCCTTGCCGGAACAGACCATCGAGGCGGTGATAGAAGAAGAGGAGGACGAGCCTCAACCGATCGTGGAAGGGCAGCCTACCATCTTCGAGCCGAATCCGCCGCCTGCGAAACCAAAGAAAACACCTACCAGGAAACGAGTCTCCGGCGGGCCGAGCCAGACCCGCCGACCACGCAAGCGGAAACCGGAGTAATCTTGGGTTGGAGGGCGCATGATGAATTGCACTTCGTTCCGAAGGCTCGGGCCAGCATGTTTAGCTATCGCGATCTGCGGCTTTGCGCAAACTGCTCCGGGCCTGCCTCCACGGCCGAATCCAAGCGATTACTCCGCCAACGTGCAAACCAACAACGGGACATACTCCGCGTCTTTGATATCTGCCGACCAGGTAAAGCGCAGTTTCGCCGTCGACATCAGCAAGACTTACCGGGTCTTTGAAGTAGCCTACTATCCCTCGCAGAGCGGCAACGTGGCGATAGATGGAGACGATTTTCTTCTGAAAACCGCCGGCAATTCGGAATTCATTCATCCAGCGGATTCCGTTACTGTCGCGTCCGTGATGCAGCAGAAGAACACGCCGCGACCGCCTTCCGAAAGGCAAGTTGCGGTTGTCCCATCGGCCTCGGTAGGGTACGAAAGCGGAACCGATCCAAACACCGGGCGGCGCGTGCATGACGTTTACACCGAAACTGGCGTGAGTGTGGGACCCAATCCCGGTCCGGATCCTCGCTTCCCGCCTCCGCCCGGCAGCTCACCATACGATCGACAAGTTCTGGAAGCGCAGCTCGCCCAAAGAGCCCTGCCTCAAGGGAGGTTCAGCGTTCCTGTTGCGGGTTACCTGTACTTTCCAGCGTCTGGAATCAAGAAGAAATCCAATGGGGCATACGAAATCGATTACATGGGCGATGACTCGGGAAAGGTTCACCTTCAAGTGCCGTCGAAGAGCGCTAACCGCCTGAGATAACCCGGGCTCGGATCCATACGTCTATATTGGGGTCGTGTCGAAACCCTGGCAGCGGAACATCGCTTTAACTCTGGCCTTCAGCGTTGCTCTGGGCGCGGTCTTCTTTTTCGGCTTCAGATTCGGGCGTCACGCGCGCCACGTTCGATGGCAGGATGAGCCAATCCGACCATGGATGAGCGTGCATTTCATCGCGCATACACATCACATGCGCTCGGAGGTTCTGTGCCAGGCGATAGGAATCCGCCCCCATCAGCACGACCGCCGCTCGATTCGCGAAATCGCGCGCGCGCAAAATCGGCCGGTGGAAGAGCTCATTCGCGATCTTGATGGGGCCATCGCGTCGGCCCGTCAATCGAATACGCAGCAGAAATCCCCGCCCGGTAAAGAGCCCTGATGCGCGAGCAAGTTCTGGCTGCTCTCACGGCGTACGGCTCGCCGGTTCTGTTTTGCGTGGTCGCCATTGCCGCAATCGGCATCCCAATGCCGGTCACGCTGCTTCTCATCGTGGCGGGCTCGCTTGCCGCTCAGGGCGTACTGAACATCTGGTGGGCCATTGTACTCGCGGGCGCAGGATCGGTTATTGGGGACCAGATCGGTTATCTGATTGGCCGGTGGGGCGGCGGCGCGCTGGTGCATAGGTTAGCGGGCCTGTTGGGCGGACGAGAGCGCCTGGAGCGGGTGGAAGCCCAGACCAGGTACTGGGGCGGCGCGGGCATTTTCTTCAGCCGCTGGCTGGTGACTCCACTTGGTCCGTGGGTCAATCTGGCCAGCGGGGCGGCCAAATACCCGTGGAGGCGGTTCGTTTTCTGGGACGCTTTGGGCGAGTGCCTGGGAGCGGCGATTTACATCTCGCTAGGCGCGCTGTTCAGCGATCGCATAATGGCAATGGATTCTCTTCTGGGCGATTTGTCGTGGGGCATCGTCGCCGTTGCCGCAGCCGTTCTTCTAGGCTGGAAACTGTTTTCGAATCGAAAGCCGAAGGAGAAATATGCTGTCACGGCGTGACTGGACGATCTCGGCAGCCGTACTGATCTTCCGCCGTCTGGCGCGGGCGCAACAGGAGCCGACGTTCTCGACGGAAGTAAAAGTAGTGAACATCCTCGCGACGGTCCGGGATAAAAGCGGACATATCATCCGGGATCTCACGAAGGACGATTTCACGCTTTACGAAAACGGAAGATTGCAAAGCATTCGATACTTCTCACGAGAATCCGATCTGCCGTTGACAATTGGGCTGCTGGTCGATACAAGCCTCAGCCAGACTCGCGTACTGGAAAATGAGCGCGGCGCCAGCTTTCGGTTTCTGGAGCAGGTCTTGCGTGAGGACAAGGACAAAGCGTTCATCGCGCAGTTCGATCAGGTAATCCTCATCCGGCAGGAACTCACTTCGTCGCGCAAAGATCTGGAGGCGACTCTCGAGGTATTGGATTCTCCCGATACCAAATACGGAGGGCAAGGCGGGGGAACGTTGCTGTACGATGCCGTCCGCACCGCTTCTATACAAGTGATGAGAAAGCAGCAGGGCCGGAAGGCATTCATCGTGCTCACGGATGGCGTGGATGTGGGGAGCGCGGTGAGCTTGACAGACGCGATTGAATCAGCTGAGCGCGCGGACACGCTGGCATATTCCATTCTATTTTCCGATGCGGCGGCTTATGGAGGTTTTTCGCCTGCGGCGAGCGGGAGAGCGGCTCTCGAACGGCTATCGCGCGAGACCGGCGGCGGGTTTTTCGAAGTAACGAAGAGACAGAACATCGAGCAGATTTTCGGGCAGATCGAAGAAGAATTGCGCAGCCAATACAGCATCGGCTTCGTCTCAGACCAGCCAGTCACCGCATCAGGGTTTCGAAAGATTCGAGTCGCAACGAAGCAGAAGGGACTGATTGTACAAGCGAGAGACAGGTATTACGCGGAGCTGTAGGGCATGGGTTGCAAGATGCCACCCGCAAGCACAGCGGGCCGCGATCGCTGATACCTTTAAGCTTATGGAAGTTTATTTCACGCCCGAACAGGAGACGCAGCTTGCGAAAGTTGCCAGCACCGCAGGGACCAACCCCGAGGCGCTAGTCAAGAGAGCCGCCTTGCGTTTGCTCGAAGACGATGCGCGTTTCATCGAAGCGGTGTTGCAGGGAGAAGCCGCCCTGGAGCGCGGCGATTATCTCACCCATGAACAGCTAGGCGACCGTTTGCGGCGGTTTCTGTAGCTTCCTAATGGAGGTTCGATGGTCCACGCCAGCAGCCGACGATCTAGAGCGCATCTGTGAATGGATCGAACGTGATAATCCCGAAGCGGCCCGCCGTGTGGCGAAAACGATCTATGACGGTTGCGGCAAGCTAAAACGCTTTCCGCTTATGGGCCGAGCCAGCGCCCGGATGAGTGGACGCCGCGAGCTTTTGTTTCGGCCCCTGCATGCGTGACGGCCCGCGCCGAACCGTGCTACAAAGCTACGATGAAAGGAGGGGTATTACATGGCAAATCTGGATTGGTCCCAATGTCCCGCCGTGGAGAGTATTCCCGGCAAGCGCAGCGGCGCATGGGTATTCCGTGATTCGCGGACGCCGGTTTCCGTTGTATTTGACAACCTTGAAGTGGGAGCTTCAATTGACGAGATTATCGAGTGGTTCCATTTGTCCCGTGAACAGGTAGTTGCTGTGATCGAATTTGCAGCGCGAAGCCTTGACGCTCCGCCGCCCTCGCAACAACCCGTCCCACCGGTCGATGCTCATACTTTTCGATAACGGCACTCCCGCACCGCTTCGCTACGGCCTCAAAGGTCACACCGTTGTTGAACCCATCGAACGTGGGTGGGACCGACTTGCGAACGGTAAATTGATAGCGGTGGCGGAGGCGGCAGGCTTTGACGTTTTGCTCACCACCGACAAAAACATGCGCTATCAACAAAACCTGAAAAATCGGAAAATCGCGTTTGTGGTTATCGGCAATCAACAGTAGCCTACGTTGTGTCGCCACGTTGAAACGGTTCTTGCGGCCGTGAATGCAGCCACGCGGGGAAGCTATACCGAAGTAGAAATTCCATTTCGGTAAACACGCGCCCTTCCGCGCGGTTCTGGATATTCTCATAAAGGTTAAGTTTTTGGGACACTATTCTTTAAGGGGAAGCGCGAAACTTTGGGCTTCGAACCAGATCGAATATTCTCATCTTTCAAAGAATGCGTTGACTTTCTCTTGAACGAGGCCATACGTGATCCGTGGATTGAGCGGTGGTCTTCTCGTCAGTCTGGCGTTGTTGCCCCGGAGGTTTTACCTCGCTACCTGTATCGCGGCGAGAGCGGGTGCTTTGAAACAACTTTATGTGGCGAAGATCGCCCGGATGCATACATTGTAAAAGGCAGTAGTAAAAGGCGACTCACGTCAGATGATCGGACCAAGCTTAAACATCTGCTAGGCGCTTTACTCTGGCAATTACAACACAAGGAAGATTACAATCTTAATGCTCACGAGGCCCTTGGTTTCCTTCAGCATTACGGCATTCCTACAAGGCTTACGGATTTTTCCGCCGATCTTCCTTGCGCATTGGCGTTTGCAGCGTCAGGGCAGCGTGAACCCGTCGGCCGCATAGCAGTGATGCAATGGCCCGAGTCATCCCGCTATGTCACTATCCATCAATTTTGGGATCATCCTTGGGCGAACAGAGCGCAGCGACAAAAGGCTGTTGGCGTTTCAACTGTTAAAGGGTTGGATGATTTTAAATCTGACCGTACGCGCTCAATACTTGGTTTGAAGTGGTATCAGTTTCCTGTCGGTGATGACGAGCGCGAGCATTTCCAAGCAAAGAAAGCGGAACTACTTAATTACCGTGACGATGAAGTCGCAGGCTCTTTGCGCTTACATATTACGGAATATGTCGAAGCGCGCGGCAAATTGTCACCGGCATTGACGAATTGGCTACTTGCAAAAATTCCAATTGCAGCCCGTGCTTTTCTAGTCAAGG
>JBAUUG010000130.1:0-1713 GCA_049582585.1 Bryobacteraceae bacterium | reverse complement strand
TCCAAATCTCCTCGCCAACGTGGTTTGCCATCGCTACGCAATCTTCGATGGTCACGCCGTCGATGGGAATAAACGGCACGACGTCGGCAGCGCCCATACGGGGATGGGCTCCGGTGTGCGTGTTCAGATCGATCAATTCCGACGCCTTGCCGACGCCCCGGATGGCGGCTTCCTGAATGGCCTCGCGCTCGCCAACAAGCGTGATGACGCAGCGGTTATGGTCAGAATCCATTTCGCGGTCGAGCAGGTAGACGCCTGGCATCTTCATCGCTTCGATGATGGCATCAACTTTGGCCTTATCGCGACCTTCGGAGAAATTCGGGACACATTCGACGAGCGTGGACATAACGGAAGAGGATAACGGTCGGCTGACTTCGCGCGCAAGGACAGCGAATAGAATCTGTTGTAACCAAATCGAAGGAAACTCTAGTGCTTTCTTCCGTTGAGGAATCTGCCGATTCCCAGACGCACTTGCACGGAGTTGATTCCTGGATTCGGATTGGTCAGGCCCGCATCCGAAATGTGCAAGTACCGCAGTTCTACACTCCAGTTGTATTTTGCGCCAAGGATATGAACGCCGAGCGCGGTAGAGGGTGTGAAGTTCACGGTATTTACATACTGGGGAACATCATGGTTGGTGAAGAGCACTCCACCGCCCAATTCGAGATAAGGCGAGAAGCGGCCATGACGTTCGAAGTTCCATTTCAGCCCGAGAGGGTTGAAACCTACACCGTAGGCTGTGTTGGCGGGCTGAAATGCCAGAAAGACCGGCACGGCGTCCACGGCATACTCGAAGCGCCCGCGCAGGAAACCGGGAAGATGAGGTCCGGTCAAGACCCATCCATAGCGCAGGCCCGCATTGAAGACTCCTGTGTTGCCCCGTCCGCCGGCGACGGAATGTCCACCGCCCGCCCAGATCTGAATTTCGCGGCCACCCTCTTCCGGCCCTGTTTGCGCCAGAATCACAGTCGGACTGCATAAAACGAGCAGGAACAGCAGGCGCATTCTCATAGAGGGTTCTTGCGATTTCCGTTGATCGCCAGATCGAGAACATCCTGTGCTGCCCGAGTGAAATTATGGCGCGCTACGCCTGCTTCTTCCAGGTAGTCCCCGAGCACGGGAATGACGCCGAGAGCTTCCACCTGCTCAAGGTCATTCACGATCTGGCAAGCGCCTTCCAATGCGTACTTCGCCTTGAGTTCTTGGGAAACCGGTGTGCGATTTAGGAGAGCGTAATCAAAAATCGGTCCTTGCGCGTGACGATTCAGCGCTCGAATGTGATCCGCAGCGGTTAGTCCGAGGCTCTCATTCGCTTGCGTCATAAGATTGCAGAGGTACACCTTGGTGGCTCGCGACTCGACGATCGCCTGGGACATTCCGCGAACGAGTAGATTGGGAATGAGACTGGTGAAGAGTGACCCCGGACCAATTGTGATCAGATCGGCGTTCGCAATGGCCTCTAAAGTCTGGGGCATGGGACCTACGCCCGGTGGAACCAGAAACAATTCCTGGATCCGGCCTTTACTGGCAGTGATCCTGGTTTCGCCCCGAACTCTCGATCCGTCTTCCATCAGAGCCTCGAGTTCGATATTCGAGGTCGTTGCTGGATAGATATGTCCGCGAGTGAGTAGAATTTCAGACGATAGACGGACGGCTTCCGAGAAATCTGAGGTCAGGGAAGTCAGAGCGGCCAAAAACAGGTTGCCGAAACTG
>JBAUUG010000129.1:0-6344 GCA_049582585.1 Bryobacteraceae bacterium | reverse complement strand
GTGTGGCGCGCGATGGAGGAATTTGATACCTCCGGCGATGGCGTTCATGCGAACTGGCCAGATCGCTTTTTCGCGAAGATTGTCGACACGTTGCTCACGAATACGGGGAACAACGGTGCGCGAGTAGGGAACGCGATGACTTACATACTTAGCGCCCATGAATTGCTCGAATTCGCTCTGCCCATCATGAAAGATGTCGCGGCAGACCCTCTCGCCGCCGATTCCTTGAGGGAAAAGGAGGAGATTCGCAGCTAGGTTGGAAGATACAGGCGCCGACAGCGCATTCTGGGGCAGATTCTTCGGTCGCCTCGACATGATGGCGCGCAACGAGTCCCGGCCATTCTTGGCTTGAGGCCCGTAATTACAGTTCCAAGTCAATATGCAATGTGCGGGTCTACTCGTACCGCAGTGCTTGTATTGGGTCGATTCGTGCGGCACGAAAGGCGGGCCTCAGCGCTGCGGCTGCGGCGATAGTTATGAAGAGAACGGAAACGGCGAAAAAGGTGATCGGGTCAGTAGCGCCGATGTGGAACAGATAGCTCCTCAAAAATCGCGTGACAGCCATTGCGGCGACCGCTCCGAAAAGGATGCCCGCCACGGTCCATTGCAGCGTTTGAGCAAGGATCATTTCTATGATGCTGACGCCCGATGCGCCGAGCGCTCTGCGAACTCCCATCTCCTGCGTTCGTTGGCTGACGGAATACGAAACAAGACCATATATGCCCAAAATAGCGAGCCCGAGGGCAACCGAAGCGAAGAATCCCAAGATTTCCAGCAGCAAGCGCCGGGACCCGAGTTGATCGTCGACCAACTCCTGCATAGGACGCAGATCGTAAAGCGCTTGATCGGGATTCAAAGATTGAACGGCGCGGCGAAGCGTCGGGCCGAAGCGGAGAGGATCGCCCGTAACGCGAACGGCCAAGATGGCGGGGGGCACAGGCGACTGCGTGAAGGACACGTAAACGCTGCGGCCCCAGCCTGCATCATCCATGCTCTGGTGGACGTCTGCGACGATGCCGATGATTTCCGCCGGTGCCTTATTCACGCCGCCCACCAGGATCTCGCGGCCGATTGGATTCTGTCCGACCGGGTAGTCCGGCCAGAAATAGCGGGCCAGTCCTTCGTCGATGATGGCCACGCGTTTCGCTCGCTCGTCGTCCCGTGGAGTGAAGGTGCGGCCGCGTCTAAGTGGGACGCGCAGAGTCTGGAAATAATCGGGCGAGACGATGAACATGGCTGCGAGCGGGCGCTGGTTGAGAGGCAATGCGGGATGGCTGGCATCCTGGACCGGTGTGCCGGGATAGCTGGTCATGGGAAGCGTAAGCGACGCGGAAGCGTGCTCGACGCCCGGTGAGAGAGAGATTCGTGTCAAGAGATCGTCAAAAAAGCGGGGCGGATTGGCGTCGGGCGACAGCGCGATGCGCGCGGTGAGTAGATTTTGCGGGTCGAAGCCGAGCGCTTCGGCTTTAAGGCGCAGGATGCTTTCCAGCAAGAGCGCTGCGCCTATTAGCAAAACAACTGAAAACGCAATCTGAGCCGTAACCAGAACGCCGCGGGACCGGAAGCGGCCGGAGTTGGCTTGGCTCGCCCGCAGCACCGACATCAGGTCTGTGCGCGATGCGCTGAGGGAAGGCGCGAGACCGAAGAGAATCGCCGTGAGCAGCGAGAGACCAATTGCAAAGGCGGCGACCGGCAAGTCGAATTGAATCTCGCCGGCGCGCGGCAGATGAGCTCCCGCCATGTGCCGCACAGTGGCAAGGCACAAGAACGCGAGAAACGCGCCGGCTACTCCTCCCAGAAACGAAACGACGAGAGTTTCGAAGATCAAATCTCTGACGATACGAAGGCGGCTTGCGCCGAGCGCAGAGCGGACAGCGAATTCAGTGGAGCGGGCAACTGCACGGGCAAGCAGCAAACCGGCCAGATTGGCGCAAGCAATAAGGAGCACAACAAAGGTGGCTCCGAAGAGCAGCCAGAGTTCCGGCCGCACCTGGCTGACGATCGTTTGCTGAAGCGGCGCGGCCTCGGGAGGCGATTTCGGCTTCGCATCCAGCATTGCGGGATAAGACTTTGCATAGCTGGTTTGCATCACCTTCAGCTCGGCCGTGGCTTGGTCGACCGTGACGCCAGGATTCAACCGGCCGAAGACCGTCAAAAAGGGGCTGAGCGCACGGGATTGCGGGGAAAACGTGGGCGAGTCTTCCGGGCGCGGCAGCCAAACATCGACCTCCGCAGACGGGAAAGCGAAGCCTGCGCGCAAAACGGCCAAAATGGTATACGGTGCTCCCCCCAGATTAATGGTTTGTCCAAGGATGTGAGTGTCACCGTGAAACACGCGCTGCCAGAAATCGAAGCTGATCAGAGCTGCGTTCTCCGAATCTCCGAATCCACTGCCGAGCAGGGGCGATACGCCGAGGATCTGCAGAAAATTTGCGGTCACGCGGATGGTTTTCACAAGCTCGGGTAGGCCGCGGCCGCTGAAGACGAGGTCTTGCTCCATGGCGTAGGAGCCGATGGCCGAGTAGTTGCGAGCGCTCGATTGGATCTGAGAGAAGTGTGCCGGCGATGCGCCGCCGGAGAGACGCACCAGCTGGTCCGGGTCGCGGTAGCCCAGCGGCTTCAGGAGCACGGCGCGAACGATACTGAAGCACGCGACGTTCGCACCAATTCCGAGCGCCAGCGTCAAAACTGCGGCGAGCACGAATCCCGGCGCCCTGCGGAGAAAGCGCAAACCACTCATGATTAACAGTATGGGACAGGGAGCCCGGGGCGCCGGTGACCGGCGGCACACGAAACCCGCGTTTATTTGCGCGCGATCACTCTCGAATGACTTACAAGTGAGTTATCGAAACCAAACTTCTACTCACTTGCTTTGGCCGCCAATGTTTCCACGACAGCAAGGGTTTCTACAAACTGCTGCGGTACGCCGTGCCGATCTTGCAAATAGTCGGCGCGATTGTAGGAACTCCAAACCTTTCCCTGCCCGTCCTCCCAAACCAGAATCTTGAGAGGCAGGTCGAGGGCGATGCTCGGAGCCGCCAACATAACGGGAGTTCCCGCCTTCGGGCTTCCGACAATCAGCAACTTCGTAGGAAGCATTTTCATACCCGCCTTCTCTGCTTCCCCGCTGTGATCCACTATGGCAAACAAGGTGACGCCTTTGGCTTGCAGAATTTGCTTGAGTTTCTCCACTGTCTGGTCTACAGAGTGATTGCTGGGTGTGTTGATAATCCCATTGCCTTCGAACATCAGGGAGACCTCCTCTTTTTCTCAGACTCGGAACGAGTGGGGCCTCGAACAGAGATAAGATAACTCGCCATCACCAATCCGGCTAATGCCAGAAAAACGCAACAGCCACGGCCTGGAGCGAAGCACGAGAGTGCGCCGCTTCGCCATTGTCTCACTGCCCGACTAGCGGGATATGGCTCCATCCAGCACCGCTCAACGAAATGATCAATCGACTGCTGAAGCAGGACATCCAAATCATCGAATCGGTCAAGTAGCTGAGTGGAGGCTCGCCCAATGGGCCTCACCCATGTGCCGGCTCCTGAATCCGGGCGCTTTATCGAGCAAGGAGCGTCTTTACTGACAGGTGCTATTCTGGCGGCATCTAGCGCGAATTTGACTTCGGTGTTTCGCGTCGATGACCCACTAAGCGGTAACCGGGCCACATGTTCGAGTTTCTCTTCAAGTACCCAGCCGGACTGTTTTCGAAAGGAAGCTTCGTACTGTTGGGCTCGTGGCCGCGATGGGTGCTCTTCGCCGCCATCATTGGCGCGGCCGTGCTGCTAGGGCTTACGATCTGGCGCAAGCGGGCCCGCCTGGTACCCTCTCTGCGCGGAATTCGAGTGCTTGTCCTGTGGGCTCTCGAATCGGCATTAGCGGCACTGCTGCTGCTTCTTTTATGGGAGCCGGCCATCAGCGTCGCGGCATTGAAACCGCAGCAGAACGTCATCGCGGTGGTGGTGGACGACAGCCGCAGCATGGCATTGACAGATACCGGCGAATCACGAGAGCAAGTGGCTATCAAGCTGCTCGACTCGGGGCTTTTGAAGGACCTCCGCAGCCGCTTTCAGGTGCGTCTATATAGGCTCGGGGCTGGAATTGCGCGAGTTCAGGACACCGGGGAATTGAAAGCTTCGGAGCCGGCAACACAAATTGGAAATGGCCTCCGTCAACTGTCGGACGAAGCAGCGACGTTGCCGATCGGCGCAGTTGTGTTGTTGAGCGATGGAGCCGATAACTCAGCCGGCATCGATCTGGAAACTCTTTCCGAGCTGCGGCGGAGGCGCTTGCCGGTACACACAATCGGGATTGGCAAAGAACGGCTGTCAAACGATGTAGAGCTGGACAGGTTCGATGTTCCATCTAAGGCTCTCAGCGATTCGCGCTTAGAGGCGCAAGTTGCCATTCGCCAGAACGGGTTCAGCGGCAAGCGCGCGAAGCTCGTCTTAACCGGAGGAGGAGCAATCCTGGCCAGCCGAGACATTATTCTCGGTGACGAGCCGGAACAAATTGAATCTATCGAGTTCAACGCGGGCAAAGCCGGGGTAAAGAATGTCGAAGCAAGAATAGATCCGCTTCCGGGAGAAGAGAACACGGCGAACAATCGGCTGACGCGGGTGCTTTCGGTGGACGATGCGAAAAGGCGCATCCTTTATATCGAAGGCGAGCCGCGCTGGGATTTCAAGTTCATACGGCGCGCGGTGGAGGACGGCGATCCGGCCTTAGAAATCGTCTCGATGTTGCGCACGACGCAAAACAAAATCTACCGGCAAGGCATTGAGAATCCGCATGAGCTGGAGGAGGGCTTTCCAAGTAAACCGGAAGAGCTGTTCGAATATCAAGGACTCATTCTCGGAAGCGTGGAATCAGATTTTTTCACGGCGCCGCAGCAGCAGACGATCAAGGATTTTGTCGACCGGCGGGGCGGCGGACTGTTGTTCCTGGGCGGGCGGTGGTCGCTATCGGATGGCGGATATAACATTCCTCCGTTTGCGGAATTGCTGCCGGTCAATTTGCCGCAGCGAAAAAACACTTTTCAGCGGAGTTTTGTCGCGGCGGAGTTAACCGAAGCCGGGAAGAAGAGCCTGATTTGCAGAATCGAGGACGATCGGGAGAAAAGCGCTGAACACTGGGAAGTTCTGCCCTATCTGGCGAATTATCAGGATCCGGGGACGGCAAAGCCGGGCGCGGTTGTGCTGGCGCGGGTAAATGCGGGCGGTAACCGGGTGCCGCTGCTGGTCACTGAGAATTACGGACGTGGGCGTACAGCCGTGTTCGCTACGGGCGGAAGTTGGCGTTGGCGAATGCAGCAACCGGCAGGAGACAGGAGCGAGGAGACGTTTTGGCGGCAGCTTCTGCGATGGGTTGTGAGCGCGACGCCTTCGCGGGTAGTGGCCTCTACGCCGACTGCAAATCTGGAGGACGAGGGCCGCATTCAACTTCGCGCGGAAGTGCGCGATGCTCGACACCTCCCGGCTGGCGACGCGGAAGTCGAGGCAAAAATAATTGCGCCGGATGGCTCGTCTGAAACCGTGCCTTTGCGGCCCGAGCCTCTTGCGCAGGGAGTTTATTCTGTGGACTGGAATGCGCCGCAAGCCGGCTCCTACGTGGCCGAGCTGACGGCTCGGCGGGGTACGCAGCAGCTTGGGCGAGACGTGCTGACATTTCGACGCGAGAACGGCATCGCGGAAAACTTTCATCGGGAGCAGAATCGCGACCTGCTGAACAAATTATCGGATGAAACCGGGGGCCACTACTACACGCCCAAAGATGCAAGCCGCCTGGCGCAAGAGATCTCCTATTCGGAAGCTGGAATTACCGGGCGGGAGATGAAAGATTTGTGGGATATGCCGGCGGTGTTCCTCGCGATTCTGATTCTGCGATCAACGGAATGGCTGCTGCGCAGAAGATGGGGCGCGGTTTGAAAGCGCTCGCGTGCTTGCTGCTCTGCGCGTTGACGACCCCAGCGGCGAGTTATTACGTAACGGTAGCGGGCCTCGGTGGAACGCCGGAATATGAGAGCCAATTTACAAAGTGGGCCGCGGACATCGATCATCAGCTTCACGCGAATGGACCCGAAACGACGGTATTAACGCTAACCGGAAACTCCGCCATGCGAGAGCATATACGGGAAGCATTGTCGCGCCTGTCGGGGGAAATGAAGTCGGACGATGCGTTTGCTTTGCTGCTGATAGGGCATGGAACCTTTGATGGAACGGATTACAAGTTCAACATTCCGGGACCGGATATCACGGCGGCGGAGCTGGCATCGCTGTTGAACCGGCTTCCCGCGACCCGGCAGCTGGTGGTCAATATGACCAGCTGCAGTGGCGCGTCGG
>JBAUUG010000128.1:0-9690 GCA_049582585.1 Bryobacteraceae bacterium | reverse complement strand
GCCCAAGATGACGCCGGAGATTCCAGATCTTGACGATTCGGGGACAAGACTCCAATGGGACTTCAAAAACAATCTCGCACAAGGGACTTCCAATGATGAAATTTATGTCGCCTTTGCATAAGCGCGTTGACTATTCGAGCGTGTTCTGGCGTGAGAGCGTGACGACGAAAGGTGTCGGTTACGCAATCAGGCGCGTTTCGCTGTCACAAAGAATTGAGTTGACGAACAGCGCTAGAGAGCTGGTGCTTGGACACGAGTTTTTGAAGGCCGGAGAAACGCCCGACCAACTCGAAGCAGCGATGGGCGACCTGCTGGTTCGAAAGCTGTATCTGGAATGGGGCCTGGCAGAGATGAGAGGCCTTACGATCGATGGGCAACCTGCGACGGCAGAGCTGCTTGCGGAGAAGGGACCCGAGCCGCTGAGCGATGAAATCATCAGCGCGATTCAAGCTGAGCTCGGTCTTTCCGAGGAAGAAAGAAAAAACTCCTGATCGCATTCCATTTCCAGTTTTCTCAGCCGGCCGCGTGGAAATGCGATAGCTGTCGATCGAGCGGTTTGGCGAAGAGTCGGAATTGCGCATGGGTCAGCAAAATTAGCCCGGCAAATGCGAGAGCGGTTTGGGCGCGAGGAGGAATATTTGCCGTGCAATGCCCAAAATCGGTGATCTCGGCTCAGAGTCTGCACTTCTTGGAGCAGTTCCGTTACTGGAAGGATTCTGGACGAGGAAGCCTTTCTTCGATGGAAGCGAAGACTGCTGAGGCCGTTCTTGTGTTAGAGCAGGCGTGGCGAATGGAGAATGAACGTGGCGAAGTCTAAAAACAACTTATCAAGTCTTATCAAGCAGGCGTCCCGCGTGAAGCGGCCGAGTACGAGCAACTCACTTTCTCCAACAGACCTAGTCAATGACAAGCAAGAAAGTGATGCAAGAGCTTTGAGCATCGGGAACTCTGCCGATTCGAAAGCGGTTTCGATCGGCGGAAGTGTTCTCGCCAAGAGTATTAAGTTTGGAAACCCCTCGAGCACCAGAACCGCCGCTTCGCAGACTGGAAGCGCGTTGAGTAATCTCCTGACACAGACCGCCTCGGGCGGCATTTCCAGCGTCTTGGGTGGCGAATTGAGCAGTATCGGTGGGCTCGGCTCGCTGCTTTCGGGCATTCTCGGCCTGTTCGGTAGCGGAGGCAAGAAAACACTTCCTGCACTGGTGGAGTTTCAGCTGCCTGCTTCACAGGACCAGACGGCTTACGTGAATACGAACGGAAACACGAATTCCCAGGGCGGCGCCGTAGGGGCGGGCGGCGTCACAGCGCCTGTTCCAAGCAACTCGGCATCATCCACCCAAGCGCCGCAACTGCAGAGTGCGCAAATCGCCCAAGCCGTCAAAATTGCGCTGTTGAATTCGAGCTCTCTGAACGATGTGATCGCAGAGATTTAAGATGGCTACTTTCCCATTACTCAACACCGGCGCTGTAACGCAATATCCAACGCCTCTTACACAGGGCCAAGGCGCTCAGGTCATTCGCTTCCTGGATGGATCAGATCAACGCTATCTTAGCCAAGGGCGCATGCTGCGCCAATGGCAGATTCGGTTGGATCTGTTAAATGAAACTGAGATTCAGCAGTTTGAGACGTTTTTTGTCGAGCTGCAGGGCGATTATTCCATCTTTACTTTTCCGGACCCATTCAGCGGGGCGCCTGTGCCGAATTGCCGGCTTGGAGCGCCAGGGCTGGTTAGTGAATACGTCGGAGTCGATCTTAGCTCGACATCGTTTTGGGTGATTGAAACACATGGCTAATCTTTACTATCCGCAGCTGACGAGCGGAGCGCTCGCGCAATACCCAATCCGGAAAACACGCATGGTGCGGACCATCAAGAATGTGCTTCCGGACGGCGATTTGATTTTGCTGGCGGATCCAGGCGCCGCGCGCCTGGTTTGGCAACTCTCGTATACAGATTTATCTGCGGCGGATACAGCATTGCTTCAGAATCATTTCAATACCTGCGTGGGTCCATTCCATGCGTTCACGTTCATAGATCCCACCGGCAACATGCTGGTTTCCAGCTCCGATTTGACGGCCGGCGTGTGGCAAACGTCAAGTTTGATCAATGTAACGCCAGGCGCGGCAGATCCGAACGGAGGATCTGCTGCGTTCACGTTGAGGAATACGGGCCAGGCTAGTCAAGAAATCAGTCAGACGTTATTAGTGCCTTCGAGCTATCAGTATTGTTTTTCTCTATATGTCATCAGCCCTGAGGTTTCGAACATCACTTTGATCCGGCGCGGAGCTTCGACTGAAGAGAGCGCTACCGTTTCGATCGGGCCCCAGTGGAAGCGAGTTATTTCGACCGGGCGCTTGAATGATCCCGGGGTGACTTTCAGCGTGGCCATCAGCTTGGCTGCTGGACAGCTTGTGGAGGTGTTTGGGCTTCAACTGGAAGCCCAGATCGCACCCTCGCGCTATAGCCCCACTACACAGACCGGCGGTGTTTACGCCGGAGCGCACTGGTCGGCTGATCAATTGACTGTAATAGCGGAAGCGCCAAATCTATTCTCTGCTTCTTTCGACATTGAAACGGCCACATAGGAGTGCCGCATGGGGACTATTAACCAGGTAAAACAGCTCGCCGAAGCCGATACGCCGCTCTTGTTTTTCCAGTGCGTTCTGGCATCCGGCAATGTCGAATACTGGAGCACCCATTCCATCTCTTTCAACGGACAGCCGTACTCCGCGAGAGTTCTGAAACACAACCTCTTCGATCTGCAGCTTTCGGCTGACGATGCGATGGATGGCATTTCTCAGCTTTCCCTGACTCTCGCAAACGCCGACTCGTACCTGTCCGAGATCAATGCGGAGGTCGGATTCAAAGGGTGTCAACTGACCGTCTACTTCGCATTCGCCGACCTGCAGACCCTCACAATTACGACGGAGAGCACGGTTCTCTTCCGCGGGATTGCCGGAGACCCTGATGACATTACGGAAGACTCTTTGAGCGTGAGCTTCACGAACAAACTCAGCCTGCAAAGGATCCCTGTTCCGGAAGTTCGTATCCAACGTTCATGCCCCTGGAATTTTCCGGCCAGTTCACAGCAAAGAATCGAGGCGAAAGATGGGGGGGCGAACGGCAGATATTCACACTTTTACCGCTGCGGATATTCGGCGGATGTAACCGGAGGCGTGGGCAACCTCAGCGGAGGGCAAGCTTTTAATTCCTGCGATAAGTCCCGAGGCCAATGTCAACAGCGGGGCATGTTCAACATAGACGGTGCAGGAAATACGACTCGCCGATTCGGTGGCTTCGAGTTCGTTCCCTCGGCGATCATGGTCCGAACTTCCGGCGCTCAGACGTCTCACCTCTCTCCGGTCTTGGATGATGCCGCGAAGTACAACGACCCTGTGCCAATCGTTTATGGAACCGGGTGGCTGAAAGCGCCTGTTACTTTCGCCCGCAACGATGGAAACTTGACTCACACGGAAGCCCTGATCGGCATGGGCGCCATTCAGAGTGTGCTGAAGGTAGTTGTAAATGACATCGAGATCCCGCAAGCCGTTGAAGGGCAGGATATGACGGTGACCGGCTGGTACAACATCGTCACCATCGGTACACGCCAGGGTGGTTTCAATCTCGATTTCACTGATTCCAGCGGAAATCCTCTTGGCGATCCCTACGGAAGCATGTCATTGCTCTCCGTAGTTGTGCCGAATCGGATCAGCAGCGGTAGATCGCTTCCCACCATTGAAGTGCTGCTTCAAGGGATACAGATCGACGCCTACAATCCCGATGGAACATTTCAAGCAACGGCTTACACAAATAATCCCGTATGGGTCATTCTAGACATACTTCAGCGCTGCGGGTGGTCCACAAGCGATCTTGATCTTCCAACTTTCGCCTCGGCCGCTGAGTTTTGTCAGACTCTGATCGGCACAACCGACCTGAACGGCAATCCGATCCAGGTGCCGAGATACGAATGCAACTTGATTTTGACGAAACGGCAAAGCGCGGCTGTGATCGTGCGCGGCATTCGCGTCGCTTCCAGCCTCATGCTGAGGTACGGTACAACGGGGCTGCTGCAACTACTGCCGGAGACCACCCTAGCGGCGCAGCAGCCCGTTTTGCCGGACGGAGGAAATAGCACCGAAGAGTTAAACGGCGGCTGGCCGGCGTACGAATTCAGCGACGCCTCGGCGCCATTCTCAGGCATTGTGCGAAATCCGAACGGAAGCTCGACCGTTCGCCTAAGCTCGCGCAGCATCTCGGAAACATCAAACCGTCTCAGCGTGGAGTTTCAGGACGAATCGAACGAGTACCAGCAGGATAGTCTGTCTTTGGTTAATTCGGGTGATTCCGCGTTGATTGGATACGAGATCAGCAGTCAATCCACCGCTCTTGGAATCGCGAACTTCAGTCAAGCGACAAGAGTGCTGTTACGGCAGCTTGACAAATCAACGGACGGCAACCAGTTCGTTCAGTTTCAAACCAGTTTCCGAGCACTCAAGGTTAGACCCGGCGACATCATTGCGCTCACTTACTTAAAGGAAGGCCTTATACGGGTGCCGTTGCGGGTGACAAAGCTGTCACCGTCGCTGAATTACCAACTGGTGACGATACTCGCCCAGGTCCACGATGACGATTGGTACAGTGACGATCCTGCTGTGCTCGGCGGCGCGGGAAGGCAGCCCTGGACCGGAGTACAAACGCCGAGGCCCTTGATCGGCCTCATCGCTCATAATGATACGAGCGGTAGACTCGAATACTTTGACTTCTCAGTACAAGAGAATATTTACGCGCAAAACGACGGGACGGCTACCGATACTCTGACGGTTGGTTTTTCTCAGCCAGCTAAACCTACTGCGAACTCCCCGAATCTTCCCTTGCTAAGTCTTTCTCCTGAATATCAAGCCACGGGAGGAACGCTGGTGGGCGGCAGCAATCTGTATTACTCCGTCAGCGCGGTGGATGCGGCGGGAGCCGAGGGCTGTCTCTCATTCACCGTACCCGCGGTGGTCCCGACGGGACCGAACACGAACTCCGTTTCGATAACGGGTCTAAGTTTTCCCTCAACTGCAACCGCATTCAACGTATACCGCGGAATGACGCCGCAGATGCTATACCGGATCTCGACCGATATTCCAATAAGCACGAGTTACACGGATACCGGCGCTGCCGCCCAGCCGATTGGTCCGCCGGACGCCAATTTCGATCACGCCAATTTCTATTACCGCTACGAATATGCGGGGCCTTTCCCGGTCACTATATTTTCATCGACCACGATCGGCTGGCAGGACATGGGCGCGACCAGCCTTGCCTACACAGGCATGGTGGTGAGGATCATTGATGGCACCGGTCGCGGTCAGGAACGATCTATCGCTACAAACAATGCAACAACTTTGACAGTGAGCTCTGCCTGGTCTGTCGTACCCGACGTGACTAGCACCTTCGTCGTGGCAGAGGCCTCGTGGAACTTTGCGGCGGTATGCGCCACCAGCCCGGCACAATTCGAGATTTCGTATAACGCCGGCGCTGTAATACAGATTTCCGGGCGAGGCGCAAACGTCAACAATCAAGAAGGAACCGCCGATCTTTGCCCGTTGACGCGGTGGCCCTTAGGGGGAGGTCAGGCGGACGCCGGAGTAGCCGGCATGCCCGATTTTATGCTTGCCGTTCCAGGCGGGGGTGATCTCACTATTTACCAGGTCGGATTTGACGATCTTAAAAATACCTCCTCGATTTCCACCGGAACATTGCAGCTGTTCTATTGGAACGAACTGGAAAGTCCGAGTATTTACACCCTAGCCGCGGCCCTTGACGCAACAGCCACCACCGTTTCTCTTTCGCAATCCGTTGCGTCGAGCCAAGTTACTCCGCCGCAAGCCGGTGACACCATACAGGCCGATGAAGAATTGATGACAATTCTTTCGCTGACCTCAGAGCCAGGCACATATACAGTCGTTCGCGCGTCCTTGGCGTCTGCACCGGCCACCCACAGTGCGGGCACCCCAGTGCTGCCGCTGGGAACGTCAGTCCTTGTTGTTCCTTTCGCGTTGAACTTTTTCGAAAATCGAGCCTCAATCGATTTTCTGCACACCGCTAGTCTTCCCGACATTCGAATATCCGCCGCGGAGTTTCACGTGCGTAACGCTTTCGGCGACAGTCAAACGAACCAGCAATGTTATACGAGTGACCCGGACGGCGGCTTGCGTACGCTTTCAGGCGGACAATTTTCGCTACAGGTAAGTGGCTATTTGGCGACGCAACAGGATGCGGCGCCACCCTTGCTTATTGAGGCTTCACACGCGGTAAGAGATCTGCGAGCTGTTGTAACTCAAGCTGCCTCAGGATACGTAATCAGTGTCGATGTGTTGCAGAACGGAGCCGAATACTGCAATCTATCGATCGCCTCGGGTGCAACAACCTCGAATCCGATCATAGACGGAGTAAGCCTGCCTCCGTTACAAGAAGGCGCGACAGTCACGATGAACATCACCCTCCAAGTTGTCCCTGCTTTTGTGGGTTCTATAAGCCCCGGACGCGAATTAACGGTGACCATTCGCCTTTGAGTATGTCTGAGCAACTCTTCAAGCTTACTCCGTCCGCGGATCTGCAATGCTACTTTTTGACGCCTTCTGCGGTTGCCGCCATGAGCCAGGCGAGCGAAACGGGATTTATTGTCTCCGGCAAATGGCGCCAGCAGTTTGACTGGGCAGTAGTCGAGTGGAATCGTGACAACGTATTTGAACATCCAGCATTACGCAACCTCCCTGACGCGGATTTGAGCGGATTGACTTTGACGTATGATGAGCAGCGTACCGGCTGTATCCCGATTGAATCCGATCTGTACCCTGTAGTCGCCTGGGATCAACTGCGATTGTGGGTTCCAGGCAGCGATGGAAATGAAACTGTTTATTACGTCAATCTGAAAGACCATTCCACTCCGATTTCGGGTTCCCACGTCTCGGCATCCGCAACCATGACTCTCTCGGCTTCGCCCGGTTCGGGAAAACGGGCGGGACTGGCTTTCCTGGAAGAACATCATTACTACACCGCTCTGCCAGGCGATCAGCTAAGTGATATAGCTGCCGGAATAGCCGCCGACATACAACAATTGAGCGCGGTTTGTACGGCAACGAGTAGCGAAGCGTCGATAACCGTAACGTGGAATCCGAACGGGACCGCTTATCCGAATCTACTGGGCGCCAATGGCAATCGAATCACCATGTATGGCTTCGCCGAAGATGCAGCGCTCGTGTGGCAGCAGCCCTTTGCCGCATTCAGCGGCGGAGCTTTTCCCACCCAATATCAGATCGCGCTCGATTTCGCGAACCTTAAAGGCAAAACGGACGCCGATTCCGATCCAAACCAGCCAGTTCCCACCAGCAACGTTCGCAAGCTACGCTGGACCTGGGCGGCAGATCAGCAGCCTGCGACCTTTGAGCAAATCGAATTTCAGGTGGCAATCTCGAACTGGAACGTCACCGGCGGAAGCAGAGAATATTCGGTAGCCGGACCAGGAAGCCGGCGCATTGAAGATAGCGATTCTGAAGTGAGTTATACCGGGTCGTGGACCTTACAAACCGGAAATTACTCAGGAAGCAAGATCCACAGCACCAGCGCTGTAGGCGACACTTGCACGATCACTTACAGCGAGACGGCTGAGCATCAACTTTTTCTTGGTACTCGCCTTTTCGCCTCCGGCGCTAACGTCACCGTATCGATTGACGGCCAATCTCCCGCGCAACAACTGAGTCTTTTTCTAAACGGAGAAGATGTTCTGATCAGGGCGCCGCTGGGGACTTACGGGCCGGGAACACACACCATGTCTCTGACGCATGCGGGACCGAATCTTAATGAGATCTATTTTGATTTTCTCGAGATTGCTTATCCTTCAACGGATCTTCCCAGCTTCGAATCGCAGACGCAATTATCGCTTGCGACGGATTGGGATACTTATCACTCCCAGTCATTGCCTGCGGAGCGTACGGCCTGGCTGATCAACAAGCTTGGATTTTACGGGCGGGTCAACCACTACACAGGCGCGCTGTGGTTTTACGAATTGGTTCGAACCGGCACGCAGTATGCATCCTTGACGGTCACACTGAACCCGATCAGCGGATATTCGGGCAGTCCAACGGTGGTTCTAGCGTTTGCAGCGCCCGGAACGCCGGATTCACCTACTCTGGTCTCTCATCTTGTGCTCGTCGACGACACACCCGCTAACGTTGCCGAGGCCTTGGCCGCGCTGATCAATACGGGAACAAACTTGCTCTGGGCGAGCGCAAGCTCAAATAATTTGACATTCACTGCCCGGGCGATGGGTATTTTGGGGAACGGTATTACTGTTGGGCTCGACCCCAGCAGCAACGGTTATACTCTGGATCCTGCATCGGGCATCCTGAGCGGGGGTATTGACGGGAGTCCCTATGATCTTGATACGACGGATCCACTGAACAGCACGTTGATCGCCGCCGCCGACTATTGGCGAACCGACTTCACGGCGCTGCCTAGATTAAACCGCGCGGCGCGTGACTGGCACTTGGCCTACTTTACGGCCCTGAAGGGATATGGGATGGATGCTGTTGCTTCATTCAGCACCGAACTTTTGAACGGCGATCCATCCACGGAGGCCGGAATTGCACAGCAATACCCCGATGGAACGCCGGTCGTCCTCAACACGCCTGCGATTCAGACAAACTTTTCCCCAACAACTCTTGCCTTTTGGCAGCAAGTGTATCTCGATATGGCGGCTATACAAGCCAATGCCGGAATGACCCCGTATTTGCAGTTTGGCGAAGTGCAGTGGTGGTATTTTCAGAAGCAAGTCTGGGACGCGGCCACCGGCTCCAATATAGACATCGGAATGCCGTTCTATGACAGCTATACAGAGCAGCAGTTCCAGGCGAAATATGGCGTAGCCATGCAGATCATCTTGAATAACGCTGTCGATCCTAATGAATATCCGAATGAAACGGCATTTTTACCTACGCTCATCGGGAGTCACACAGAAGCCATTCGTAGCGCGCTGCAAACTCAGTTTCCAGGCTGCCGGTATGAGGTGCTTTACCCCACCGACACCAACGATACGCCGCTGAACCAACTCGTCAATTTCCCCGCTGCCGACTGGACCTCCGCAAACCTAACTTGCCTGAAGACAGAAAGTTTCATTTTCACTGGAAGCTATAACCTGGATTTGAGCACGTACTCCATGGGAGTCAGTGTCACCAAGGGGTTCTCGAACCAACAAAGAAGTCATCTGGTCGGAATAAGCGATGCGTGGACATCTTGGATGAAAGAAGCCGATATTGCGCAGTCTCAAGGTTTGGAATCCGTGGTCTTGTTCGCCCTTGATCAGTTTTGTCTCGTTGGATACTCCGCGCCTCCTTTTGTAAAGCTGGCTCGCAGTCACAAGCAAGGGTAGAAACCCAACGCAGCGCTGAGATCGGGGCTCGACAGGTAATATGGTCGATTCATGATCTATATCGTCACGATCGCAATCGTCGGGTTGCTGCTGTGCGGAATAACGATTTACAAAACCACAACCGTCAAGAACAGAGCCGATTTTCTTGTTGCCGGGCGGACGTTGAGCTGGCCTGTTTTGGTGTTCACGCTGCTGTCTTCCTGGATTGGCGCGGGAAGTTTGCTGGCTGGGGCAGAGAACGCTTATCGCAATGGATTCGTGGCGCTTTGGCAGCCTCTC
>JBAUUG010000127.1:0-4126 GCA_049582585.1 Bryobacteraceae bacterium | reverse complement strand
TTCCCCGATAATCTCTATATCGCCGACCGGTTCCAGCTCTTGGCGTAGAACTTGGCGGCCAATCGGCTCGTCGTCAACGATGAGGACGCGCATCAGCTTCCGAAGCTCCAGGCCAGTCCGCGGAGGCGGGTGAGCGCACGCTGTCTGAGATTGTTAAAGGAATCGCAAAGCTGACCGAAGTTCCTTCATGGGTCGATTCAATCTTCAAGTCGGACGAGGAGCCATAGCAAAGCATTAGCCTATTCCGCACGTTCTCGAGCCCGATCCCTAATCCGGGCTTGAGATTTTCCGGTTGGAAGCCAGGCCCGTCGTCTCGAACGACGATCTGCAACATTCCGTCGGATTCTTCCGCGAGCACGCATACTTTCCCTCTGGCGCCGCGCTTCGACACACCGTGTTTCACGGCGTTCTCAACCAGTGGCTGAATGGTAAGAATCGGGATCAACACCTCGCGTACACTTTGGTCTGCCCGCACTTCCGTGACCAGCCGGTCAACCAAGCGCAAACTCTCAATCTCGAGATACGCCCGCACAATTGTCAGTTCCTCACCCAAAGCAATGAATTTCCGATCGCGCTGCAGGCAATACCTGAGAAGGTCGGCAAGATTCAGCACCAATCGCCGGGCTTTGAAGGACTCGCGTCCGATGGTTCCATACAACGTATTCAGGGCATTAAACAAGAAATGAGGATTGATCTGGGCCTGGAGAGCGCGCAACTCTGCCTCCTGAGCCAAACGCTTCAGCTCATTGCCGCGAAACCGTTCCACCTGTGCGATAAGGAGCGTCGAAAGCCGGGTCAATGCTTCGATATCTTCGGCCAGATAGCGGCGGCCGCCGCGTCTTGGCCCGACGAGCAGATTTAGCGAATCGCCCCGCGAAAACCGTAAAGGAAATTGCACCTCCGCCCAGGAATAGCTCGGCTCTTCCGTGATCAAAAAACGCTCGGCTTGGGCAAAGCGAGATACTTCCTCAGCGGCTCTGTTTAACAATTCGTCTTCGGATTGGCTCTCGGAAAAAATTTGCAAGAGCCGGTCCGAGCAGGCGATCGGGTCGCCGCGCCGGAATACCCGCCGCGTTAATTGCTTTTGCAAAAGACTTCTCACGTAGGCGAACAACAACAGCGAGAAACAGAAGGAGACCAGAAGCATTCCGATTGCAAATCCGTTTCCACTGGTTCTTTCCAGAAGGTGGCCACGCCTGCCTATCTCATAAAGCGCCGAGGCGTACAGAGCAGCCAGCCCGAAATTTGCCGCAAACCGAATGAAAGTTTCGAAAAACAGAAAACGGTAATCCCGCAGCAGAACGATAAGGGCCAGAGGAATACCGGCGTGATGCCAAGCTACCTCATTAGTCCAAGCGGTATTCGAGTGCCCGTATCCGAAATGCAGGAACGAAAACGTAAACAGGAATAAGCAAATGACGTCTGCGATGGATACACCGCGAATGCCCGTCCAGGCCGAGAGTGAGATTGAGGCAAGAAGCAGTGCGCCGAATCCTATGGTGATGAGTAGTAAGGCCGCTTCGTGCAGCCGCGCTGACGGGAAATGAACTTCCGCAAAATGCAAGATGACCGAAGCGAATGCAAGCAGATATCCGATACGGGCCAACCACGGATACTTGCCTCTCAGCACAACTGCGAACAGAATGGCGGGAAGCAAACTCAGCACTGAGAAATTGGCAGCGACCAGCCAATCGGCGATCTGGCCACCCGGATGACTGAACCCTAACCCGATAAGAGATCCCAGATTCCAGGCAAATGCCAAACAGGAAGCGATCAGCGAGGCGGTTCTCTGCCGGTGCTCGCTCTTTCTCCAGCTTTTTACAAGCAGGAAAATCAACAGTCCGAAGAGGAGAACGCCACACGTGTGACCCAGCGTATTTACGAACAGCGGGTTTCGAAGGCTGATTCCTTCCAGCACGATTTTGCTTCAGTCCCAACATACCTCCTGGAAGAGCCATGTTGGACGACCCCCGTATCCTGCTGGGCTCGCGATTCTTACGACGGTAATACGCATTACCGCAATGCTTTGGACATTGCAGTGAGGCTTGTTACCAATTGAGCTTCGAATGTGTAGCTCTGGGTTGGCGGCCAGTACCACCCGTTCGCTGACCATGCATTACGCTTTGTCCAATCGGCTCCGAACTTCAGCAACTGGTGCCGATTCAAGCGATATCCAACCGTGAGCTCGTAGACTTGCTGGGGTGCGGCAAAGTGTTCGGCGCTTGTGCCAGAGGCGTCCTCAATTCGACTGAAATCTTGCACACTGGCGCGCAGCGCAAAGAACGCGCGGGGGGACAAAATCCGTTTCACTTCCGCGTACTCCGAAACTTCGGAAGGAGATGTAATGAAACCGGGCAGGTTGAAGTGGAAGCGCTGCCATTCGCCTCTGATCGACCACGCGCCTCTGGACCATTGAGCGTCCACTCCTATTCCCGATGCCGAGTAATCGCGATTGGTCGAGCCGGCGGGAAGCAACGGCGCGAAAATTCTGTCCAAGTAAGGGCCCGTAAACCCGGACATTCCAACGTGCAGTCCGGCGGGAAGCGTATACCCTGCGCCCGCGGTCCATTGCGCGAATTGGCTGCGGGATCCCAGTCCTTGAGGATTCGCTGGTGAGCTATTGGTGATCTGCAATCGTGCGTCAACGCGCGAAAACGATAGCTCTGCTTCAATTGAGGGTAAGCCATATAGCGTGACGGGAACAAGCCCATACCGATCGTTTTCGGACCCGCCACAGTTGTAATCAATGTCGGATCCATAAGTCTGTTGCAAAATGTCGTTCACTCCGCAAGGACGCTGATCGGCGCGGAGCGGCAAATTAGTCGTGTACACCGGCGGTGCGTCGATAAGCGGCATTTTCGAGTCGTCGTATTCAAGCGGGAACAATCCGAATGCTGAGCTGAGCTGGCCCGCTTTGATCAGCAGCGTTACCGCCGACACGGTCGTGGTGTATCCGGCATAGGCTTGCATCACCTCGAAGTAGACAGGTTGATCGTCATCTAAACCTGTCTCATAAGGGAAGTACGACGAAGAATGTACTTCAAGAGCGGAGTAGAAGAACCAATGAGGACCGATCCTTAGAGTTGGAGAGAGTACGGCTCGAAACCCCGCCGTCGTCGATGTTGCCGGATCGTCTTCCGTCGGCTGACCGTGGGCATTTCGCACGTTACCGCTGATCGTAACCGGGACAGAAATTCCGGAGCTTGCCTCCTGGCCTAAGAGGCTGAGGCATGCCAATAGGGCGAACACGGCGAGGCGGCAGCAGCGGCTCATCATGACCGATTCCCGATCGCTTCCACAAATTCTTGGCTTTGTTGAACTGCTCGTGGTGCGCCGGTAGCGAGCGGGATTGTGAACCAGAAAGTAGATCCGGCGTCAAGAGCGCTTTCATAACCAATTTCGCCGCCCATCAACTCGACCATCTCTTTTGCGATCGCCAGGCCAAGGCCAGTACCCCCGCGGCGGCGGGTGAGGGAGCCATCCGCTTGCGTAAATTTCTGGAAAATCAAATCGCGCATCTCCGGGGCTATGCCGATTCCGGTATCTTCCACCGCCAGCCTGACCACGGCGACTTTTCCCCTTTGGGCTCCACACTCCAGATGAATCCGAATATGTCCCCTTTCCGTAAACTTAACGGCATTGGCCCCCAAATGCATGAGAGTTTGGTGGATACGGGTTGAGTCCCCAATGAATGTTCGAGGCGCGGAAGAAGGGTACAGCATCTCAACCAGAACACGTTTTTCTGCCGCTTGCGCCCGGATTTCAGCAGTTACTTTCGCAAGGACATCGTATAGATCAAAGGGCGTCGTCGCGAACTGCAATTTGCCCGTCTCTAATTGGGTAAAGTCGAGGATGTTCTCAATGATCAGCAGGAGAGATCGGGCAGAATCCCGCACCACACTCGCATAGTCTTGCTGATCATGCGTGAGAGGCGTGCTTAAGAGCAGGTCCGTCATTCCGAGGACGCCGTTCATGGGGGTCCTCAGCTCGTGACTGACGTTAGTGAGAAATTGCGTTTTCGCGCGGTTTGCCGATTCAGCCGCACCCTTCGCAACCTCGAGTTCGCGGCGAGAGCGCCGCTCCGCCTCGGCTACTCGATTGAAGGCATTTGCCAGCGAGTCCAGCT
>JBAUUG010000126.1:0-6916 GCA_049582585.1 Bryobacteraceae bacterium | reverse complement strand
CGGATGGCCACCTCCGGATAATCGAGAGCAGATCGCAAATCTTGGATGTTCCGGCCATCAAGTTCCACCAAGGAGAAGACTCGCTGGAAATACTCATGGTAGAGAGCAGGATCGTGAAGCCGCTCAGAAACCTCGCGATCGAGCAACATGGCTGCCTGATCGTATCCGACGCGGTAAGCGCCCTTCGGCATACCGCCTTCCACTGGCTGAAAGATCACGACAACGCCGGGTTCGCTGAGACGCCCGGAGCGGTTGCACCGGCCAGCAGCCTGCACGATGCGGTCGAGCGGGCCGAGAGCACGATACACAGCCGGAAAGTCGAGGTCCACACCAGCCTCCACGACCTGAGTACAGATTGCGCGGACCTTGCGGCCAGCAGGAAGGCCTTCTTCGATTCTCTTTAGGACTTCTCTCCGATGCGCTCCGCAAAGTAGAGTCGAAAGGTGGTGTAGGCCCTCTTCGCCCCTGAGCGCGTCTAGCAGGCTTAATGCATCGCGTCGTGTATTCAGAATGACCAACACCTGAGCGTTCTGTTTAATCTCGGCCGCTATTTCAGCCCACGTGAGCGGCGATGAGCGGCGCTCATAACGAACGCGGCGCAGAGCCGCGAAATGCACGATGCTGTTTGGCACAATTTCCCGAACGGGCATAGTGGCGAACTCGCGCAGGTACGGCGTGTCGTCGAAAGCAGGCTGTGTCGCGGTGCAAAGCACCACCGTGCAGCCTGCATCTTCGACTAGCGCTCGCAGTGTATCCAGGGTTGGACGCAGCAATTCGAACGGCAGGGTCTGTGCCTCGTCCAACAGAATTACCGAACCTGCCAAATTATGCAGCTTGCGCACCTTGCCAGGGCGGCGGGCAAACAGGCTCTCAAACAGTTGAACGGTGGTCGTGACAATTACGGGCGATTCCCAATTTTCGCTTGCGAGCCGCGCTCGCACAGCAATGAGATCCTGTCCCTCACCGTCCCCGGGTTCCTCCATGTTGCTGTGGTGTTCGAGAATAGCGTCCTCGCCCAGAACGTCCCGGTACACGTTGGCGGACTGTTCGGTTATCGAGGTATATGGCAGCGCAAGTACCACCCGGCGGAGGTTGTAATGGAGAGCGTGGCGGAGCGCGAACGCCAGGCCGCTGCGAGTTTTCCCGCCGCCTGTCGGCACGGTTAGCCTGAAAATCCCCTTCGGCAACTCTGCCGCTTTGAGACAATCCCGATACACTTCGGCGCGGATCTCTTGAACCGAATTCCACGACTTCTTCGCTTCGCAAAGAAGATCTTTCTGCTTTTGTTCGAAGCCAGGCCAGAGATCGGCTAAATCCGGCCACTTACCGCGCGTTTCCGCATTGGTCGGATTGAAATGCTCCTCGGTAGCAAGAAAATCGGCATCGCTGAGCGCGGAAAGAAGCAGGCGTATGCGTAACTCCAGGCGAGTCCCATCCAGGCGGTTCCTGGGACACCTATGCTTCGCCAGCAGCCTCTGACTGGAAATCGTGGCACGCAGTTCTTCGAGATCCCCGAGATTCTTTTCGGCGAACGCGGCCAAGTCTAGCCACAGGTCAGACGCCGCACAAAGCCCTCCATGGTGACCTGCGATGGGGAGGCAAACCTCTGGCCACCGGTTCCGTTGATCAAGGCAGTACCACAACGCCGCACCCCAAATCGCATGCCTGGGACCACGCTCGCGCCGCTCACCTGTTTCGATTGCCTTCAGGTATTCCTGGAATCCAGGCAACGCCTTACCAACATCATGGAGCAAACCTAGAAGAGCACCGAGTTCTGAGGCGCCAAAATGCGATGCGAATTCGCGGGCCAATTCCGATACTCGCGCCAGGTGCGCAGTGAGGCTGTCAACGCGCCCGTCTTGGGCGTTGGTGTGGGCGCGCAGACTCGCTAGGTCGATTCCCGGACGGACGATATGTAAGCCATCGTAGCGAAGAATCACAGAGCCCACGGAAACATAGTTCCCGAAAGGCACATTGTTTCTCGCGCGCAACATCCAATTCAAGCTACGAATTACAGCCAACCAACCGCGGCCTCATTGAAGCATACTGAAAACAGTTCTCCATGCCCACCCACCTCTCCGTCCCCCTCGACCTCCAAACCGACCCCGAAAAATACTTCGAACAAATCGACGGCCAACTCCTAGAAAGAAATTCGGGCAGCGGAACACATTCCGATTGCACGTTCAAGCTTGTCACTCTGCTCAAGCCCATCGCGGCCCAGAGAAACTCCCGTGTTCGTCTGGAGTGGTCGCTCGCCAAAGGCGACGAATGGATGACCCCGGACGTCATGCTTGCGTTCCCCGGCGAAGTCCGCGAGGACGCCAGAGGCTATCTCATCGCCCCCGCATTCCTCTGTATCGAAATCCTCTCACCCGCCGACCGCCAATCCGACGTATTTCGGAAATGCTATCGCTATCACAACTGGGGCGTGCCGCACTGCTGGATCGTCGATCCGCAAGCGAAAGCCTGCTTCGAGTATCACGGCGGCAACGACTCCACCCTCGCCCGCGAAAATGGATCCCTCACTGCCGCAGAGATCCGCCTCCCAATATCAGAGATCTTTCCCGACTAACCCGATCCGCAACGAACCTGACCGCCTCGAACGGGCTCTATGCGACTTCAGCGTAGTCCACCTGCGTCGTCGGCTCCGGTATCTCACGGCCGTCCTCGCGCATGCCCTCCACGTGAAATTCAATCCCCTCTCGCATCAACCGCTTCACCTCTTCCAGGGTTTCACCGGTAGCGACACACCCTGGCAGATCCGGCACGTATGCGCTGTAATTGCTCCCCGAGGCCTTTTCGATCACGATTGCGTATTGCACAGCTTCACTCCCCCGGCTTCTCGATCTCAGCTTGTCTTAACACCGACGCAAGCGTTTTCGGATGCATGTCTTCGCCCGGCTTACCGGCGATTGTGACGCGGCCGGGCTCGCCGCGTGCTTTGTATTGGCGATGGCTCCCTCGTTGCGAATGAAACCGCCATCCGTTCGCTTCGATCATCCGGACGACATCGCGACCTCCAACGTCTCTAGCGTACATACTACTCGAAAATGCGCCCAGCCACGATTGATTAGCTACCTTAGCTATACTGATCCTATGCAGGTCAACATGCATCGCGCCAAAACCGAGCTCTCCAAGCTCGTCGCAGCTGCCGAACGCGGCGAAGAGGTCATCATTTCACGAAACGGCAAGCCCGCCGTTCAACTGCTTCCCGTCCGCCGCAGGAAAGTCCGCTTTGGCGCCCTCAAAGGCGAGGTCAAAGTTCCGAAAGGCGACAAGTGGTGGCAACCCATGACGGACGAAGAAGTTGACAGGTTCCTCGGCGTCGAACCGGATTGAATCTTCTCCTCGATACCCACACGTTCATTTGGGCAACCACTACGCCGGCCCGGCTTTCTTCTCGGGCAAAGAGCTTGCTGTCTGACCAACGCAACCGTCTTCAGCTCAGCACCGCCAGCATCTGGGAGATCTCTCTGAAGCACAGCCTCCAGAGGAAAAGCTTTCACTTCCCCGAGGATTCCGTTCTCCGGGGCATCGAGAGCCTCGCCTGCGAAGTTCTTCCCGTCGAATCCCGCCACGTCCTGGCCCTATTCCGCCTCCCAATGCTGCACCGAGACCCCTTCGACCGGATTCTCATAGCTCAAGCCTGGATTGACAACCTCATGCTCATCACGACCGACGAGCGCGTCAAGCAGTACCCGGACATCGAAACAGCTTGGTAATATCGCGATTTGAAAATACGAACCCAATCCAGACACTTCGTTTGGTAAAAACCTTCCAACCGCCTCAAAACACGCTACTATTCTAGAATTGGCTTCGTTCCGTTAAGAGCGTTCTCACCCGCTTTCCTCCGCCAAAATAACCCCATGCGCCGCCGCTTCTTCGTCCCCGAGATCCGCCGTGGCGCCGCTCAACTCACCGGTCCCGATGCCGAGCACCTCGTCCGCGTGCTCCGCGTCCAACCCGGCCAGCTCTTCGAAATCTCCGACAACCGCGACCTCTACCTCGCCGAAATCGACCTCGCCCGCAAGTCCCTCGTTTCCTTCCGCATCCTCGAAAAACTCGACCTTCCCTCCCCCGCCCTCAACCTGACCCTCGCCACCGCGCTCTTCAAGTTCGACCGTTTCGAGTGGCTCATCGAGAAAGCAACCGAGCTCGGCGTCTCCACCATCCAGCCCTTCGAGGCCGCCCGCACCGACCCCGGCCTCGCCCACGCATCCGCCAAGCGCCTCGCCCGCTGGGAAAAGGTCGCCCTCGCCGCCAGCCAGCAGTCCCGCCGCGCCCGCCTCCCCTCCATCCAGCCCACAGTTCGTTTGGCAAAAGCCCTGCAACTGAATGCAAATGTGCGGTTACAGCTCGACGAAAATCCGGATGTCCCGCCGATTCTTCAACATCTGCCCCAAAACCGCACCGCGGCAGATCACGTTGCATTACTCTTGGGACCGGAAGGAGGTTGGACGGAAGACGAGCGTCAGCAAGCGCGCGCCGCTGGATGGATACCCGGTTCGTTCGGCAAAACAATTCTTCGCGCAGAAACCGCCGCCATCGCCGGCTTAGCAATTATCCAAGCCGCCTGGGCGGTGGGGCGGACGTCCTCGTCCGCGCCGGACGTCCCCGTCCGGCCTATCCCGGAACCACAGCCGCCTGAACCGGTCTCTCCCCCACCGGAATCATCGTAAACAGCGACGCGCCTGCTTTCCGCCGAAAGTTATGGCCCGCGTCTTCAGTGTTCTGGATCGCAGGAATGTGGATCACCGCCATCTGCCCCGCCTGTTCGTCCAGCACTAGAGCATATTGGTTGTCGGGCGTTATCGTTATATAGGTCGGTTGCGATCCCGCGTCTACAATCCCGATCACTTTGCGCGAATAGATGTTGAGAACGCAAACATCCGAGCCGTTATTGCTCGCCACGAACAGATATGCCGGTGAAGGACCCGAGGACGCCATAACTCCTGGATCTCTCCCGGCTAAAACCGTCTGGTCCACCAGAGTGTTGTACGGGAACACAATCGCGATCCCGTCCATTCCTTCGCCGGTCACGAACAACTGGCCCTGGTCGGAATTAAAACAGAGATTCTGGGGCTGCATCGCCAGCGGCAAATCCGCGACGAGCTCGAGCGTTGGCACATTCAACACTGTCAACGAGCAATCGTGGAAGTTTGCCGCTAGTAAGAGCTGGCCGTCGGCCCTGAACCGGACATCGCCGACCCGCCCGGGCATTTGCGTTCGCCAGTGCTGCCCGTTATCGAGATGGAAGAGTTCCACCGTTCCGGGATCGCCGGCCGTCGTTACCGCCACGTAAGGGAGAGTCTGAGCTACATCTATATTTAAGGGCTCGCCCTGCAACTTACGCCTTCGTCTGACCTTGAGCGAGATCGCGTCTGCCTCGATCAGCTCGTGGCTCTTGGCCGATATCGCTACAAGGCGTTTGCCGTCCGCCGCTACTCGAATCGCGGAGAGCTGGTCGGCAAGCCGATGAGTGGCTATGCGCGCAAGCTCGGACGTGAGGACATGAACGCTCCCGGTCGAGGGTGTCAGAACATAAATACGGCCGCCGGGACCTCCCGGGACAACAGCCGAGGGAGAGGCATTTAATTGAATAGGACGCAGCAGCTTAAATGCAGTCAAATCCACGACCGCGACGCTATTGTCACCCGACGTGGCAATCAGAGCATACCCGGCGTACCCGGTCCCTTTTTTCGGACCGCAGGCGCTCGAAAGGGCCAAGCCGCTGACGGCAAGCCACTCTCGCCGCGTCACTCGAAGCAAATGTCTGTTACTCTCTGAAATGATCCCCTCGATTATAGAAGTTTGCCATTCATGAACTTCCGGTCGCTCTTCAGCGTTTTTTCCTCGGATCTCGCCATTGATCTCGGAACCGCGAACACGCTCGTCTTCGCAAAGGGAAAGGGCATCGTTGTCAACGAGCCTTCCATTGTCGCCATCAACAAGAACAATGGCGAAATAGAGGCCGTCGGCAAAGAAGCCAAAGACATGGTAGGCCGAACGCCGGGAAACATCGTTGCCATCCGTCCCATGAAAGACGGCGTCATCGCGGATTTCAAGGTCACTGAGCGGATGCTGAATTATTTCATCCAGAAGGCCCACGGCCGCAAGATGCTCGTCCATCCGCGCATCGTCATTGGCGTTCCCAGCGAGATCACCCAAGTTGAGAAACGAGCCGTCAGCGAATCTGCCTATCGCGCGAAAGCCAGCGAAGTTCACCTCGTCGAGCAGGCTATGGTTGCGGCCATCGGTGCGGGTCTGCCCATCACCGAGCCTTCTGGAAATATGATCGTAGATATCGGCGGGGGCACCACCGATGTCGCGGTCATTTCTCTCTCCGGCATTGTCTACTCCCGTTCCGTGCGCGTCGCCGGCAATGAGATGGATGACGCCATCATGAATTATCTGAAGCGCAAGTACAACCTGTTGATCGGGGAGCGCACTGCGGAGCAGATCAAGATCCAGATCGGCTCGGCTTATCCGCTCGACAAACCGATCATGATGGAGATCAAAGGCCGCAACCTGATTGAAGGTGTCCCGAAAACCGTCACCGTCGAAGACAGTGAAATTCGCGAAGCGCTCTCCGAATGCATCGCCACCATTCTGAATTCCATCCGCGTCGCGCTGGAGCGCACTCCGCCCGAGCTAAGCGCCGACATTAGCGATCACGGCATCGTCCTCACTGGCGGCGGAGCGCTCATCAAAAATCTGGATCATCGGATACGCGAGGAAACGGGGCTGCCCGTCTCTATTGCAGAGGATCCGCTCGCTTCCGTTGTTCTGGGAACCGGCAAGATGCTGACCGATTTCAAACTCCTCCGCCGCATTGCCATTGAATAAAAGCTAGTCTGAATAATGAACACCCATGGAAGCTCTGCTCAAAAGCTTTCGAACCGTTACGGTTCTGCTG
>JBAUUG010000125.1:0-3938 GCA_049582585.1 Bryobacteraceae bacterium | reverse complement strand
GCGACGCTGCCGGTGGGCGGCGCAACGCTTGCGGAGTGCGCGGAGCCCGAGGAGTTTGCGTTGAATTGAGCGAAACTTTCGGAGACAAAAAAGGTCAGGAGCAGTGTTCCAAGAAGCGCTACCAGAGCCGGAATCGAGCGCAGAGATGAACGATTCACACCACGTTTCACAAGACTATGATACTCCAACTGGAACGTCATGGCGCACCTCGACTTCTCTATGTATAGATCGCAAGCGGGGCGACTTGGTGCGGGGAAATTGTAGAGAATTGTTATCGAGGGAAAATCAAAGACTTAAACACATAGGCACAGGGTTCACAGGGGAAAACTCTTTGGGAGTTTTAGCCTTGCGGGACCTGAAATAGGGCTAGAAGACTCCAGAGAATGTAGGCGCCGAGCAATCCTCCGATGCAGGCGGTGACCAGCAGGCGGTAGGGAGTTTCTATGAGGTCGGCTACGACTCCGGAAACAAAGATGAGGAGAAATGGGATGGAGGCCAGCAGGAATCCGGCTCCGGCGACGTGAGGATGGGCGATTCCCAAAGCGATGAAGAGCAGTGCGAGCAGGGCGGGGGCGGTATTGCCGAAATAACGGGTGCGAGGCCAGGCAAAATAGATTGCGATAGCGGCGGGCAGCAGCAAGGCGAGGGCGGGACAAGCTCGCAAGATTTGCAATGCGATCTGACGGTAGACGGCCGTTACGGTGAAGGCGCGCCAGGTTGCTCCCCAGAAAGATGCATGTTGCATTCCCAGGAAAAAAGCATGGGGATGGAAGAAGTAGGTTGCAAAGAGTAGTAAGAGAGCAACCAAGGAAGCGGCTATCCAGATGATGAGGGCAGCGGCGCGACGAATGGGGGCAAGATATAGCAGAAAGGCGAGAGCCAGGGGCACCACGACGATCATGGAGAATTGGGATCCGACGGCGATAGCAAGGGAGACGCCGAGCAGGAGGATGCGACGCCAGTTCCACAGAATGACTTCGCGCGGGGCGTAGAGCGTATGGGCGACGGCTATGGAGGTGAAGATGGCACCGAAGGATCCCCAGGCGGCGAGGATTTCGGGCTCGGTGTGCCAGACGGCGCTGGCCTGGATCATGGAAGGAGAAAAACAGTAGAGGGTAAGGGCGAGAAATCCTCCGGTGTTTCCGCAGAGGCGGCGGGCGACATACCATAGCGAAGCGCCGAGGAAGACTCCGCAGGCGAGAAAAGGAATGCGGGGAAGCCAGCGCCGGCAGGGCGAGGATTCTGCGGCGCTCAAGGACTGAGGGTGGGCAAGCAGGGGCGCGGCAGTTACGAGCGCGAGGAGCGGGGAGTGTTCGGTGTCGAAGCCGCCGGCGTCGGTGGAAGTTTCCATGGAAAGCGCTGCGGAGCCATCGGGGTAGGGTGCTCCGGCGATGCCTTTGCCGTGGAGCTGCCGCCAGCCTGCGGCGATGCGAGCCTGCTCGGAACCGAGGGCGTCGTTTTCGGCTGACTCGTTTTCGGCTGACTGGGAGTGCAGCTCGGAACGGACGAGCCAGATCGCTTGCGCGAGAAAGCACAGCAACAAGACGCCAGCCAGGAACTGTGGACGTCCGAAGCGTTCGCGCGTGAAAAATCGCGTCATAAGGGTGAGCCGAGTGTTTTACCATGAGCGAGCCGCTTTGAGGAAACCTTTCGGGCCGGGAGGCAGCACCTGACTGATCCGATTTGATTGGTATGCATAAAGGCATAGGCTGATAGGAATCCATCGGATGCGAGTTCACTTGAGCGAGCTGTTTTAGGAAGCGGGGAAAATCTCTTAACACAAAGGACACGGGGTATCACAGGGTAGATCCACGTAGTGAATTCCTTTGGATGCGGATTCGCTTAGATGCGGATCCAGGATGCTCGGGGCAAAGGGTTTGTGATGGATGAGGGGACGAACATTTCCAGTGGGCAGCGGGGAGTTGCGAATCCTACGGGGAGTGCGGAGGGTCCGACGACGGCGCCGGATTTTTCGGTACAGCCATCCTACGTGCGTACGGTATTTCTTGGTCCGGATGGACTGAGGGCGGGATGGGGATTCGCGTTCTATGTGGCGATGTTTTATCCGCTGCAGTTTGTCGCTGTGCGGTGGGCGGGATCGCTCGATCTGGATGCGAGCGGATTTTGGGCGATGATGCTTGAGGAGTTGGGCGTACTGCTGGCGGCGGTGATACCGGCGCTGGTGTTGGCCAGAGTTGAAGGGCGTCCGTGGGGCGTGTACGGCCTGCCGCCACGGTCGGCGTTTGGGAAATTGTTCTGGGTGGGGCTGGTATGGGGATTCGCGGGAATCTCGCTGTTACTGGGAACGATGTACGGGCTGCGCGTATTTGATCTGGGGCATCTGGCGATGCACGGCGCGCGCATTGTAAAGTTCGCGGCGTTCTGGGGGTTATTTTTTCTGCTGGTGGGATTCTTCGAGGAATTTCTCTTGCGCGGGTATTCGCAGTTCACGCTGACGCGGGCGATCGGTTTCTGGCCGTCAGCGGTTCTACTATCGTGCACGTTTGGACTGATCCATTCACGGAATGTGGGTGAGGAGTGGACGGGTTTGCTGGCGGCAGCATGGATAGGTTTCTTTTTCTGCCTGACGCTGCGGCGCACGGGGACGCTGTGGTTTGCAGTGGGATTTCACGCCGCATGGGATTGGGGAGAGACATTTTTTTATTCGGTGCCGGATAGTGGAACGCTTTTCCCGGGGCATCTGCTGAAGTCATCGTTTCACGGGCCGCGATGGCTTACAGGAGGAATGGTGGGGCCGGAGGGCAGCGTGCTGTGTTTTGTTGTGATCGCGGTGGTGTGGATGGTATTTGAGAGGGTGTATCCGCAAGTAATGTATCGCGGAGGGGGAAATCTTTAACACAGAGGACACGGAGGAGCACAGGGTAGATCCCCCATAGGGACAACGGTTTAGGGAAGGAAGAATCGATTTGATCAGGAAATTTCTTTGGTCGACTGTCTTGCTGGTGGCTGCGGGGTCGATTGTACTTGGGCAAACGGAAAACCGGCCGCGGGTACGCGACATCGGGGTCGAGGTCGGAGTGTTGCCACCTGGTCCACTGAACGCCATCACTGACGTGGCGGGGGTCATGGTGGGACATACAACTCTCATTCGGGGTGACAACATTCGCACTGGGGTTACCGCAATCCTGCCACATGGAGGAAATCTTTATAAGGAGAGGGTTCCGGGGGCGGTCTTTCTGGGGAATGCGTACGGGAAACTGGCAGGGTCGACGCAGGTGAACGAAATGGGCGAGATCGAAACGCCTATTCTGTTGACGGCTACTGACTCGGTGCCGAAGGTGGCGGATGCGCTTATCTCCTATATGTTCAACCTGAAGGGGAATGAAGAGGTGATCTCGGTAAACCCGCTGGTGGGCGAAACGAACGACGGATATTTGAGCGACATTCGCTCGCGGCCAATCACTCCCGAGGATGTGTTTGCCGCGATTGCCCACGCACACGGCGGCGCGGTGGAAGAAGGCGTGGTGGGCGCGGGGACGGGCACGGTGGTTTTTGGATACAAGGGAGGAATTGGGACGTCTTCACGACGGCTGCCGGCTGCGCTCGGCGGTTACACGGTGGGGGTGCTGGTGCAGACGAATTTTGGAGGAAACCTCATTATTGCGGGCGTACCCGTGGGCAAGGCGCTGGGAAATACTTATCCGAAGATTTCGTTGGACGAAAATAAAAATCCGTCGAGCCGTACGGTACAGCAGATGGTCGATGGCTCCTGCATGATTGTGGTGGCAACGGACGCTCCGCTGGAGCATCGCAATCTGAGCCGGCTGGCGGCGCGAGCGCTGCTGGGCCTGGCGCGGACGGGATCAAGCGCAAGCAACGGCAGCGGAGATTACGTGATTGCCTTTTCGAGTTCTCCGGAGGTGCGAATCGAGGTCGGCGAGCCGGTTTATCGGCCCAAAGAGCTGTTGAGCAATGAC
>JBAUUG010000124.1:0-3268 GCA_049582585.1 Bryobacteraceae bacterium | reverse complement strand
CTCCGTAAGTCCGGTCTCCATAATCGGCGGAATATCCGCCGCGCAGCACTTCCAGCGTGTCGATGTCTTTCGGATCCATGGGCGGGCCCACGTTACTCGCGATGTTTGTGTTCGGGATGGGAACTCCATCGATCGCCCAGGTGACTTGATGGCCTCCGCGGATATGAAGTTGATCGTGAGTCATATATGCGCCGGGCACGTAATCGGTGATCATGTTCAGGCTATTGGTCAGGTCCGCTCCGGGCGTTTTCTCAATCTCCTGGCGTGTGATGAGCGTCGCGGGCGTCACTGATTCCGAATTCACCGCCTCCGGCGTTTCGGCGACAACGATCGATTGTTTCTGGCGAGCGAGCTGGAGCTGAAAGTGCATCACCGGTGCAATCCCCGATACCAGCACCAGAACCTGCTCTTCGTCCTCAAAACCTGGATGCGCGATGTAGATAACGTACTCACCGGCGGGAACGGACGTGAATTCAAAAGATCCGTCGTCTTTTGTTCGTGCGGTTTGGGTGTACTCCGATTCCTTCGCCTTCAGCCTCACCTGCGCATCGGGGATCGGCCGATGGCTTGGATCATGCACAATGCCGCGCACGGTGCTGAATATCGTGCCGAGGGCGCACGTCGCAAAGACGCACGCACAAAAGATTAGAAAAATAGCACGGTATATGCGCATTCGCGCACCTCCTCTCAAACGATCAGGATGATAGTGATTAAGAGAAAGAAGGAGGGCCGCGCTTCTGTCGCGTGCGGCTGAATGGAGCGCGGAACCGTATTTCGGTCCAAGTGTGGATCGTGCGCTGGCTCAAAAGCCTGCCAAAGAGAGGCAGCGAGCGGCCGCTGAGCACGAATTGGGCGCTCATCGCGGTGGTGCCGAGACCTAAGGAATGTGGGCACTTTTCGCTGAACGCCGCCATGGATGCACCGGAGCTCGATCCATGCAGCATGGCGCGTCTCATCGCGCATTTGTGTTTTCCGGCCGCGCGGCAGCACGCTGGTAATTGCGATTCCATGCCAGCCGAAACACCGGGAGCGATCAACGCGGAATTGATCGCGCTCAACAGCAGAATTGCGAGCAGCCGTCGCACCGTCTCATTGTACGCCGTGCGCGGCGCCCCTGCGCCGGTTCCGTTGCACGCTACAATAGCCGTTTCGATGTCACAACTTCTCGCCGGCAAGACCGCCCTCGTCCTCGGCGTCGCGAACAAGTGGAGCATCGCCTACGCCATTGCTTCTGCATTTGTGCGAGAGGGCGCCTCTCTTGTCCTGACATATCAAGGCGAGCGCCAGCGTCAAACGGTGGAGGAATTCGGTGCTGAGCTAAATGCCGCTAGGGTCTTGAACTGCGATGTGACGAAGCAAGAGGAGCTCGACAATCTCGTTTCGGAGTTGGAGGAGGTAACGGCCTCGATTGATGCAGTGGTTCACAGCATCGCTTTTGCGAATCGGGAAGACCTGGGCCGTCCCTTTATGGAAACAAGCCGCGACGGCTATCTCCTAGCCCAGGAAGTAAGTTCTTATTCACTGGTGGCTGTGGCGCGCGCAGTTACTCCTCTGATGACCAATGGCGGCTCCCTCACCACCTTGACTTACCTCGGCTCTACTCGCGTAGTGCAAAACTATAACGTGATGGGCGTGGCAAAGGCTGCGCTCGAGGCCTCTGTTCGTTATCTGGCCAGTGATCTCGGGCCGATGAAAATTCGCGTGAACGCTATCTCTGCCGGACCTATCAAGACCACTTCAGCACGGGGCATCAAAGATTTCTCTAAAGTTCTCGATGCCGTGGCTGCCTATGCTCCGTTGCGAAGAAATACCGATCCCAGTGAAGTTGCAGATGCTGCGGTGTTTCTTGCCAGTGATCTCGGCCGCGGAGTTACTGGAAATACACTATTTGTCGACTCCGGGTTCCAAATCATCGGTTTGGGTTTGAGCGGGTGAGCAAACTCTTGAGTGTGCGCGCGAGCCGCGCCCCTAACAATCCTCTCGCTCGTTCGTCTCAATTGACGAACATTTCCCGGGTTCATTATCCTGGTTACTTGAAGCGCGGCAGCGTTCCCACTTAGCTCGGCGCAAAGTTACCGAGTCAAGTCTTCAGTATCTAACCTATCTATGATTCAGGTTGAAAGTCTTTCAAAGAAATACGCGCGGCACGTCGCCGTTAACAATATCTCGTTCTCAGTGGACAAAGGCGACATCGTCGGCTTCTTGGGTCCTAATGGCGCTGGAAAAACTACTACCATGCGCGTCTTGACGTGTTTCATGCCCCCCACTGCCGGCAAGGCCACGGTTGCCGGATTCGATGTCTTCGAGCAGCCATTCGAAGTCAAGAAACGGATCGGCTATCTGCCGGAAACGCCGCCTCTATATCCCGAGATGAGCGTGAGCGATTACCTCACCTTCATCGCCCGCCTGAAAAATGTTCCGAGCGGCGATGTGAAGAGCCGCACTGAACAGGTCATGGAACGTTGCTCGGTTGCAGATGTTAAGACGAAGCTGATTTCGAAGCTATCCAGAGGATATCGCCAGCGCGTCGGCCTTGCGCAAGCCATCATTCACAATCCCGACGTTTTAATCCTTGATGAACCCACCTCTGGTCTCGATCCCAAGCAAATCACTGAAACTCGCGACCTGATCAAGAACCTCTCCGGTGAGCACACCATCATTCTGAGCACGCATATCCTCCCCGAAGTGGAGGCGGTCTGCCGAAAAGTCATCATCATCAATAGGGGTAGGCTTGTCGCAACCGACTCCGTCGAGCATCTCAAGCACAGGGGCATTGGAAACGCTTTTCAGGTACAAGTGGATACCGCGGGTAATGCGAATGCATTTGCCGTCCGTCAAAGGCTCGAGCAGGTTGCGGGTGTCAGTAAAGTGATCGACAAGGTTGATTCCGGCGATCGCATGATCTTTGAAGTGGAGAGCCTGGCTGAGCACAATCCGCGATCGGATGTGGCGCGGGCTATTGTTCACGCCGGTTGGAATTTGTTCGAGCTGAAATCGACCACTCTGTCGCTCGAAGAAGTTTACCTTCAACTTACCGGAGCGAACGCCGGACCGGCCAACGCGATTGTGGACGGAGGTGTGTAATGAGAAATATTTGGACCATTTGCCGCCGCGAGCTGTATTCTTACTTTGTTTCACCTATCGCCTGGGTCTTACTCACCATCTTTGCCTTCCTCAGCGGCTTATTTACCTACATCATCAGCGCCAGTTTCGTGCGCGCCGGCATGGAAGGGCAGATGAGCGGCCAGACATTTCCGATGAACGTTAA
>JBAUUG010000123.1:0-26724 GCA_049582585.1 Bryobacteraceae bacterium | reverse complement strand
CCTATCTAGTGGATGGAAACGGCCTGTCCGATACATGCGACGGAGTTGTCGCGATTGTCGACGGAAAGCGAATCACGAACAAAAGCGATCCGCAGCATTGGTACGCAACGTGTCAAAAAGCATGGGCCGCTGCCGTTGCGAGTGGCGACTATTCCCATGTTTCGATCTTTGGATTCCTGACGGACGCGCAGCAGCGCCCCGTGGTCCAACCCTCCGGTGACCCGCTTCCCGGAAAAGCCTACATCACGATAACTACATTGACTATTCCCAATACGCCCGATCGAGTTCAACGACATTGGGTCGACGCTGTCAAGATTCCTTACGTTGTCCTGCCGACAGGCCCATTCCGCAAGAGCTACGGTGTAAAGCCGGGTGATATCGCAATTGTTTACCGCCCGAAAACAGGCGCTATGGCAGTTGCAGTCTCCGGAGACTGTTGTGATCTTGGAGAGGCATCCATCAAACTGCATCGCGATCTTGGAAATGAGCCAATTACGAATGCGCACCGAGTTGCTCGGGCGAACCGGGGCATTGACGACGTTGTGTTCACGCTGGTTTTTCCGGGAGTCAACGTACCAGGTTCTCTGGACGCAGAAGCATGGAATCAATCGATTCGGGCGGGCGGAACTGCCGCTCTGGACAAGTGGGGAGGAAAGAATCGACTAGAGGCATGCGCCAAATAACTGCGTGTTGTCGGTTACGAATTCCCCCAGAGGAGCACAAGTTTCCGGTAGCTCCCAAATCGGGCGATCCGGAATCTGAGAGACGCAGTCCTGACTCCTCGGAGCCTGTTGGGCGGAGTACAAACCGAATTTACGTCACATGCAATTGCGCGTTATAAGATGCTCCGATTTTGCTTTCTCGTGGCGTACGCTAAGGGCTCGGGGATGCTATCCGGGTCGATATCGGCCTGCACCGCTTCGACCCTTAGCCGCAGATACTCGAGGTCCTCGAAGCGCCAGGCCTTGGCTCCAAAGCCGTGCTGCAGAAGAGAGGCAAGGGTGGGCCCGACTTCGTACTTCCCGGTTCGAACGTATGCCTCGGCGTTCACCCGATATTCCCAAGTGATGAAATCGGCTGCCTGCAATTGCACGTGGGCTCTGCTATCGGAGACTTGCATGTTCCCAAGCTTTCCGTCCTTGTTTCTATCGCGATAATCAGATAAAGCTTGCCCCATAAACTCTTGGCACCGGTCAAATATTGGTGTGATATATACGCCGCGTTGCTGGTGATCCGCGCATTCGCGCAGGGCGAGAGTCGTTCCCATAAACGCGTGTAGGTAGGGCTTTTTCCACTTGCTAATTGCGGGCCTGATGGTCCTGTGGAATCCAGTCTCCACAAAAGATTGTTGATATTCCGTATTCGGGACTAGCACTGCGGAATGTTTGACCTCCCATTTGTTGAACAATTCCACGACACCGTCGATGAATGCTAGCCGCCCCTTCTCGTCCCATCTGAGTTCGTCCCGCCTCCCATGAAGGTCGGTTGCGTGGAATTCCCGAAGTCCGAACTTCTTCAGCAGGGTTTTCCAATCGTTGCCGAAGTAGTAGGACGATGAGTGACTAAGGAGAATGGTCCCCATCGCGAATACGGGTGAAACGCCATCGTTCCCGGCCTCATCTATATATGCCACCACCATGCTTAGAGCTTAGAGCACGGGAGCAACAATGCGCAGTTCGCGTACGAGAAACCGCTGATCCTTGGGTTTCTGTCCCCTCACTGACGGAAACCACGTACCACATTTTGCATGGCTGGTACCTGAGCTTACGCCGGCGATGTCCGCGATGCCGACTTGGGGACAACGCTGGCCGGGTTCGGGCAACAGGTTGCACGTTCGGCCTATCGCCGCATTTCATTCGCAAAGCGCTCTTTCAGATCCCGCTCTAGAGTCCTCGAGTCGGTATACGGAATGTACGTTCAATCCTTCACATCGAAGTGAATCTCTGTTCCTCGACGTGCAATCGTGATTACCGTCTTCCCGCTTGCCCGTGCGTATCCTAATTCAAAATACACGTTGGGACGCTCATGACTTAGATCGACTACGACGAGCCTGGACGAGAGAATCATTTCCATGATCTTGTCCGTAATGCGGTAGTCGCCTGAGATATCTTTGACGCGTTTTGCTTGGAGACCCACGCTAGTCGCTGCGGCCGCGATTCCTTCGAAGATCGGCTCCATTTCATCCACGAACGACATCACCACGAACACCAAATTGCTATCATTACCCCGGGCAGTTGAGGTCGGCGTGGGAACTTGAGGTCTTCCGGTCTGATCCGACGACAATAGTTGCACGACGCGCGCAGCAATCTCATCGACTAGTGGTGCGAGTTGAGTAGCCGCATCGACAAAAGCCCTCCCGGGTCCTCGTGGTTGCGCCAAAGTGGGAAGAAGTCTCTGTATCGTTTGCGCCACCTCAACAAACACTTTGTCTTGTTCGGCCTCCTTCAACGCACTGAGCGGGCGATTTGGACTGTTTACGAACTGAAACTGGAGCAGAGGATTGCTCGGATCAAGCAAAGCCGGACTGAGCATGACGGGCACAATCAACGGATGTCCATTACGCGCGGATGCGAGGAGCCCAGGCAGTTCCGAGTTGGTTATAAATTCGATGCAAGGTAGTCTGCGCTAACCAACACAATCGCGACGTCGGCGCTGGAGATGGCCTTCTCGATTTCGTCATCCCAACTTTCGCCAGCTCCGATTTGCGAGTCAGACCAAACGTCAACCTTGTCCGCAATCGCCCGAAGGTGGGTCAGGAGGCGATCCGCCCATCGCCTGTCATTGTGGCTGTAACTGAGAAAGACCTTGGGTCGTCCAGTCGCGTTCACAAATGTCCTTCGAACCTGGAATTACACCACACCCGTTCTGCCGGACCGGAACAGCACTTAATTCATCCTGCAGGCGCTCCGGGGCAGGTCCATAAACACGGATTTCGGGAACATGGATTGCCAGTGCCCGTTAAGCCGCAACATCGGTAGCCATCGCCGATAGCATGCGCGCCCTTCGATTTCCATTCTGCGAACGTCCATTGGACGCACCTACTCTTGCATCGCCCGCGGCTTCGCTAAATCACTCAAGTAATCGGCCTTCGATTCATCGCGCACCAGATGCGGATACCGTTCTTCGCCATGGTAATTCACGTTGCAAGTCCGATAATAGTCGTAGTTAATCACCAGAATCGCGATCGGCGCTGGGCTGTTGTTTGACGCCTTGATGGCATCCTCCAGCACATCGCGCGTATACACGTGCCCGTTGATGCCCACCACCTTCATTCCCGATGAGATCCCCGCTTCAAATGCCGGACTCCCCACAACCGCATCGCTCACCGTCCCGTCATCGCGCAACTGCAATCCCAGGGAATACAGTGCGCTGGGTGTGTTGTGCCGGCCCGACAGGTGCGTCGGGTGATCGTTGAACTCGACCTTCCAGCCCGCGTTCCGGATGCCGCCGTCGGGCATTCCAGGCACAACCTCGTCCACATGCTCGTGAAAAAATCCTGCCCAGTCATACGGCGCAACTCTGTTTAACGTCTGCACTAGTGAATCGAAGGTGTAAGTCTTTACCTCCGGCCCATTGTTCGGTCCGCCGTGAAAGAGGTGACAGAAGTCGTCAATGGATTTCTGGCCCTTCGTCTCGCGCGCGATCACCGTCGCAGCTTCCAGCCACATCAAATCGCCTTCTTCGTAGTAATCGCTACTACGCCGCCAGTTTGCCCATCCTCCGCCTCCACCTCCGCCGCGGCCGCCCGCCTGTGTCACCGCCGTATCCACCAGCGGCCGCCACATCCGCCCCGGCCTTCCCGGCCCTAGCATCGCCGCCGCACTCGCCAGATACTCGCGATACTGCTCCGGCGTGAACAAGCCGCTGCGTGCCGCGAGCAGCGGGCCCAGATACTCGGTCAGGCCCTCGTATCCCCACAGCAGGTCATCCTTCATCGGCGTTTCAAAATCCGGCGTTGCCAAATCCGCCGGGCGTCGAAATTTCCCGTTCCACGAATGCGCAAACTCATGTGGTAGCAGCGCGCCCACTACTAAGCTTGCATTCGCCTCCAGCAGCGTCCGCTCCGGCAACCGGCTGTCATTCGACTCATGGTGTTCGAGCCCGAAATGCGCCACGTGATCGCTGAGCGCCAGCAGAAAATGGTAATCGCGATAATGCCTCGCGCCGAACAACTTCCCAGATTCCGCCACGAGATCCGTTAACTGCTTGCGCAGTTCCGGACTCATGTTCAGCGCCGCCTCACTATCCGCTGCTAAATCGATCTCGTGCTGAATCGGCTCCCCCGGCGGTGTCAAATCAATCGAACGGTAGTACTCGCCCGCAATCACGGGCGAATCAACCAGCAAATCGAGCGCTATCGGTCGAAACCTCGCTTGACGCCCCGACTGCCCCGCGATCGGCAGCGAAGTCCCAAGCTGCCATCCTTCTGGGAGCGTCAGCCTGGCGTCGTATATCACGTCCTTCGATAGCGTACCTGCCGGATACAGCAAAATCTCGTTCCACTCCAGAACCAGCAACTTGTCCGTCGCCGAGTAACCGTCGGGCTCAATGTAGTCGTACGAGGCGTTCAGATGCGTAGCCCCCGCCGGGACATTCACATGGAACGTGTAGACGTCCAGCAGATCTCGCTGCCAGGGAATCGTCTTGCCATCGGCTTCAAATTTCAACCCGGTCAGGCTCGCAACCGGGCCATCGGGACCATGCTCGCCTGGGATCCACTTCGGATAATAGAGCGTCACCGGGCCCGGCTTCGCCGGAATCACAAGCTTCGCGTGCAGCATCTTCTGCGGCGTCTGGGTAGCATCTACGGTCAGCAAAATATTTTCCCTTCCGCTGGCCACCCGCGCGTTCAAGCCGAGCCCGATCACGACCACAATAAATGAGAATCTCTTCAGGCCAATGATGGATTTCATTTGTGGGCATCATTGTACCCCGGTGGACAGTGCGTTCCCGTGGTGCTGTCTAAAATAATTGCTGTCCGACCCCTTCGCGCAACCGCTTCTTTGTCTTCAGACGCATGGCTAATGAACACGTCCCACTGATTCACGCGGTTATGGTAGTCCAAACGTCCGGCGAGCGAATTGCCTAAGGTTGAGGGGCTTTTATCGGATGCCAATTGGGTCCGCCACCGACGCGCGTCCAAATGCTTCGCACGCGGTCGCAAATCGCTGTCGTGAGGAGATTTACTTCACCCAGGCGGATTAGGAACAATAAAAACGCGCTTCAGCCCGCTAATCCAATGTCCTTTAGACTCCCAACGCAAAGCCGCCCCGGCCAGTCACAAAAACCTCTCACCTCGATTTCCCCTCGAATCACTCTTTTACAGACAAAATTTTTCAACATAGTTCGTTTTCGCCTTCTCCTGTGCTAGCTTCGAGCAGGCTCGCAAGAGGATTCTCGCCTCTCGCGGGCCATTCCTATCTAAGGAGTCCGAAACCCATGTCCGCTCGTTCCATTCGCCGCGCCGCCGAGCGCAATGCAACCCCTCCCGAGTTTCCCGATCTCTCTCCCGCTCAGCTCGCCGCCAACCGAGCCAATGCGCTATTGTCCACCGGTCCTCGTACACCCGACGGCAAAGCCAAAGCCTCCGTGAACGCCGTAAAATCGGGGCTCACCGGTCGCACCGTCCTTCTTCCCTCCGACGATGCCGCCGAATACACTGCTCTCATCGCCGCTTACCAAAATGAGTTCGCTCCCGTCGGCCGCGCTGAATGCGAGCTCGTCCAATCCGTCGCCGACACCGATTGGCGTCTTCATCGCATCCGCTCTCTCGAATTTGCGCTGTACACGCAAGGCCATCTGCAATTCGAAGAAGCCTTGAATCATTACCCCGAAGACATCCGCCCCGCCATGATTCAGTTGCAAACGCACGTCACTTACGAGAAGCAGTTCCGCAATCTCAACATTCAGGAAGCTCGCCTGCATCGCCGCCGCGACAAGGATACGGCCGAGCTGCGCCGGCTCCAGACCGAGCGCAAGACCAAGGAAGCCGAATCCGAACAACTGCGTGCCCCCCTGAACAGCGTAGCGGCCCCAACCCAGCCCGAAACCCATCCAGCCCCTTCCGAAAATGGGTTCGAATTTTCAACTGCGCCTTCCATCGTCTCAGCCGACCCGCTCCTGCACTCCCAGGCAGCGTGAAGCGTCCATCTTCCTGCTTGACGCAGAATCCCGGAATAGGCTATTTTGGTCTAGGCATAGAGTAATCTTATATGGACAATGAGGAACGGGACCTCTTTCCGGGCGCGCTGGAAATGATGATACTTCAGACTCTCAGACGCCAGCCGTTGCACGGGTATGCGCTCGCTCAACACATCAAAGCAACCTCCGACGACCTGCTTCAAATCGAAGAAGGCTCGCTCTATCCCGCTCTCCAGCGAATGCTCAAGGAAGGTTTAGTGGAGGCGAACTGGGGCATCTCATCCACTAATCGGCGCGTACGGATCTACAAAATTACGCCTGCCGGCGCCAAGCGCCTCAAACATCAGGTTTCGAGCTTTGAGCGAATGCTGGAAGGAATCAGGCGCGTCTTGGCGCCGGTGGAACCATGAACTGGATCGAACGAATCTTTTCTCGACGCCAACTCCACAATGACGCTTCCGAAGAGATCCGCGAGCACCTCAGCGAAAAGATCGATGAGCTCGTGAATGACGGCGTCCCCCGTTCAGATGCCGAATTCTTAGCCCGCCGGCAATTCGGCAATGTCACGCTGCTCGAGGAGCGTAGCCGCGAGACTTGGCGCTGGCCGCTGGTTGAGACCTTTTTCGCCGACCTGCGCTATGCCATTCGTCAACTGCGCAAATCACCGGGCTTCGCGCTGGCCGTCATCGTCACGCTCGCCTTGGGCATCGGCGCAAACACCGCCGTCTTTAGCGTCATAAACGCGGTCATGCTTCGCCCACTCCCATACGCACAGCCGGAGCGCCTGGTATCCTTCCGATCCTTGATTACAGCAGGGCCTCAGTTTCCTGTTACGCTCTCCTATCCCAACTTCTTCGATTTCCGGCGCTACAACCGCGTCTTCGAACATCTGGTTTGTTATCGCAATAGTGAATTCACTCTGACCGGCGTGGGCCAGCCGGTGCATCTCGATGGCGAGATCGTCTCCTGGGATCTATTCCCGGTCGTCGGTATGAAACCCGCGCTGGGCCGAGGCTTCCGGCCTGACGAAGAAAAGCCCGGGACGCACGTCGTCATACTCAGTGACGAATTGTGGAAAGCCCAATTCGGTGGAGACCGCGGAATCATCGGGCGATCCGTGGAAATCGATCGCCAATCGTTCACTGTCGTCGGAATTGCCCCACCAAGATTCCATTTCCCCGTTGAGAACCAAAAGAATCAGCTCTGGACCACGATCGCATGGGACGCTTTTGTCACCGAAGGCCAGCCGCTGACCGAACAACGTGGCGCATGGCTGATGCGTGCCATCGCGCGCCTCAAGCCCGGAGTGAGCATTGAGCGAGCGAAGGCGCAAATGGACGGAGTTGCCGCCTCGCTTGCCAAGCAATATCCCGATCAAAACTCGAATATTACGCAGGTTTCTATCCGCCCCGCGCTCGAGGCGCTGGTTGGCGATACGCGGCAACCGCTATTCATTCTCATGGGCGCCGTGGGATTGGTGCTGCTCATCGCTTGCGCCAACGTGGCCAATCTTCTGCTCGCCCGCACTGCGGAACGCAGCCGCGAATTCTCAGTTCGCGCCGCTATCGGCGCATCGCGCGGAAGCATCGTTCGCCAACTGCTGACCGAAAACCTGTTGATGGCGGTTTTAGGAGGCATGGCCGGAGCGCTTTTCGCGTTCGCATGCATGCGTGCCATTTTGCCCCTCGCGGGAAACACCATCCCGCGCCTCGCCCAGGCCAGCATCGACGGACCGGTGCTCGGCTTTTGTATGATGCTCGCTCTTGTCACGACCGTGCTGTTCAGTTTCGCCCCCGCCATCCAAGCGGCCAAGGTAGAGCTGATTGCCTCTTTGAGAGAAGGCACGCGCGGCTTGGCGCGTGGACATAATCGGTTGCGCGGCGCATTGGTTATCGCGCAGATCACGCTCGGCCTGATACTCCTCAGCGGGGCGGGACTGTTGATCTCGAGCTTTCTCCATCTCGAGCTCAGAGATCCGGGATTCCGCCCCGATCATCTACTCACTTTCCGATTGAGCCTTCCCGATACTCAGTATCCGGATTCCAAGCAAATCACGTTCTACAGCACGTTATTGGAAAAGCTGCGCAGTTTGCCTGGTGTCAAGAGCGCCGCGGCTGGCGGCCCTCTTCCCCTGACTGGAGATCGCGTGGATATCTCCTTCAATATCCAGGAGCGGCCGACTTCTCCTTCCAAGGAGCCTCATTCTGACCTGGCAATCGTGACTCCGGATTACTTCATCACGTTGGGAATCCCTCTCATCAAAGGGCGAGCGTTCACCGAGCGCGATGACGCGAAGGCCCCTCTTGTGCTGGTGGTCAATAAGGCGTTCGCAGACAAATTCTTTCCCGGCGAGGACGTCATCGGCAAGCGCATAATTCCCGGCGTGGGCACAGCCGATGCCAATGGCGCCAGCCCCGTCCGCGAAATCGTTGGACTTGTCGGCAACGCGAAGCAAGCCGCATTATCCCCAGATACCGAGCCGATCTACTATTTGCCTCACAAGCAGCTGCCGTTTACCGTGATGTCGCTTATCTTGCGGACTTCGCTTCCCCCGCTTGCGCTTGAATCAGCGGCTAGAATGACCGTCGCCTCACTGGATCCGCAAGTGCCTATGTTCGAAGTCAGTACCATGGATGACCTGCTGTCTTCCGCCATCGCGAGTCCCCGTTTTCACATGCTGCTGTTGGGCAGCTTTGCCGGTATCGCGCTGCTGCTGACCGTTGTGGGTCTCTATGGCGTTATGGCCTATTCGGTTCTTCAGCGTACGCGCGAAATTGGTGTTCGCATCGCCATCGGAGCCGATCGCGGCATGGTGCTGGGCATGGTCCTCAAGCAAGCCATGACCCTCGTTTTCATTGGTCTCGTGATTGGATTAGCCGGCGCTATAGCCGCAGATCGCCTCTTGACGAAAATGCTCTATGGTGTCACCCCGCATAATCCAGCGCTTCTCGCAATCGCCTGCTGTCTTATCGCTGCCACCGGTGTCATTGCCGGATATTTGCCAGCCCTTCGCGCTTCGTCGGTTGACCCGGTCGAGGCGCTCCGAAGCGAATGACCGGTCAGTACATCAACTGTTCGGATTGTAGAGAGCCATCTTCATCACCTTCGTCTGTCCCGTAAACGGCAGCGGTTCACGGTTGAGCTTGATTTCCACCAAAGTCGTTGTAAATGGCGAAAACAATGTGTCCGGCCCGCTTGCGACCTGAGAGATATCGAGAATCACCGGCGTTTCCTCCGTGATCGTTTCTAAGCCGGAAACGTAGCCCTGGTAAGCGAGCAAATCGGTGCCGGACGAAGCCGTGAGCCGCATCCATAGTCCCCCCATGCCGTTCGTCATCGTGTTCGGCGGAATTCGCACGTGAAAACAGCGGAAGCTTTGATCGGCTGCGTAGGCATGCACGTCAAGATCGAAGCCCTCGACCTCCGCGGCAGTCAAATCGTCGCCTTGTAAATTGGACGGATCCTCCGTATACAAATCGACAACGTAATCCGGGACGGGTTCTCCGTATTCATCGACAACATGCATGACAAACTGCTGCCATCCGTCAAATGGTCCGCTCGCGTCCTGCTTCATCTTCTCAAGAGCTGGCGCGTTCCATTTAGTTGTCTCTTGCAGCCATTGGTCATATTGATCTTCGGAGGAGACGTTCAAGAACTTAGCAACGATGGCAGCCAAATCGTCTTCCGGATTATCGAGTAGCGTGGCGTGGTTCTTGCCTTCAACGGCAAACATCGGCACATATAGCCGGCCCTCGGCCCACGGCATGGCTTGCATCCTGGTTTCAGGCGCGGCGGCTCTGCGAAGATCTACCGTGAACTTCCGAGTGTTCAGTGAACACCCCGCCCAGCGCACCGTTCCATCCGTTCCCGGCTTATCGATCAGCTCCTTGATGCCCGGATACGCCTGGTTGCCGATGAACACTGCCACATAGGGCGAGTCAGGTCCATTCGTGAATAGCGGCGTCTCGCATAAGAGATCGCGATGAGAAAGGTCCCAGGTGAAACGGCTCCCTAGCTCCAGAGCATCGAGAATCAAGTCTCCCGCATTTAGAAAATCCGGCCCGAACTGCTTATTGCCGCGGACAATTGCGCCAAGCCAGCTGCGGCCCTCATGCGCCAGCGGCGATCCCCAGGTGGCTGGTGCCAGCCCGATCAGGTGCTTGAGGCGTTTCTGCCGTTTCGGGTTGTTACAAAGCCATGCGCGCAGAACCAGCATCCCGGTCGAATGCACAATCGCATCGAATTCCTGGTCGGGATCCCACTTCAAATCATCGGCCGCCCGCGCGAGGCCTTCCCCGATGTCCGGAACAGTGATCTCATTGTTAAGCGATATGTAGTTACAGATATTAATCTGCTGCGCGTCAATTCCAGCGTTCCGGAGCTTACCCGCCCAGTTGTTGAAAGAGGGACCCTGGTCACTGTATCCGTGAATCAAGACAAGCTTACGTGGCAAATTTTCCTCCTATGCCGGCATCGTGGCTGTTCTAGCCGTTGCGTCACGGGCAATCGCCTCAGCGGCCTTCTCGCTAATCATATATACCGCCGAAACAATGAAGTATCCAGGTATTTTCGGGAACACCGAGGCATCCACAACTCGAAGGCCTTGCGTCCCTCTAACCCGAAAATTACTGTCGAGCACGGCCGTCGGATCGTCAACGGCGCCGATTTTGTTCGTGCATGAGGCGTGATGGCCCCAGGCCTCATTTCGAATGAACTCCCGCACCTTCTCCGGCGTCTCATAAGCCGCGCCCGGCACTAACTCGTTCTTGATCAATCCCGCGATTCCTAGGCGTCGGTTCATGTCCCGCACGAATTCTACGCCGTTCACCACGGCATCAAGATCGGCGCCGCTCGCGTCGTTTCCTTCATCGAAATAATGGAATTCGATGCGAGGCGTTACCGCCGGATCGCTCGAGCGCAGCGTAACGCGTCCCGCCGTGTTGTTGGTTCGCGCCTTCAATATCGCCCATGTAAACCGGTTATGGAAACGTTCGCCCTGCGTCGAGTACCCGGGGAAATAACCTCTAAAGAACCCGGGCAGGCCGAAAATGTAAAGGTCCGGATCTTTCTTTTCCGGCGCGGACCGCTTGACGATCCCGATCAGCGCACCGTTTGAGGCGTAAATCCCGCTGCCCTTCTCCCATTGCTCGAAATACGGATCCGGCGGACCCGAAGGTTGAGGAGGCGCGAAGCTTGCCCCCTGAAGCAGGCTGAACGGACGAGTAAATTCCGAAACCACTCCGATCTCATACCGGTCCTGAAGATTGCGCCCCACTCCTGGTAGATCCGCGATAACCGGAATCCCAAACTGCTCCAGGTCCGCGCGCGGACCCACGCCTGAAAGCATCAGCAATTGAGGGCTGTTGAACGCGCCGCCGCACAGAATCACTTCCCGCGAAGCGCGTACTTCCTGCCGTCGCGCTGACAGCGCCTTCCCATTTGCCTGCCGATCTGCGCTATAGAGATGGCGTCCTTCCAGAAATTCCACGCCAATCGCGCGGGTGCCTTCAAACAATACGCGAGTCACTAGAGCGCCTAGTTTCATCGTCAGGTTATCCGGATATTGCTTTTTGACGCTCAAGAGATAATCGCGCGGACCATTTCGCTTGCCGTTCAAGACGGCGAGCGGCGTAAGGGCTATCCCCTCCGGGCTGTCGGCCGCGTTCCTCGAATCATTCGGATCGAAACGCGTCTCTACGTTCAGGACTGGATGTCCGATGTGATCTCGCAATGACTCCCCCACCGCATCCAGCAGCATCGCGACAATCTCGGGATCCTTGATTACCAATCTAGGATCTGTCTCGCTGGTTGTAAGCCAACCGCTGAAACCATGCCCATGCGCCCAGTCGCGCCAATCTTCTTTGCCTTTGAGGAGCTCGGTGACTGAGGATGCAACACCTTCCGCTTCATACTTCAGCGAGCCAGACCGTGCGACATAGCCGCAGTTCTCGACCCGCTCGAAATAGCCGCGCATTTTCTCCGCCTCCCAGCTATCGTCGCCCGTTACTTGCGCGATGTAATTCCAATCGCTGTCTTGCGGAATGACGGTGATCATGGCGTTGTGCGCCGTACAGCCGCCTAGAGTGCCTGCGCGAGGATACCAGACCCCGTCTTTTTCGGGAACGAATTTCGAATCCCGTTTCTGCTGCCCCTCGTCCGAATAATGCCGCACGAAGAAGTCCCATGCGCATTCACCGTATTCGGTGGAAAGGCCGTGAAAGATCGGCACTTCGTACATCAGACGTCCGGCATCACACTCGGAACACGAATCGCCCCCCGCCTCGAGGAGCAATACCTTAAAACCGGACTTCGCCAGATTCGCCGCGAGCGGTCCTCCACCCGCGCCGGAACCTACGACAATGTACTCGAAATCCCCGCCGTTCACAGTCGACCCTTGGTTCGCTCAGAACGTCTTGAGAAATTCGATCAAAGCCCGCTTATCGCTATCATTCAACGGGGCCTCGCCGCCTTTGGCATAACTGGTCCCGAAATAATGGCCGCGATTGACAATATAATCCGGGCATTTACTCATCGCAAAGAGCTGGTCCGCGACGTTTCGAAACACCTGCCGGCCCTGCTCATCGCTCGCCCCCTGCGGCAGATTCTTCAGATCGTGCTTGATCTTCAGAAGCAGCTGAAGCATTCTGCGATCGTGATCGAGGCGCGTGGCGGGATCGGAGCTTTCGGAAATAAGCTCGAGATTCGCCAGCAGGTCCACAGGCGTGCCTGCGGGAATGGGGCCAATCTGAATGCCGCTCTTGTCGAAGAGCGTGGGAAGAAAACGATCTCCAGGCTCAATCAGCGGCTGCAGATAATCCGGCAGATAACCAACGGGGACTCTCAAGTAACTGGGTTGGGTGGTGCGGTCAATGAGGCCCGGAATTTTGTCGCCCAGGAACTTGTCTTGATCCCGCTTCTCCGGCCACAACATTTTCTCGATCGAATCGTTGAAGGAATCCATCCGCGCTTCCACCGCTGGGCTTGGATTGAATTTCCCCACGCTGTTGTTCAGCAGGAACGGCGCCGTGGACCATAGGCTGACGAGCGATGGGGGACGCGTGTAACCGCGCCCGCCTGCAGGCATCTGCCACGATCTCGGCTCTCCAGTAAACGGGTCATACACTGTGATTGAGCCGACCGAAGGCAGACTCTTGTAGGTCTGCGAGGAAAAATTGTCCCAGATGTTTCCGGCAATCGCATTGCTCGCCAGAGGACTACATGCATTCGTGCCAAGAAAAGTCACCGGCACGCGCTGGTCCGTCGAAAGGAAATTGTTGTCGAGAAAATCGTCCGCGAGAACAATCTCACGCATCTTCGATTTGAAGGCGTCCGTTTTCGTCCACTGAAAGTAGCGCTTCCAGCAGTCGAGATATTGAGCTCCCGAGCAGCCGTTCGGATCCAGTCCTTCCGCGGGAGTTGGAACCTTGCTCGAATGGCAGCGCGCGCAGTATTCGGCAAACACAATCTTTCCCCGCTTAAGCTGCGCCGTGTCCTTCGAAAGATATGCTTCACCGCCCGGAGCGTCTTTCAGATGATGCGGATTGGTCGTTTTAAGGAAGAACAACGCCAAATCCGGTGTTTGCGATTCCGTCGCCTCCCAGTAGGCGGAGTTCTTCCGCGCCACGGAAATCTCAATCGGGGAGGGCCGCTTTCCCCCAATCAGCGGGTTGAAATGCAACAGCCACTCCTCGCTGAACAGGCCGATATTCAGGAACACGCGATTCAAAGCGCCAAGCGCTCCCACCGAGTCCGCGCCGTCCTTTAGAACTCGCGGCGACCAAACCGTGTTCGGAGGTTGAAAAAATGTGGTGAGCAATCCGCTCTTGACGTAGTCGTTGAACTGTCTGTTATTCAGCCCTCCGCCCGCCAAGGTCTCCTTGCCCCAGCGTTTCGCCTCCTCGAGCCTCGGTCCCAGATAGTAGACCGCGTTCATGCTCCGTGGATTGTTGATGTTGTCGGTCGAAATAAGCGAAGTGTCCAATGAGCCTGGCCGCGACGTGTGGAATATCTGAACTACGAAGCTGCTCTCATCGGCCGCCCACGGGAAAATGCGGTCGATCCAAAAATACTGCGCTCCCACATTCGAGCTCAAGTTCTCCCATCTCGGATTCTCCGCATCTTGAGGAGGCTTGATCGGGTTCGGGCCAATGTGGCAGAATCCGCAGGACATCCCGACACGGTACGGTCTCACGAGATCTTTGGAAAGATAATACTTGGGATCGTCATAGAATCGCTTGGCATCCCACTTCTTAGCCGCGGCTTCATCGAATTTTGGATTTGGGAAAAGACGCAAGCCCACAATGCCCGTCGCGTATCCATAAAAGGATCCAGCGGGAATGTTTTTCCCGCGGGCGCCGATCCTGACACCTGGATATTTGCTTTCGTTCTCGAATGGATCCGGCGGACAATCGGAACGGCGCTCATCAAACCACAAGCCATAGCGGTTGGGATTGGGGCCGGTTGCCTTCTCGAAGCAAGGCTCGTTGACAAGCCCGAGATAATTCCACCGGTTATCCCGGCTGAACTTCAACCCCGGATAGGACGACAGCGTCTTGAGAAAATCCACTGTCCCGAAAGTGGAGTTCGAGAGCAGATCCCAAAAACGATCGTTGCCGCCGGTCCAAACAATCCAGTTGTTCCGGCCCTTGATCTCGTCAGCGGTCAGGCCAATCCCGCCATCCATGTCATGGAAATAATCCTCGTCCGCGGCAAGCATCGAAGCAGCGCTGCGATTAGCGCGTCTCGCTTCGTCCTGCACGCGGCCGATTTCAGCTTTATGCGCGCAGCTCTGAAATAGAATCAAGCCCAGCGCTGAAAGGCACGCAGTAATAACGCGACGAATCGTCAAAGCGCTTGCAACCTCTCAACAATGCGAGCGATGGCCGCCAGATAATCGAAGTCACCCTTGAAAAGCGGACGGTCGATTTGCCACCCGATCTCGGAAACGTGGTCAGCCGCCCAGGGTGGCTCGGTCAAGCCGTTGTGATTGGCGGAAGCAAGGGTCACCATCCCGTCGTTCTGTACCTGATCTGGAGTGCGTCCAACGAATTGCAGATACGTATGGGTAGGCTTCAGAAAAAAATTGTAAAGTCCCACGCCCGCGTATGAAAAGTATCGAACGCCGGGCCGATCGGGATTCTGCGCGTTGAACGTCGCGCAGTACGTTGTGGTCAGATTCGCCAGCGCTCCCACGGGCATGCCCATGGCTTCCACAGCGGCGGTGATGGTCTCATACAGGATTTGAACGGGAATGTTTAGCGGGTCCTGCGGCGCGGCTATGAAATCGGCCACCGCGCTCCCCAGATGCGGAGTGGCGATGGTCGAGAGCGACGCGATGCGTCCAGCGGATGCCAAGCCTTGCACGTCTTGTGAAATAAGAAAGCGCGAGTCTAAGCCGCCCATGCTGTGCGCAATAATATGCACCGGGCCGGCGGGAAACTTTTGCACGATCTGACTGGCAAGCGCTCTCGCCCGATCTGAGATTTGGCCAATAATCGGGACGGTTGAGAAGAGCGCGTCAGGGTAATTTGCCGGACCTTCGCGGAAATAATCCAGGCTGCCCAGCATTTGCGGGACCAGAAATCCAGTTGAGAAAACAAGATTCATAACGTGGTTAACCTTCGCACCTACAGGATCATGCTGGATCTGGAAGGCTATGTCAAGGAAGAAATGACGATACCCCCGAAATGAGGGTGGCGCATGATGTATGAAGTCACCGGAAAGAGGGCTTCATCATGAAAAGACTTGCGATTTTTTGTCTTCTCGCGGCCGCACCTTGCCTCGCTCAGAGTACCCGTCCGATCTATCAGGCGCCCCACTACACCCTCTCCGCCGATCAAGTGGTCCAGGGCGAATACTCCGCCCGCGCTCTGTCGCCAACTGAGATCGAATCGAATTACAACCCGACCGGCGGCCCTCCTCAATCCGCTCACTGGAAACTCCAAGCCGACCTATCCCGCTATCCGCAATTCCACTCCACTTACCCGCTGATCGACGCTCTCTACAACATGGCGCTCGAGGAACTGCAAAAAGACACTCGCCCCGACGGCGCGCTCATGGCCGGCGCGAAGTGGGAAGGCGTCTGGACGCGGGATGTCAGCTTCAGCACTCTGCTGTCGCTCGCCATCATCGCGCCCGAAGCCGCCAAGCGCAGCCTGCTCGCCAAAGTGAAGCGCGATCGCATCGTTCAGGACACCGGAACTGGCGGCTCGTGGCCTTGCTCGTCCGATCGCATGACCTGGGCGCTCGCTGCCTGGGAGATCTTTCAAGTCACCGGCGATCGCGATTGGCTCCGCAAGAGCTTCACCATCATCCGAAACTCCGCCGATGACGACGAGCACGTCGTCTTCTCGCGAGAGACTGGTCTCGCTCTTGGCGAATCGTCGTTTCTCGATTGGCGCGAGCAAACCTATCCGCGCTGGATGGAGCCCGCCGATATTTATAGCGCCCAAGCTCTCGGTACCAACGCCGTGCACTATCGCACGTATGAAATTCTCGCGTCCATGGCTCGTCTGCTCGGAGAACCAGATGCACGGTATATTGCCGTTGCCCGTCGTATCCGCTCAGCCATGAATCGCCTTCTTTGGATCGAGAGCCGGGCCTACTACGGCCAGTACCTCTACGGCCGCGATTTCCTCAGCCTTTCGCCGCGTTCGGAAGCCCTTGGCGAAGCGCTCACCATCTTATTCGATATCCCGGAGCCCGCGCGTCAGGATTCCATGCTTAAGTCGGTCCCGGTCATGGAATACGGCATCCCCTCTGTTTATCCCGAGACGCCGGGCATCCCGCCGTACCACAACAATGCGGTGTGGCCCTTTGTTCAGGCCTTCTGGAATCTCGCCGCCGCTAAACGGCAGGATGGTTCCGCGCTGGTCGAAGGCATGACCGATATTTATCGCGCTGCGGCCTTGTTCCTCACCGACAAGGAGAATATGGTGGCCGATTCCGGCAGCCCGGTTGGGACTGAGATCAATTCCGATCGCCAGCTCTGGAGCGTTGCCGGCAACCTCGCCATGGTCTACCGGGTACTCATCGGCATGGAGTTCCAACCCGGCGGCATTCTCCTCCATCCCGTCATTCCCGCTGAGTTCAGCGGCTCCAAGCAGCTCGCCAACTTCCAGTACCGCAACGCCGTTCTCTCATTTGAAATCGAGGGCCACGGCGCAACCATTCGCTCCGTCACTCTTGATGGCCGGCCCGCGCGGCCCTTCATTCCCGCCGGCATCACTGGGTCACACACCATAAAGATTCGCATGGCTGATGACCAGTTAAGGAATTTACCGGTCGATCATGTCGATCCGCTGGTCGCCCCGGATACGCCCATCGTCGAGAAGAACGGGGACCGCGCAACTTGGAACGCGATCACCGGCGCAACCAGCTATCGGATGTATCGGAATTCCAAGCCCGTCGCCACCACCCAGGAAACGTCTTTCACTTTACCGGCCGAAGCCGAATATTCCGAATACCAGGTCAGCGCCGTCTCGGGCTCAACAGCTTCTTTCGAAAGCGAGCCGATAGTCGTCAGCGCTCCACCTGTGATTATCAAGACTGGTGATCTTGATCTGACCCGCACGACGAACACAGATGTCGTCTTCGACGCGACTCTTCCCGTCCCCGGCCGTTTCGCGATCGCGTTTCGGTATGCCAACGGCAGCGGCCCTATCAACACGGAAAACAAGTGCGCCATTCGCACTCTGTTCGTCGATGGCAAGTTCATCGGCGCCATCGTCTTCCCTCAACGCGGCACGGACAAATGGTCTGACTGGGGCCTCAGCAGCCGCCAGATCATTCCACTGAGTGCCGGTGCGCACAAATTCGAGCTGAGGTTCGAACCTTACGACGAAAACATGAACCCCGACGTGAACCGCGCACTTCTTGATCGCCTTCAGCTCACCCGAATCGAGTAACCACTAACCTTCATCAAAATGAACTAATATTAAGAAAGCCTCCTCGAACTTCCACTTGCCTGGAAACGCTTCACTCAATCGGGCATCTAACGACAAATGAAAGGAGCTTAATAAAAGGTGTGGACCCGTCAGGCCCTCAACGACTTCGTCCGAACCAAGCTCGACGGCTATCGCCTGATCGTCGTCTCGAATCGCGAGCCCTTTCAACATCGGCGGGTTGAGGGGCGTGTTGGCGCCGAGATCGAATGCATTCAGCCAGCCAGCGGAATGGCGAGCGCGCTCGACCCCGTCATGCGCGCCTGCGGCGGTCTATGGATCGCTCACGGCAGCGGTAACGCCGACCGCCAAACCGTTGATCGTTTTGACCACGTTCAAGTTCCTCCCGACCACCCGGAGTATGCGCTCCGGCGAATCTGGCTTTCCAAGGACGAGGAAGAGGGACATTACTCCGGTCTCTCGAATCAGGGATTGTGGCCGCTCTGCCACGTCGCGTTTACGCGTCCCCTCTTCGACCCCGATCATTGGGACATTTATCGCCGGGTCAACGAGCGTTTCGCGGAAGCAGTCCTCGACGAAGCCGGTAACGAACCCACGTTCGTTTTCATCCAGGATTACCATTTCGCGCTGCTGCCGCGAATGCTCCGCAACGCGCGGTCGAATCTCGTAATCGCCCAGTTTTGGCACATCCCGTGGCCGAATCGGGAAGTCTTTCGTTCATTCCCATGGCAAGAAGAGATTCTGGATGGATTGCTGGGGAACGATCTTCTGGGCTTCCATCTCCAGCATCATTGCGACAACTTCCTCGAAACGGTCGATTGTTCACTCGAAGCCCGAGTCGACCGGTCAGGCTCGGAAATCTGCCGCGGCGGGCACTCCACATTCGTGCGCCCATTTCCCATAGGCATCGATTTCGGGGATCACGTTGAAGCTGCCGAATCCGAGGCTGTCGCCGGTCACATGCGTACCTGGCGGAAAGAACTCTCCGTCAGCGGTAAACTGCTTGGAATCGGCATTGACCGGCTGGACTACACCAAAGGCATTCCGGAACGCCTCCGGTTTATCAACAGGTTGCTCGAACAGAATCCGGCGTATCGGGGCAAAGTAGTCTTCGTCCAAATCGCTGTTCCGAGCCGGTCGGATCTGCCCGCCTACCGGCAAATTGAAACTGAGGTCGAGTGCCTCACCGCGCAAATCAATCTCCGCTGGGGAACCGGCTCCTGGCGTCCCATCATCCTTATCAAGAAACACTACGCTCAGCCTGAGATGATTGCGCTGCATCGGCTCGCGAATTTCTGTGTCGTCTCCTCCCTGCACGACGGCATGAATCTAGTCGCTAAGGAGTTTGTGGCCAGCCGGGTCGACGAAGATGGCGTATTGATTCTAAGTCAATTTGCCGGCGCGGCCCAGGAGCTGAAGGACGCCCTGCTGATCAACCCGTTTTCTATCGAGGAAGGAGCGGAAGCTTGCCGCGAGGCTCTACGGATGCCTCTCGACGAGCGCCGCCGCCGCATGCGTAAAATGCGCGAGGCCGTCGAACACAGTAACGTTTATCGCTGGGCTGGGAAATTTCTTTCTGAATTGGCCAAGATCGAGTTTCCGGAAGACTTTGACGAAGCGTACTCACGGTCGATTTTGGAATCCGCGACGTTGCACTCGGCTAGAGTAGGACTTGCCGTATGACCCTCGCGCAGCAGGTCCGTCCTTCTATCCCGCTGCTCGAGAATTTGGCCCTGGTCCAGCAGCGTGTCGCATCCGCGGAGCGCCTTGCTTTGTTTCTGGATTTCGACGGCACCGTTTCGCCCATCGTTCTCAACCCCAAAGATGCCGCCCTTGATCCGGATATCCGTTCCACTCTCGAAACGCTGAATGCCCGCGCCGATTTCATTATTTCTATCGTGAGCGGCCGCGCTCTCGCCGACGTCCGTGATCGCGCCGCTTTGGATAATGTCATTTACGTAGGAAATCACGGTCTCGAAATCGAGTGCCGTTCGATCCGTTTCCGCGAACCCCGGGCCGAAGCCCTTCGCCGCGAGCTACGGTCTCTGCTGCTTCAACTCAGGCTGGCGCTCTGCGACACAGATGGCCTCGAAATCGAGGACAAAGGCCTCACCTTAAGCGTCCACTTTCGCCGCGTAACCGAGCACCTGCACGATTGGGTTCGCAACGTCGCCTTAAGCACCGTGAAACGTTCCAAGTCCTTTGGTTGCCGGGACGGGAGGATGGTTGTGGAAGTCAGGCCGCAGGTCAACTGGCATAAGGGAAACGCCGTGAAATGGATTGCCAGGGAGATTCTGCCACCTCAGTCGCTACCTATCTATATAGGAGACGATGTCACGGACGAGGACGCGTTCACCGCCATACCCGAAGGCATTACCATCAGAGTCGGCGAGCACGCCGAAACGCACGCCGAATATTTGTTGTCAGATGTTCATGAAGTCGGGCAGTTCCTCCGCTGGTTAGATCACGCGAAACCGCATGCATCATTCGCAAATACTCAGCGGGCTGGAAGATGACCCTCTCTGGTATAAAGACGCGATCATTTATGAAGTTCACGTCAGGGCGTTGCGCGATAGCAATGCCGACGGAATGGGAGATTTTCGCGGTCTAACCGAAAAGCTGGATTATCTCGAAGATTTAGGCGTCACCGCCATCTGGCTGTTGCCGTTTTTTCCATCCCCCTGGAAAGACGACGGGTACGATATTTCCGACTTCCGCAGCGTCCATCCTTCCTACGGCACGCTTCGGGATTTCCAGGCATTCCTGAGAGAAGCTCACCGGCGCGGCCTGCGCGTCATCACTGAGCTCGTCATAAATCATACTTCCGACCAGCACGCCTGGTTTCAGAAGTCGCGCAAAGGCCAGCCTGGCTCCCGATGGCGTGATTTCTACGTTTGGAGTGACGACCCCAATAAGTACGCCGGCACTCGCATCATCTTTAAGGATTTCGAGCCTTCGAATTGGAGCTGGGATCCGGTCGCCAAAGCCTATTACTGGCACCGCTTTTTTTCTCATCAGCCCGATCTCAATTTCGATAACCCGCTGGTCCGCCGCGCCGTCATGCACACGCTCGATTTCTGGGCCGAGATGGGAGTGGACGGCTTCCGCCTCGATGCCATTCCCTACTTGTACGAACGCGAGAATACGAGTTGCGAGAACCTGCCCGAAACCCATCAGTTCTTGAGAGAGATCCGCGAACATCTCGATTCGGGCTACCCGAATCGCATGCTTCTCTCCGAAGCCAACATGTGGCCTGAAGATGCCGTGGCTTATTTCGGCAATGGCGACGAGTGCCACATGAACTTCCACTTCCCCTTGATGCCCCGGCTCTTCATGGCGCTGCGTCTCGAAGACCGGCTCCCCATCGTCGAGATCTTGAACCGCACTCCCACCATTCCGGAAACATGTCAGTGGGCGATGTTTCTGAGAAACCACGACGAGCTCACTCTCGAGATGGTCACCGATGAAGAGCGCGACTATATGTATCGGGTCTACGCCTCCGACCAGCGTGCCCGTATCAATCTGGGTATCCGCCGCCGTCTCGCTCCCCTGCTCGGCAACGATCGCCCCCGCATTGAGGTCATGAACGCGCTCCTGTTCTCCATGCCCGGCACGCCGGTCGTCTACTACGGTGACGAAATCGGCATGGGCGACAACGTCTATCTTGGCGACCGCAATGGCGTGCGCACCCCCATGCAATGGAGTCCCGATCGCAATGCCGGCTTCTCCTCGGCGAATCCTCAGAAACTGTATCTTCCCGTCAACATTGACCCGGCGTATCATTACGAATCGCTCAATGTAGAGTCGCAGCAGGAAAATCCGCACTCTCTTCTCAACTGGACGAAACGCCTCATCGCGCTCCGGAAAGAATACAAGTCGTTTGGTAGAGGCACCATCGAATTTCTCCAGCCCTCAAATCAGCGGGTTCTCGCTTATTTCAGGCGATATCAGGAGGAGACGATTCTCGTTGTGGCGAATTTGTCCCGCTTCGCCCAGGCGGTTGAGCTCGATCTCCGAAAGTATCGCGGATATACCCCGGTTGAAATGTTCGGCCGGACTGATTTTCCTATCGTCGGTGAGAGTTACTATCCGCTCACGTTGGGGCCCAACTCGTTTTTTTGGTTTTCACTCGAGCAAGTGGCCGTTCCGCTCACCATCGCGGCGCCTTCGGTTCAGGCGCATGAACAGGATATCCCTGTAGTGGCCGTAACGGCGCTCTCAGCCATGTGGGACGCCAATAATTCGGCCAATATAGCCGCCGTTTTGCCGAACTTCTTAAATACCCGGCGCTGGTTTCGCTCCAAGGACCGCCGCATCCACTCTACGGATATCTCGGAAGTGATCCCCGTCATCGAAGAGAAGCATTTTATTCTGCTGGTTCGCATCGACTACACCAGCGGCGATCCGGAGACTTACGTTGTTCCCGTCGCCGGCGCGCGCGGTGATGAAGCCCAAATCCTTCTCGAAGAACATCCGGATTCCATCATTGTCGAGCTGCACGCCTCAGACGGCTCGCGAATGCTTCTCTATAGCGCTCTTTACAGCGATGAATTCTGCACCGCTTTGCTCGACGCGTTTGCCCGACGCAGAAAGTTGGCCGGTCAGCATGGCGTGCTGCTTGCGCAGCGTAACCGGCAATTCCGTCATTTGTGGGGGCCTACGCATCCCAATCTCGAGCCTTCGCCATTCCTTTTGTCGGAAATCAATACCTCCATCGGATACGGTGAGCGTTTCGTACTGAAGCTTCTTCGCAGAGTGGAGCCGGGACCTCATCCGGGCGTCGAAATCGGTCAAGTCCTCAGCGGCAGGCAGTCCGAGCCGTTCCCCTACGCTGCTCCGTTCGCGGGCTCGCTTGAATTTCATCCCGATTCAGGAGATCCGATCACCTTCGCCGTTCTGCACGGTTTCGTTCCGAATGAGGGTAACGCGTGGCAGCATACTCGAAATCATTTGACCGAATTCTTATCCCGGATGCAGCGTTCCAAGCATTCGAATGTGGATCTCCAAAAATCGGCGCCCATCAACTTCTATTCGCTCAGCTTCGCGCTTTCAGACCCGCCTTCGCTCGCGACAGAGCTGATCGACTCTTATTTGCCGTTCGCTGAGTTGATGGGCAAGCGAGTCGCCGAGCTGCACCTGACCCTGGCTCAAGCCTCATCGGACCCGGCCTTCGCGCCGGAGCCGTTTAACGACTTCTACCGCCAAAGCCTCTACCACGGATATATCGCCCTGACCAGCCGCCGCCTCGAGTTCATCCGGCAGCGGTATTCGGACATGAATGCCGATGTTCGATTGCTTGCAGCGAAGGTGCTTGAACAAGAGAATGCAATCGTCGCCAGATTTCGTGCGGTCTTCGAGCAACGCATAACCTCGCAGCGGCAACGCTTTCACGGCCGCTTGCATTTAGGGCATATGCTCATGAGCCGCGGTGATGTCGTCATGTTTGATTTCGAAGGAGATCCGGATCGGCCCCTGAGTGAGCGCCGCATCAAGCGCTGCCCGTTGCGCGACGTTGCCAGCATGCTGGTCTCATTCGGATATGCTACCCAATCCACTCTGCGCCACATTTTGTCAGGGGAGCAGAACGAGAATTTGACTCGCCACACACTCAGAGTCTGGGGCCGTTTCTGGTACTCCCATGTCAGCGCGGCCTTCCTGCGGGGCTATTGGACCGGCGCCAAGAGAGCGCCATACCTGCCCGCATCTCAGCAGGACCAGGAAATCTTGCTCTATTCTTATCTGCTCGAGCGGGCCCTTCTCGACGTTCGCGCCGACATTGAAGACAATCCCGAGTTTTCCGGCATGCCCTTCCGCGTCATCTTGCACCTGCTCGACGCCGAAGCCGAGCGAAAAATCGGGGAGTGAATTTGCAAATGCGAGCTGCGTGAAACGGATTCGGGAAGGACGATAATCGAGAGTTGGCTATACAGGTTGCACTGAATCATCGCACGGTTTACAAATACGAGAAGCCCGTCACTCTCGGTCCTCAGGTCGTGCGGCTGCGCCCAGCGCCCCACTGCCGCACGCGCATTCTCAGCTATTCGATGAAAGTTGTTCCCGCGAAACACTCCATCCATTGGCAGCAGGATCCTTACAACAACTCGCTGGCGCGCCTGGTTTTTTCCGACAAGACTCAAAAGTTCGAGGTAGAAGTTGACCTGATTGCGGAAATTGAGGCAGTCAACCCGTTCGACTACTTCCTCGAGCCGGAAGTGCAAAGTTATCCGTTTGAATACCCGCCGGCTCTGGCCAAGGATCTCGAGCCTTATCGCGCCTTATCCCCCGCCGGTCCGCTGCTTGATCGTTTTCTCAACACTCTGCCAACTGAAAAACAATCCACCGTCGGCTTTTTGGTGGATCTGAACAGCCGTGTCAGCCATGAAGTCGGCTATGTTGTGCGGCTGAACCCCGGTATTCAAAATTGCGAGGAAACACTGGGCCTCCGCACTGGCTCGTGCCGCGATTCCGGCTGGCTGCTGGTCGAAATCCTGCGGCAACTTGGATTTGCGGCGCGCTTTGTTTCCGGGTATCTGATTCAACTCGCGCCGGATGAAACGGGCGCGGGAGAGCCCGCGAACAATGCGTCCGACTCTGCCGACCTGCATGCATGGGCGGAAGTCTTTCTCCCCGGCGCGGGTTGGATCGGCTTTGATCCCACTTCAGGTCTGGCCGCCGCTGAAGGTCACATCCCTCTGGCCTCGACTCCCGACGCCTCGAGTGCCGCGCCTATCACCGGATCAGTCGAGCCATCCAAAGTCGATTTCAGCTACTCGATGTCCGTGCGGCGCGTGAACCAGACGCCGCGCGTGACTAAGCCGTACACCGCCGATCAATGGCGTCGAATTCAAGATCTCGGGTACCAAGTGGATCGAGAGCTGACCGCACAAGACGTGCGCTTGACCATGGGCGGCGAGCCTACGTTTGTCGGCATCGACGAGCCGGACAGCCCGCAATGGAACGGCGATGCAATGGGTCCGCTGAAGCGTGAGCGCGCGGTGACGCTGATTCGAAGAATACAGGAGCGAATGGCACCCGGAGCGCTTCTGCATTTTGGCCAGGGCAAGTGGTATCCCGGCGAGCCGCTGCCGCGTTGGGCGTTAACCTGCGCCTGGCGGACGGATGGCGTGCCGATATGGGAGAACCGAGATTTCATTGCGCGGGAGGATTTCGATTACAATTTTGGAACGGACGATGCCCTGGAGTTTATGGAAGCGCTGACGAAGCGTCTCGAGGTGAGCTCAAACAACATCATTCCCGCCTATGAGGACGCTTTTTTCTATCTCTGGCGAGAGAGGCGGCTTCCTATTAACGTAAGCGCTGCCGATTCGAAGCTTCAAGACGCGCGGCAACGTGAAGAGCTTGCGCGCGTCTTCGAGCGTGGGCTGGCCGAAGCGGTGGGATACGTGCTGCCTATCCGCCGTCGCCGGCGGGACGGCCGTTTGTACTGGTCCAGCCAGCTTTGGTTCTTGCGCCAGGAACGCTTGCTTCTCATGTCGGGGGACTCACCGATCGGCTACCGTCTGCCTCTCGATTCCCTGCCCTGGGTTGCGCCTGACGACATTGAATACGACTACGACAGCGATCCCTTCGCGGATCGAGGGCAACTGCCGCGCCCTGAGCATCGGATGAATCTTTTCGATATTCAGCCGGGAGAAGATCCACTGCCGGCGGAGTCTACCGGCACTGATCCGTCAAAGCCCGCGATACGCCCAGCTCTGTGTGTAGAAGCGCGCCAAGGACGCTTGCATGTATTCATGCCCTATACGCCGCGCGCCGAGGATTACCTTGAGATGCTGACGGCAGTCGAGGACACCTGCCGGTATCTGGAAGAGCCGGTCTGGATTGAAGGGTACCCGCCCCCGGCCGATCCACGCCTTCGAACCTTCAGCATCACTCCCGACCCGGGCGTAATCGAGATCAATCTTCCGCCCGCAAGCAGTTGGGACGAGCTGGAACAGGTCAATACTCTGGTCTTTGAGGAGGCGCGTCAAAACCGTCTTGCAGCGGAAAAGTTCATGTACGACGGCCGGCACGCGCCGACCGGAGGCGGGAATCACATCGTCATCGGCGGCCCGACTGCCGGCGACAGTCCGTTATTGCGGCGCCCCGACTTGCTGCGCAGTATGCTGACGTTCTGGCAGAACCATCCTTCGCTGTCTTATCTGTTTTCCGGCGCGTTTATCGGTCCGACCAGCCAGTATCCCAGGATTGATGAGGCGCGGATGGACGCGTTGTATGAACTTGAAATCGCCTTCAATCAGTTGCCTTCGCGCGAGTGTTCGCCGTGGCTGGTAGATCGCCTCTTTCGAAATTTACTCGTAGACATGACCGGTAATACGCATCGCGCGGAATTCTGCATCGACAAACTGTACCCACCCGAGGGCTCCGGTTCGCGCCTGGGGCTTTTGGAGCTGCGCGCTTTTGAAATGGCTCCGGATGTCAGAATGGGCTTAGCTGAGCTGCTGCTGGTCCGGGCGTTGATTGCGATGTTCTGGAAGACGCCTTATCAGGCGCCTATCGTCCGCTGGGGTACGGCACTCCACGACCGCTTCTTGCTTCCTCATTTCATTAAGCAGGATTTTGTCGAAGCTCTCGCCGTTCTCGAACGATTTGGATATGAGCTCGATCCCAAGTGGTTTGCGCCGCACCTGGAGTTTCGTTTCCCAAGAATCGGCTCCAT
>JBAUUG010000122.1:0-17719 GCA_049582585.1 Bryobacteraceae bacterium | reverse complement strand
CGGCATATCGGCTTTAGCGCCGGCATTCACGGCTTGAGTGAAGACCGAATCGACATCTTCTACGTACAGAAAAATGCTGACTGCGGAACCGCCGAGCGATTTGGGTGAAGTGCTTCTGCCGGGCATCTCATCACCCAGCATGATCATCGAATCGCCGATCTTGAATTCGGCGTGACCGATTTTTCCGGGGGCGCCAGGCATTTTGACCATTACGGTGGCGCCGAACGCTTTTTTATAGAATTCCAGGGCTCCGTTCGCGTCGTTCACAACCAGGTATGGAGTGACGGAATGATAGCCTTTCGGAATCGCATTTACTTGAGCCATTTATTGCCTCCTGAAGATAAATATCCCACGTCCGCCGCTTGCTCACGCGTGCGGTTCAGAACGAAACAGAACCGCGCCCGTTAGGAAGCGGCGCTTGGCGGCTAAAGTCCCGCGATCAGGCCGGCCAACAGCGCGGTTCGATCGGCAATTCTATCGATCAATATGCTCTCGTTCACCGCGTGAGCGCCTTCACCAACGCCGCCTAATCCGTCCAACGTGGGAACGCCCATCGCCGCAGTGAAGTTGCCGTCCGATCCACCGCCGGTTGAAGATTCTTCCAGTTGCATGCCCAATTCAGCGCCGATTTTCTTCGCCTTTGCAAATAGCTCCGCAATTGCCGGAGTGCGTTGCATGGGAGGCCGATTCAGGCCGCCTTCGACTCGGATCGTGCATCGTTTATCAAGTGGCCGAAGCGCGCGAAACTTCTTATCCAAAGCCTCGGCATCTTTTACGCGCGGCGCGCGAATATCGACGTCGATCCGCGCTTCAGCCGCGATAACATTTGTTCGCGTTCCACCGCTGATGATGCCGGGGTTCACTGTAACTCCGCGCTTGAGATCGGTGAATCCGGCAATCGTCTCAACCTGCCGTGCCGCCTCGAGAATCGCGCTCGCGCCACCGCTAAAATCGATCCCGGCGTGGGTTGCTTTACCTGTTATGAGGACTCTGTAATTCCCGATTCCCTTCCGGGCGGTTTTCAACGTCCCGGTCAGATCCTCTCCGGGCTCCAGCACCAGAACGCAATCGCTGCGCTTCGCTTCGGCCTCGGTAAGCGGCCGCGACGTCTTGCTGCCGACTTCCTCATCCGAAACGATAAGAAGCACAATCTTCCGCTTAAGCGGAACGGCGAGCTCTTGTAAACCGCGAAGGGCATATAGGAAGAACGCCACGCCGGATTTCATGTCGAGCACGCCCGGACCCCACAGCCGTCCATCCGCACGGCGACACGGCATGCTTCGCAGAGTCCCCAGCGGCCAAACGGTATCGGAATGCCCAATCCCGAGGATTTTTCCATTTGTTGCCCGGCCATTCCGGAATTCGAGCCTGAGATGTCTCCCGTATCGTTCCGATTTGATGGTCTTCGCGACCGCAATGTCTTTCGTCCGTTCAATCAGCAAATCGACCAGCCGGTTGACGTCGGCAGGCGAGTCGCTGGGCGATTCGCACTCCACCATCTCTTTGATCAATCCGATGATTTCTGCTTTCTTCTCATTGGCATACCGAACATAAGGGTGCATCGGTTGTTATAATACCCATTCCCATGACATCGATGGATCTTCAAGAGATTTCGGGAATCCTGCCGCATCGCTATCCGATGTTGATGGTCGATCGCGTTCTCGAGATCACCGAAGACTCCATCGTCGGCATCAAGAACGTAACCGTGAATGAGCCGCACTTCGCCGGTCATTTCCCCGGCTTTCCGGTGATGCCCGGAGTGCTGATTATAGAGGCCATGGCCCAGGTAGCCGGCATATTGGTAGCGAAACTTGCGCCGCACACGCGCGGCAAGATCATGTTTCTCGCTTCAGTCGAAGAGGCGAAATTCCGCAAGCCGGTCTTTCCCGGTGATCAATTAAAAATTGAGATGAAGCTGCTGCGCCTTAAGACGACCATCGCAAAAATGCAAGGCACCGCGACGGTGGACGGGCAGGTCGTGGCGGAGGCCACTCTGATGTGCAAGCTGACTGAACAGCTCGCGGCTTAGCGCCGGCTTGGATGGCAATTCACCCGACCGCAATCGTTGATTCAGATTCCGAAATCTCAACCAGCGCGGAAATTGGTCCGTATTGCATTATCGGGAAGGGCGTCACCATCGGCGCGCGTACCCGCCTCATCGCCCACGTCTATCTCGAAGGCAAGCTCGCCATCGGAGAAGACAATGTCTTCTACCCCTATTGCTCATGCGGAGTCACGCCGCAAGACAAGAAATATAAGGGCGAGGCTTCTGAGACGCGCGTTGGCAATCGCAACACAATCCGGGAATTTGTCACCATCAACCGGGGTACCGAAGGCGGGGGAATGCTCACTGCGATCGGCGACGACAATCTCCTGATGGCCTACGTACACGTCGCCCACGACGTAATTATTAAAAATCACGCAATTCTCGCGAATGGAGTAACATTCGCGGGGCATGTAATCGTCGAAGATTACGCCAACATCGGCGGCCTGAGCGCGATTCACCAGTTCTGCCGTATCGGCCGCCACGCCATGATCGGGAGTTATAGCGTAATCAAGCAGAATGTGCTCCCCTATTCAATTACTGCTTCGAATCACCAGGTCGAAGCGTATGGCGCGAATCGCATCGGCTTGGAGCGGAACGGTTGCTCATCCGATGCCATTGAAGCTCTTCAAACAGCATTCCGCATTTTGACCCGTGCCGGCCTGAACACGTCGCAAGCGCTGGCGCGAATCGAAGAGGAAGTTCCACCGATCGCGGAAGTCACGCATCTGTTGGAATTTATTCGCGGCTCGCAGCGCGGCTTCATCAAGTAGAAAAAATCGTGCGCTGCGGAATGATTGCCGGCAATGGGCGGTTCCCGCTTCTCGCTCTCGAAGCCGCGAGACGCGAGGGCCATGAAGTCGTAGTCATCGCCATCGAAAATGAGGCCTCGCCGGAGCTCGCGCAAATCGCTCCCTCGCTCAGCTGGATCAACATCGGCCAGCTCGGAAAACTGATCGACATTTTGAAACGCGAGAAAGTCTCGGAGGTGATGATGACCGGTCAAGTCAAGCACCTCAGCATTTTTTCATCGATTAAGCCCGATTGGCGATTATTCAAGCTCTTGAGCTCTCTGAAAGAGAAGAACACGGCGGCTCTGATTGGTGGTATACAAAGAGTCTTGCGCGACGAAGGCATTGAGCTGGTCGATTCCACGCGTCTGCTTAAATCGCTGCTGGCTCCTGAAGGCGTGCTCACCAGCCGAGGGCCCACAAAGGAAGAAGAAGCCGATATCAAGTATGGCCGTCGCGTCGCTTCCGTTCTGGCCTCAGTCGACATCGGGCAAAGTGTCGCGATCAGCGAGAAAGCGTGCGTTGCCGCCGAAGCCATGGAAGGCACGGACGCCATGCTCCGCCGCGCTGCTTCTCTCACCAATGGCAAGCCGCTCCGCTTAGTGAAAGCCTCGAGCGGGCGCGCGCACCTGCTGTTCGATGTGCCCGTGGCGGGTCTTATCACCGTCAATACGATGATGGAAACGCACACGACGGCGTTGGCGGTGGATGCTGGCCGTACGCTTTTGCTTGACAAAGAAGAGATGCTGGAGCGAGCCAACCAGGCCAACATCGCGATCGTTGGTTACACCCCATTGAAAGAACCGGAAGCATGAAGGCAATCCGTGTCGCGGTAATTGGCTCCGGTTCGTTCGGGCGCAATCACGCCCGGGTGATCAGCCAACTTCCGGATGTGGAACTCGCCGCGATTGTGGACCTGGATTTCGACAAGGCACGGAGTCTGGCTCAGGAATACGGCTTCCCTGCCTTCGCCGGCGTCGAACAGATTCCACACCCCATCGATGCGGCTATTGTTGCAACTCCAACGGTTACGCACGAGCAGGTCGCGTCCAAGCTGCTCGAAGCCGGAATCGACGTTCTGGTGGAGAAACCCATAGCGCATTCGTCTGAAGCCGGCGAACGCCTCGCGCGATTGGCGCGGGAGCACGGTCGAATTCTACAAGCCGGTCATCTCGAGCGCTTCAATCCCGCCGTAACCGCGCTCGAGAAAGCTCTCACCGTCCCCTTATTCTTCGAAGTGCATCGTCTCAGTATGTTCACGCCGCGCAGCCTGGACATCGATGTCGTCCTTGACCTCATGATTCATGATTTGGACATCGTGCTCAGCTTCACGCGGGAGCAGCCGGAGGACATCCGGGCGGCCGGGATATCGGTGCTGTCCGGGCGAGTAGATATTGCTAACGTTCGCCTTTCGTTTCCTAGCGGATGTGTCGCTAATCTGACCGCCAGCCGGGTTTCGACAGAGAAGGTGCGTAAGCTACGTCTTTTTCAACCCGGCGAATACATCTCGGTTGATTATGGGCGGCAGGATGCCAGCCGGCTTGCGATTTGCCGAACGAACCCAGCCGATCCGCAAATTGGCTTCGTTCCGTTCCCGGTAGATCAGGGAGAACCGTTGAAGCTGGAGCTCGAGGCGTTTTTCCGCTCGGTGCGCGAGCGAACTCCGCCCCGAGTAGACGGTTTCGAAGCCACGAACGCCCTGCGCGTAGCCGAGTCAATTCTTGCTAAAATCAAGGAACACACGGACTTAGTCGCGGAAACGATCCGGCGAAGAAGTTGACCGGCAGTATGGCAAATGCATCCCCATCCTCGAGCGAAGTCGCTGAGGATCTCGAGGTCAACCTACTCCTTGAATGGCCTGGTCAGGGCTCCCGATGGAAAGTTGTTCTCGCCGCATCGCTGGCAGCTCATTTTCTTCTTTTCCTCGCCGCAGTGCAATTGCCAGCCTTCGTCCAACCGGATGAAGCGCGGCGAAACGTAACCGTTGACCACATTCCCCTTTATCTGCCTCCCGACCTGCTCACGCAAAAGGCCCCCAATCGGCAGAAGGTATCGAAGCACATCGATCTAGCCGATCTTCTCGCGTCTCAATCCGCACAGGCGCGGCAGGCAAGCGCAAAGCCGAGCGTGAAGCGCTTCGAATTGCCGAAGCAAACGGCGCCGGAGCGAATGGCAAAGAACACGCCGCAGATCCTCCCCGAAGCACCCAAAATTGCTTTGAACCAGCCCTCCGGCCCGCTTCCTCCTGGTTCTCTCACCGGACTGACGCCAACCGCCCCTCCGCCCACTCCCACTGCCGGTCCGTTTCAAAACATCGGTGCGGAACCGCCACCCAACCCGCACCCGAAACTAGCGCCGCCCAAGGTTACCGTTCAGGCCGCGATCAACGGCTTGGCCCAGAATGCGGACGGCAGGAAATTAGTAATCAGTGATGACAGCCTGTCTGAGCCAAGGTCCGCCACTCCGGGCTTAACCCGCCAGCCGGGGTCTGAGCATTCGGCAGTGGAGCTGCAGAGTGATCCCCAAGGCGCGGATTTCAAGCCGTATTTGACCCGCATTCTAGCCATTGTGCGCGCGAACTGGCGCCGGGTGATTCCGGAAAGCGCGCGCATGGGAACTTTGCGGGGCCGCACCGTGGTCGAGTTCATTATCAATCGCGACGGCAGTATTCCGAAATTGGTCACCGCCGACCCCTCCGGTTCAGAACCGCTCGACCGCGCCGCGGTTGCGGGCCTCAGCATGTCCAATCCCCTGCCGCCCTTGCCAGCCGATTACAAAGGATTCCAAGTTCGTCTGGCATTTTCGTTCGCCTACAACATGCCCGCTCAATGAGTGCTCCTGAACCGTCCCGATCGATGATTGGCATACGGACAGCAATGGTTCTGTATGGGCTGTTGGTTGTAGCTTCGTTCGCGAAGCTAAAAGGCACGGCTCTGATCGTCGCTCTGATTATTGTCTTGGGTCTCGCCGCGAAGTCATACATACATCATTTGCGGAGCCGAATCGAGTAACAATTGCGCGTGGTTGAAAAGCACCAGCGCGGTGGTTTCCAGCCGGATGCATCGTAACTAAGCCCTTGCGCATCAGATGATTAGCTAATAACTAAATGGCGAAACGCGTGCACTAGCGTTGTCGTCGAGATGAGCGAGGCAATTATGAAAAGAACGTCGTATTACCTTTCCGCAGCTTTACTGGCGGTATCTACTTTTGCGTACGCGCAGGATTATCCAGCGGCGCCGCCGCCTCCTCCTGATCAACAGCAGGCAGCAACCCCGCCCAGTGGCCCGACAGGCGGGTGGAGAAAGGTCGGCGATCCGCCACAGGCTCAATCCGCGCCTCCGTCGGACCCGAACTACGCAGCCAATCAGGCTAACGTGGATCCTGCAAATCAAGCCGGCGACCCAAACCAGGCGCAACCCGCCCCACCACCGCCGCAGAATTATCCGAACCAACCGAATTATCCGAACCAGCCGAATTACGGTAATCAGCCCAACTATGGGAACCAGCCAAATTACGGTAATCAGAGCAACTACGGCAATCAGCCGAACTATCAAGCGCCGCCTCAGGCACCCGCGCAGCTCACCATTCCTGCAGGAACATTTATAGTTGCCCGCATCAACCAGGCGCTATCTTCCGACCACAACCAAGTCGGTGATGCTTTCTCGGCAACTTTGGTTCAGCCGATAGTGGCGAACGGTGTAGTCATCGCGCAAGCCGGCCAGTTGATCGGCGGACGCGTGGCGCTGGTACAGAAGCACGGCGCCGGAAGGTCCGCCAAGCTCGGCATTCAGCTCACGAACTTGACCCTGGTGGATGGGCAGCAGGTTCCAATCGTCACTCAGCTCATCAGCCGAAACGGTCGAACCACTCCGGGCGGTGTTGAAGCAGGAACAATTGTCGCCACCACAGGTCTCGGGGCGGCGATCGGCGCTGCGGCTGCGTGGGGACCGGGCGCGGCAATCGGCGCGGGCGCGGGTGCTCTCGCGGGCATAATCGGTACCGTGGTTACACACAATCACGCGAGCGTCGTATATCCGGAGCAGATCTTGACTTTCCGGATTGAAGCGCCGGTGACGGTTTCAACCACCAATGCGCCACAAGCTTTTCAGTACGTGCAGCCGAACGAGTACGATCGCCCTTACTACAGCATGCAAGGACAAGGGCAGTATGCGGCTCCTGCCGCGCCCGGACCGGGTTACAGCTACGATCCCTATTATGCTTACGGCTATGGTTATCCTTATGCCTACGGCTATCCCTACTACTGGGGTCCGGGATTTGGGTTCTATTGGGGACCTAGCTTCTATGGACGCGGTTGGTACGGCGGATATCGCGGATATCATGGCGGCCGCTATTACGCGGGCGGCGGGTATCTCGGCGGTGGTCGCGGCGGCGTGACCGGTGGATTCCGTGGCGGCGTGAGTGGAGGATCACGCGCTGTCGGCGGCGGCGGTCACAGCGGCGGTGGCGGCGGTCATCGTTAATCTCAATTAACTGCTAAGTACCCACGGGCTGGAAGGGGCAATCCTTCCAGCCCGTTTTCTATTTGGGAGACCTCGCTCGTAATCTTACGATCTGAAACATTGTTCCTATGAAATGGTCTTCCATAAGGTACTCAGGTTGCGCGTCATTATTGCTCTTTGGGGCCTGGCCGTCGCGGCTCCGGTATTCGCACAAATCCAGAATCAGCCCGATGACGGCCAGTGGGTGATGCCCGCAAAAAACTACGCCAGCACCCGCTTCAGCACGCTAGATCAGATCAATTCCGGTAACGTCAAGAACCTCAAGCTGGCCTGGACGTTTTCGACCGGCGTGACACGCGGGCATGAGGCCGCTCCGTTAGTCGTCAATAACACGATGTATATCGTGACGCCCTGGCCGAATTATCTATATGCGCTGGATCTCACTAAGCCCGGCGCCCCGATGAAGTGGGTGTATCAACCGAATCCGTCGCCGGCTTCGCAGGGCGTGGCGTGCTGTGACGTGGTGAATCGCGGCGCGGCTTATTACAACGGCAAGATCTTCTACAACACCCTCGATGTTCACGCGGTTGCCGTGGATGCGAACACAGGCAAGGAAGTTTGGAACACCAAACTGGGCGACATCAATATGGGCGAATCCATCACCATGGCGCCGATTGTGGTGAAGGGCAAAGTGATTGTCGGGAACAGCGGCGGCGAATTCGGCGTCCGTGGATGGATGGCGGGACTGGATGCCGATACGGGCAAAATCGCGTGGCGCGCATATGCGACAGGCCCTGATGCTGAAGTGCTCATAGGAGCCAATTTCAAACCCTTCTACGAAGCGGATCGAGCAAAGGATCTCGGAGTGAACACCTGGACGGGCGACCAATGGAAGATCGGCGGCGGCACCGGATGGAGTTGGATTTCCTACGATCCGGATCTGGACCTCATTTACTACGGGACATCCAATCCGGGGCCATGGAATCCCGAGCAGCGGCCGGGGGACAACAAATGGGCGTCTTCCATCTTCGCCCGGCGCCCTGAAACCGGCGAGGCGATCTGGGCTTACCAGTTCAATCCGCACGACGAGCACGATTACGATGGCGTGAACGAGAACCTGCTGTTGGATTTGAACATCGAGGGACGATTAAGAAAAATTCTGGCGCATCCGGATAGAAATGGGCGCATGTACATCATGGATCGCGCGACCGGCGAGGTGTTGTCGGCTGAGACATTCGCATACGTAAATACAAGTTTCGGCGTCGATTTGAAAACGGGTAAGCTGAAGATCAATCCGGATAAGGCGACGGGCTATAAAACCGTGCGTGACGGGTGTCCTGCACCGCCCGGCGGAAAGGATTGGCAGCCGTCGGCTTATTCGCCGAAGACGGGACTGATTTATCTTCCGCATAACAACCTTTGTTACGAAACGCAGGGCGTGCAGGCCAACTATATTGCCGGGACGCCGTACGTCGGGATGAACGTGCGCATGTACGCGGGCCCGGGTGGGAACCGCGGCGAGTTCTCGGCGTGGGATCCGGTCAAAGCAAAGACCGTATGGGCAATCAAGGAGATGTTTCCGGCATGGAGCGGGACGGTGGTCACGGCGGGCAATGTGGTTTTCTACGGGACCATGGACGGTTGGTTCAAAGCGCTGGATGCGGCGAACGGAAATTTACTTTGGCAATTCAAAGTAGGGTCGGGGATTATCGGGCAGCCTGTTACTTACAAAGGGCCGGATGGGAAGCAATATGTCGCCGTGCTGTCCGGAGTTGGCGGGTGGTCGGGAGCGGTTGTCGCCGGCGGGATCAACACGGTGGATGGCACAGCCGCGCTTGGCTTCACGAACGCGATGTCGGATTTGGGCAAATACACGACTAAAGGCGGGATGCTCTATGTTTTTTCGCTGCCTTAAGCGGGACCGCTTGCTCACGCGCGCGGCTCGGAAAGCCGCTCGTTGCCGAGCCGCGACCGTAAGGGGGTCGGTACTCATGCTGGCGATCTTTTCCTATGCGGCGAATTGCCAAACCGTGCTCCGTGCGTGTGCCGATCCGAACAATATGCCTTTCTCGAATGAGCAGGGACAAGGGTTCGAGAACAAGTTAGCCGAGCTGATCTCCAGCAAGCTCGGGATGAAGCTCGAATACACCTGGTGGTCGCAACGTAAATCGTTTATCAAGAACTCGCTCGATGCCGGGCGGTGTGACGTGTTGCTGGGCATCCCCACTTCGCTCGAATCTGTGCTCGCGACTGAGCCTTACTACCGTTCAACGTACGTATTCGTTTCGCGGCGCGATCGCAACCTGAATATCCATTCATTGGCCGATGAGCGGCTTGATCATTTGCGAATCGGCATTCATGTCGTGGGCGACGATTACGCGCCTCCAGCCATGGCGCTTGCACGGAGAGGCGTAACGGCGAACATCACGGGATTCAGCCTGTTTGGAGAATATGGCGAGACAGATCCGCCGCGAAAGATTATTGATGCGGTTGCGCGCGGAGAGATCGATGTAGCAATTGTTTGGGGACCTTTGGCCGGCTACTTCGCGAAATACGCGGACGCACCGCTCGACATCGTGCCCGTTTGTCCGGCAACGTTCTTCGGCGTTCCGTTCACCTTCGAGATTTCAATGGGCGTTCGCAAAGGCGACGAGGCGCTCAAGGCTAAATTGGAGCCCGTGCTCAGAAACGAATCCGCGGCCATTCAACAGATCCTGATCGAGTACGGAGTGCCGCAATGAACGTGCGAATTGTGGGCTGCTGTGCGCTATTGCTTTTGACCGCATGCCAGAGAGAGAAACGGGATCTGCGGCCTTCCCCGGCAAGGCTCGCCATCTATGGGGATGCCGCTCGCGAAAGTCCGTTGCGGCCCGGCGGCCGGATCGAACCGCAAGCAGTGGTTACGAATCCCTATAACGGAAGCGCGTACGACATTGCCGAGGGCGGGCGGCTGTTCGATTGGTATAACTGCTCGGGCTGCCACTCGCACGGCGGAGGCGGCATCGGGCCCCCGCTGATCAAGACGAGTTGGATTTATGGAGGCGAGCCGGAAAATCTTTTCGACACCATCGTGAAGGGCAGGCCCAATGGCATGCCGTCCTGGGGCGGCCGGATCCCCGAATATCAGATTTGGCAAATCATCGCATTTGTGCGCTCGATGAATGGAGAACAGCCGAGATCGGCGACGGCAGGCCGTCAGGACACGATTGAGCCAAACCCGCAGACGATTCAGAATCGGACGACCGGAGTTACGAAATGAGATGTCGCGCCACGTTCGCGGCACTCCTGTTGCTTACCGGATGCGGCGGCCATCAGCAATCATCGGTTGACCCAGCCGGGCCGCAATCGGAAAAAATCGCAACGCTCGGGACGTTCTTTTTCGTATTACTGGGCCTGGTCTTCCTGGCCGTGATGGCGTTTACATTGTGGACGATCACGCGAAGACGTCGCGGCATAGAACAGGAGCCGCTGGAAGATACGCACCTTCCCAGCGAGCGAACGGAATCGAGGCTGACGCGCGTTGTTACAGGCGCAACGATCGCGACGGTGGTCATTCTCTTCGGTCTCCTCATATTCAGTGTTGCGACGGGAAAAGCAGTTTCCGAGCTTGCGGGAAAGCAAGACGGGATGACCATCGAGGTGACGGGGAACCAATGGTGGTGGCAGGTTCGCTACATGAGCAGCGATCCCCGGCAGATTCTAGTCACGGCGAATGAGATCCACATCCCGCTTGGGCGTCCGGTGATGATCCGCGGCACATCACAGGATGTGATACACAGTTTCTGGGTTCCGAACCTGCATGGGAAGCGTGATCTGATTCCCTCGCGTATCACCACCGAATGGATCGAAGCCGACCACGCGGGCGCCTTTCGCGGCCAATGCGCGGAGTTTTGCGGGCTTCAGCATGCGCACATGTCGCTTTGGGTGATCGCCGAGCCGGAATCGAAGTTCAACGCATGGATGGAACGGCAGCTGCAACCGGCAACGGCGCCGTCCGATGCGGTGAAACAGCGCGGGCAAGAGGTGTTCTTAAATCACGCTTGCATTTACTGCCACGCCATTCGAGGCACGGCGGCGGCGGGGCAAGTGGCGCCGGATCTGACGCACTTCGGCAGCCGAAGAACCATCGCGGCGGGCACTCTGCCCAATACAAAGGGAAATCTCGGCGGATGGATTACCGATCCGCAAAGCATCAAGCCCGGAAATCACATGGCGACGATCGCTGTGAAATCAGACGATCTGCAACCCTTGCTCGACTATATCGAGAGCCTGCAATGAATCGAAGCGAAGGGTTTTCTCCGGCCATAGAGAAAGAAGGGCAGGATCTCACAAAACTGGAACAGTCGTGGCGCCATCCGGGCGGCATTCTGGGATGGCTGTCGTACACGACGCATCAGGCAATTGGGATGCGCTACATAGTGACGGCCTTCCTGTTCCTTTTGGCCGGTGGGGTAGAAGCGCTGCTCGTCCGTTTCCAACTGGCGCGGCCAAATAACACGTTTCTCGGGCCTGATCGATACAACGAGATGTTCACCACGCACGGCACCACGATGATGTTTTTGTTCGCGGTCCCAATGATGGAGGGCATGGCGATTTATCTGGTGCCTTTGATGCTCGGCACGAGAAACGTTGCATTCCCGCGCTTGAACGCGTTCGGTTATTGGATGTATCTCGCAGGAGCTATTTTCCTCTATTGGGGCGTGTTCACGAATACCGCGCCCGATGCGGGATGGTTCGCGTATCCTCCCCTTTCCGGACCGCAATTCAGTCCCGGCAAGCGAGTGGATTTCTGGGCGCAGATGATCACCTGGACTGAGGTCTCGGCGATGTGCGTTGCCGCGGAGCTGATCGCAACCATTTTCAAAATGCGAGCGCCGCGAATGACATTGAACCGCATTCCACTTTTCTGCTGGTCAATGCTGATTCAGTCCTTCATGGTTATTTTCGCGATGCCCGCGGTGATGATTGCCAGCTCGTTCCTACTCTCCGACCGCACCATCGGAACTCACTTCGTGAACCCCGCGGAAGGCGGCGATCCTCTCCTTTACCAGCACGTGTTCTGGTTCTTCGGGCATCCGGAGGTCTACATCATCTTTATCCCCGCGCTGGGATTTGTCTCGCATATCGTGAGCGTCAATTCGCGGCGGGAAATCTTCGGATATCCGGCCATGGTGCTCTCCATGGTCGCGACCGGCTTCATCGGTTTCGGCCTCTGGGTGCATCACATGTTTGCAACCGGGTTGCCGCAAATCGGCGAGGCTTATTTCACCGCCGCGAGCATGATGATCGCGCTCACCAGCGGTGTTCAAATCTTCTGTTGGATCGCAACGTTGTGGACGGGGCGATTGCGAATGACAACATCGATGCACTTCGTATTCGGGTTCATCGCGATATTCGTTTTAGGCGGCTTGACCGGCGTCGTCCTCGCGTCGGTGCCGCTGGATTTGCAGGTACATGACACATATTTTGTCGTTGCGCATTTTCATTACGTGCTGATTGGCGGAGCGTTGTTTCCGTTGTTCGGGGCCTTTTATCACTGGTTTCCGAAGATGACCGGACGCCTGATGAACGAGACAGTGGGCAAGCTGAATTTTTGGATACTCTTCATCGGCTTCAATCTGACGTTCTTTCCGATGCACATTCTGGGGCTCAAGGGGATGACGCGGCGCATCTATACATATCCGCTCGAGATGGGCTGGGGCGCGGCGAACCTATTGGCAACTATCGGAGCGTGCGTCATCGCGCTCGGGGGAATCGTTTTCATTGTGAATGTGCTTGCAAGTTTAAAACGTGGGCAGATCGCCGGAAACGATCCTTGGGAAGGCGACACGCTGGAATGGGCTTCCGCATCGCCGCCGAAAAACTACAATTTCGAATATCTGCCTGTGGCGTCGAGCCGATCTCCCATGTGGGTGGAACCGGCGGAGCGCACTGTTGTTACGGGGCTGCGGGATGACCGGCGAGAAGTTCTGGTCACTACGCTGATGGACGCGGAGCCGCATCACCGGTACGTATTGCCCGGGCCGACCATATGGCCGTTGCTCACTGCGATTGCGGTGACCACTGGCTTCGCGGGCTCGGTATTCAACGCCTGGTACATAACGTGGGGTTCTATTCTCACCGGTCTGGCATTGATCGGCTGGTTCTGGCCACGAAGACCCTTGGAGTTGAAGCCGTGACGCACTCCAAGACTCTGGACGTTTCGGACCTGCCGCCGTATGACATTTCGAGTCACGCGCCGCTGTGGTGGGGGCAAATGTGCTTCATCCCGATCGAAGGCACGATGTTCTCCATTCTCATGGCCGGCTACTTCTATACACGGCTTCGGATGGACGTGTGGCCTCCTCCAGGAGATCAATTTCCACATTTGCTGCTGCCGACGCTCGCGCTTGTACCGCTGATTCTGAGCGCTTACGGATCGTATTGGGCCAGCCAGGCTGCCAAGAAGAACGACAGGCGCGGAATGATCTGGGGCATGGTTCTGAACATTGTTCTCGCAAGCCTATTTTTTGTCATGCGCATTTATGAATGGCACTCGCTGAACTTCAATTGGCAAACTGACGCGCACGGCTCGTATGTGTGGGCATTTCTCGGACTTCACAGCTTCGATTACATTGGCGACCTGGTGTTTACCATCGTTTTGTTGATCATCATTGCGAGCGGCCGGTATGGCGAAAAGCAGCGCCTGGGAGTACACGTGGATAGCGTGGTCTGGTATTTCCTTGTGGCGATCTGGATTCCGATTTACGTGGTCATCTATTGGGGTCCCCGGATTGTGGAGACCGCGCAATGAGCCGCGATGCCGCATTATGGACCGGAATCCTGGCCGGGCCCATCGTATGGCTCATCAGCTTTGAAGCGAACTTCGCCCTTGCTCCGTGGGCCTGCGTTTTTCAATGGAAACTAGCGCTGTATCTCGTTTCCATCGCGGCACTCGCGGTGTCAGCGGGGTCGGGCATTCTGGCGTGGCGGCAATGGACCGCTCTGGGAAAAGAATGGCCCGGTGACGGTGGAGGGGCGCTGCCGCGCAGCCGGGTGATGGCCATCTGGGGAGTGCTTCTCAGCGCGATGTTTTTCCTCGTGATTCTGGCGCAAGCAATCCCTGAAGTAATGTTAGGCGCGTGCGAATGAGCTTGTGGTCACAGTGGGAATTCGATCCCGGCGTAGTCGCCCCGCTGGTTATTTCCGCCATTCTCTATGTGCGCGGCGCGAGGGCTCAGCGGGTTTCAACTCACCGGCAGAGTGTGTATTTCTGGTGCGGATGGGCCATGCTCGCCCTGGCGCTCGTATCGCCTCTCCATCCGCTTGGCGAGGTCTTGTTCTCGGCGCACATGGTTCAGCATGAGATCTTGATGCTGATCGCGGCACCGCTGCTGGTTCTCTCGCGCCCTCTGGTCACCTTTCTCTGGGGCATCCCGTTTGAATGGCGGAGAAGCGTCGGCGCCTGGCCCAAGAAAGTTTATGTGCGCCGCTCATGGAACTTTTTGACAGACCCGTTTACAGCATGGTGGATCCATGCTGCCGCCATCTGGATCTGGCATGCTCCGTTCCTGTTCCAATTAACCCTGAAGAGCGAGCTTGTCCATACCGCTCAGCATTTGAGCTTCTTCCTCTCAGCCCTGCTGTTTTGGTGGGCGCTGTTTTATGCGCATGGCCGGATGGCCTACGGCGCGGCGGTTTTTTACGTATTTACCACCGCTGTACACACGAGCATTCTTGGAGCGCTGCTCACGTTCGCGCCGCATGTCTGGTACCCGGCGTATGGCTCAAGCGCTCAGGCCTGGGGATTGACTCCGCTTCAGGATCAGCAAATCGGCGGACTCGTCATGTGGGTACCGGCGGGTCTGGTCTATCTGGCGGCGGGTTTGACGCTGTTCGCGGCCTGGTTGAAGGAGAGCGACGCGATGCTCGAAAGGACTCGCAGTGCCGAGTAGAGCGATACTCGCGCTTGCGGTTAGCGCTGCGGCGTTGACTCTCTCGAGCTGTGGCGATGAGGGACAGCATACGGCCGAAGTAATGACCGGCGGCAATGTCGACCGTGGGGCGGCGGCCATCGAGCGCTATGGCTGCGGATCGTGCCATATCATCCCCGGCATCTCAGGCGCGCAGGGCCTTACCGGCGCTCCTCTCTCAGGCGTAGCGAACCGGATCTACATAGCGGGAATTCTGCAAAACACGCCCGAGAACATGATGCGCTGGATTGAAAATGCTCCGGCCGTGGATCCGAAAACAGTGATGCCGAATCTGGGCGTCACGCATAAAGACGCAATGGATATAGCAGGTTATTTGTACACTCTGAAATAAGGCGAAAGGAAAATATGATCACATTAACGGACGCAAAGCGGGTGATTGCCGCGGCGGAGAAGAAAGCGGAAGACATTGGGCAGCCCATGAATATAGCAGTGGTGGACGCGGGCGGAAATCTGGTTGCGCACGTGCGCATGGATAAGGCGTGGATGGGAAGCATCGATATCTCGATCAAGAAGGCATGGACTGCCCGAGCCTTTGATATCGAAACCAAGGCGCTGGCGGAGTTGAGCCAATCGGGCGATCAGTTCTTCGGCATCCATGTGTCGAATCAGGGCAAGGTGATGATTTTCGCAGGAGGCGTTCCACTCAAGCGCGGCAGCGAAGTGGTGGGAGCGGTGGGAGTCAGCGGAGGAATGGGAAAGCAGGATCAGGCGGTTGCGGAAGCGGGCGCCGAAGCGTTTTAGAGGAAATGCTTCAGTCCCAGATCACGCGTAATCTTTTGTACTTCGCGAATTGCGTGTCAGCAGTGACGATGGCCAGATCTTCGGAGAGCGCTTGGGCGATCAGCATGCGATCAAAGGGATCGCGGTGATCCTTCTAGAACGGCAGACTTGACAACTCATCCAGATGCCTGAATTTTATGGGCAGGACGTCGGCCCTCATGGAGCCCTTCGAACATCTCCTCGATTTTTTTATCTTCTTCCGGGGAATCCCAACCGGGGTAAAGATTGACCTTGCCTTTCCAAATGCCCCGACCAAATTTAGGAGTTTTCGACTGCTTAGGCGCCGAGACAAGCTTGGCCACTCGCTTTCCGCGTTTCCTCAGAAATACCTCTTCGCCCTCGAACACATTGTAGCCACATCATGTAGCCAACTCCACGCTCAGCTGTTCGTTCGCGAAGAGTTAGCCAACGATTCATTTAGTAAGCGCGCCAGCCGCAGGCCCGCCTTCAAAATCTGGCTGCCAACCACCGGTTTCATCTCGCTGACGTACGCACTCCCAATGTGGAGCTTCAAATCCGTAATCGCCTGGGGCGCGTCTTTGCAACTGGCCGGAAACATCACAGGCTCCGTTGGAATGCGCAAAGGACGGTAGATATCCGCCTCCGCTAATTCGTGCGACTCCCAGACCCAATCGTTCTGATTTCCCTGGGATAGGCGGCGAATTTCCTGGATGGGAATGTCCTGCTCCAAGTGCGCGGCGAGCGTTTTGCTGTCTGCCTCCATCTCATTCACAATTTCGCCGTCCCATAAGGAATGGACGTTCTTAGCTTGGCCGACCGGCGGGTCGAGAAGCTCGCAGTTACCACCCAGGTCGGCGTCGGAAATCGTGTGCAGCGGCTGGTGCACATCTCCAACCAGGTGGATCACGAAGCGAAGAGCATCGAGCTCGCTCCAGGGTGGATTGGGTGTTCCGGAGGAGAGCTGGGCGGCAAAGAGGCGAATGCGCGCCGGAGCGCAGTTGTCATCCTTGCAGCGTTCAGGAATATCCGACTTCCGATCTTGGAGGGTCAGGTCGATGTAATGCCAAGCACCAGTGTTCGTTTCGTTCTTAGTTTCGTCGGCCCAAGTCGAGGCTTTCGCAAGCCCGTCGGCGACAGTTTCGGTAGTATTCGGCACGCCCAGAAGGGTCGCTATGCGGGCGCGGACGGCAGGAGTGAGATGCGCGGCGGCGATTCGAGCGACGGCCTGGTGACCGGTTTCCCACCAACCATAGGCGGAGAACGGAGAAAGAAGGCAGTAAGTTAAGAGCAGCGAGAAGAACGGACGCATCGGGAGCTTTTGCATGAGCGCTGGTCAGGCAGTCCGCTGCGCCTCTGCTTTTCCATCTCCCGCGATCGCAGCCTGCGCTGCGGCTAAGCGCGCGATCGGCACACGATACGGCGAGCACGAGACGTAATTCATCCCGATGCGGTAACAGAACTCGACCGAACTCGGCTCGCCGCCATGCTCTCCGCAGATGCCGACTTCCAGGCCGGGTCGAGCTTTTCGGCCCAGCTTGACCGCGAGCTCGATCACTTTGCCGACTCCATCTTGATCGAGCACCGCGAACGGATCTGCTTTGAAAATTTTCAATTCTTCGTAGTGTTTTGAGAACTTGGTGTAATCATCGCGCGAAAGACCCATGGTTGTCTGCGTTAAATCGTTAGTGCCGAAACTGAAGAATTCAGCCT
>JBAUUG010000121.1:0-2191 GCA_049582585.1 Bryobacteraceae bacterium | reverse complement strand
GCCCAAAGCTGCAAGGCCATCAACGGGAGGGAAAAAAGGACGAGTCCGCGCCTTCTAGCGGCGCGACCCAGTTTCGAGAAAATGCAGTTTTCGCTCATAGTCTCTATGAAGTTATCGAAGGAGTGTTACATCGCGATTAACTTTCAGTGACTTTTCACCGATAGCCGTTAAACTGAGAGTTAACCCGCAATGTCCGAACGCCCGTTCGTTCACCTTCACTGCCACACGGATTACTCTCTGCTGGACGGAGCCTGCGACATCAGCAAACTGATGAGCGTCGCCAGCCGTCAAAACATGCCTGCGATCGCGATGACCGATCACGGCAATCTTTTCGGCGCCGTTGAGTTCTACAACGAAGCGGCAAACCACGGTATACACCCGGTTATCGGTTGTGAAGTTTACGTTTCACGGCAGGGTCATAAGACGCGTTCCGATTCGGATCGCTACAACCACCTGGTTCTGCTGTGTGAAACGCAAGAGGGTTACAAAAACCTGATCCAATTGGTTTCGACCGGTTATCTGGAAGGCTTTTACTATAAACCGCGCATCGACAAAAGCCTGCTGGCGCAGCACTCGAAGGGGCTGATCGCAATGTCTGCCTGCCTGCGCGGCGACATTAACGAGACCATCTTGTCCGATCGTTACGAAGAGGCCCGCGGTCTTGCGAACGAGTATGCGGACCTGTTCGGAAAAGACAATTTCTTCCTCGAAATGCAGGATCACGGCCTCGACCAGGACAAAGTAGTCATGCCCCAGGTCCGCCGCATGTCGGCCGAAACTGGAATTCCACTGGTCGTCACCAACGATGCGCATTATCTGGCCCGCGACGATGTTCGAGCGCACGAGATTCTGCTATGCATTCAGACCGGCAAGACCATGTCGGACCCGAACCGGATGCGGTTCACGACTCCGGACTTTTATGTGAAGTCGCGAGCCGAGATGATGACGATATTTGGCGAAGTGGAAGACGCACTCGATCGCACTTGGGACATCGCCCAGCGTTGCCACGTCAAGCTCGAAAAGGTCCAAGACCCATTTCCGTCCTTTGAAGTTCCTCCGGAGCACACGGCTGACACTTATTTCGCCTACATCGCTCGAGAGGGATTCGAAAAACGGCGCCCCCGCTTGGAAGCGCTGCGAAAACAGGGACGGCTGAAACACGATCTGCCTGAGTACGTCGAGCGGCTCGAGTGCGAGCTCAGCATGATTCAGCAGATGAAATTCTCCGGATACTTTCTGATCGTCTGGGATTTCATTCGTTTCGCCAAGCTGAAGCATATTCCGGTCGGGCCGGGCCGCGGGTCGGCTGCCGGCAGCCTGGTCGGCTACTCGATGGGAATCACCGACATAGACCCCCTGGAAAACGGTCTGATCTTCGAGCGTTTCCTTAACCCGGAACGCATCACGCTGCCCGATATCGACATCGATTTCTGTACCAGAGGCCGTGGCGAAATCATTCAGTACGTTACCGAAAAATACGGCCGCGACCGCGTTGCGCAAATTATTACCTTCGGAACGCTGGCCGCGAAGGCCGCCATTAAAGATGTTGGGCGCGTCCTGGATCTGAGCTTCGCGGAGGTGGACCGGATCTCGAAGCTGGTTCCGCGCCAACTGAACATCAAGCTCGAGCAGGCTATCGAAGATGCCGAGCTGAAAGCCGTCGCGGCAAAGGAGCCGCGCGTCAAGGAAGTGTTGGATGTCAGCATGAAGCTCGAAGGCGTCTGCCGGAACGCCGGCATGCACGCCGCCGGAGTGGTAATCTCCTCCGTCCCGCTTCGCGAGCTGGTTCCGCTATTCGTCACGAACAAAAACGAAATCGTGACCCAGTACGACATGGCCGGGATTGAGAAGCTGGGCCTTCTCAAGATGGATTTCCTCGGCCTCACGACGCTCACCATCATCGATGACGCCCTGAAACTGATCCAAAAATATCGAGGCGAAAAAATTGTTCTCGAAGATCTGCCGCTCGATGACGCTGCAACTTACGAGAAAATATTCAGCCCCGGTTTCACCAGCGGGGTCTTCCAATTCGAGTCCTCGGGCATGCAGGACATTCTCCGCCGCTATCAGCCCAACCGGATCGAAGATCTCTGCGCGTTGAACGCGCTCTACCGTCCCGGGCCCATCCAGGGCGGCATGATTCCCGATTTCATCGACCGGAAGCACGGCCGCAAGCCGATCGTCTATGATC
>JBAUUG010000120.1:0-8184 GCA_049582585.1 Bryobacteraceae bacterium | reverse complement strand
CGAGGAAGGGGCTAAGCAGAACGACCGAGGGGCGTACAGGACGATAGCAGGCAGAAGCGCCCCTTCACAGGAAGTGTGATGGGGCGCTTGATCTCATTTGAGATAGAGTCCGACACGAATTTCGCTGAGACTACGCGTAGCGTGAATTAGTAGAAGCGTGAATATCTGTTGCGCGGAAATCCGGCCGCAGCGGGATCAATCAGTGCTGCTGATTATGTACACACTCTTGCGCTTTACGAAGCTGATCGATCGCCTGGTCGACCGCTCCAACTGCCTCGGTCCGGTGGCCGCAGAAATCATGCTGAGCCGCATTAAGATCATTTTTCGCGTCAACCAACGCATTGATGGCAGCGGCAATGTGCGTATGCTCTGGAGGCGGCGCCGTGTACGCAGTCCGCAACAGTGGAATAGCACCCAGCCCGAGCAAGGTTGCAGGGAGAACCAAACGTTTAAGAATTTTCATAATTTTTCTTTCCTTTCTTCAACATCGCACTAACGCGAAGTTGACTCGCACGGGACTTAAATGGTTTCTTTTCGCGCGCTGTGTGCATTATGATACCCTGCTGAGTGGGTAACGCCAATTCAGCCAATGACCACCGCTATCTCGGGGCCGCATTGCCGCACCGAATGGCGAGACAGATGACTCTTTCTCCGCGCTTTACGCTGGCGTTAGCTCTTCCTTTCGCGCTTCTTCCGCTGCTATCGGCCAACTTTCAACCACCGCCTGGAAACACATTCAACGTAATGGATTTCGGCGCGCGGGGAGATTCCCGCATTGCGACGGATGGAGCGATGGAGAGCGGCTCGGCAACACTGAGTTGCGCGGCTTGCGCATTCAGCCCGGCAGACGCCGGCAAGAACATCTATGTTTACGGTGCTGATGGCGCTCAGTATGCCATCTCGCTTGGCGCGACCATACAAGCGGTGCAGAATTCGACTACCGCGACTTTGACGGCATCGGCAACGCAGCCTACTTCCGGCGCTTTGGTGCAAATCATTGGAACCGACGATACCCAGGCAATCCTCGCAGCGCGTGATAAGGCATGCGCAACGGCTACCCAATCGAGTCCGAGCGTGCTATCGTTCCCGGCCGGACACGTTTTTACGTTGAACGGAAGAGTCATCCATCCCTGTTCCAATCTTCGAATCACGGGACCGGGCACGATCATGCAGATCAGCATGGCAACCGGCACAGCCACCGGACAGGGAACTTCTATAGTCATGTTCCCGCGATCACCGGAGGGCCGGGTCTGCAATGGCGGAACCATGACCCCGGGATCGAATGTCCTCAGCTACGGCAGCAACGGGAAAAAGCCATGTAACTTCACGCCCGCCGACGTTGGCTCGAGCGTTGGTGTCGCGTATGCGGACCGGGATTATCTTCCGCTCTATGCGAGGATCACGCAAGTACTCAGCAACACGGAAGCAGTTCTCGATCACGCGGCTTCCACCGCTGTACCCCTGACCAATACCGGACTGGGCAGGGTAGGCACGTACGTCGAGATCGGTGAAACCCCGATGACCAATGTCGAAATCGACGATATTACTCTCACGAATGTCTCGACTGCTTATCCGGCGGGAAGCACGCTGGGAATTGGAATCGTGGCTTTCGGAGAGGATGGTTCCTCCTTCAAACAAAACGTACGGGTCCACGATGTCACTGTGGAAACAGCCTCGATCAACTGTCTCGGGGGAAACAATGGCATGCTTGACCAGTACTCATTCCAACGAAATACGTTGATCGGTTGCGCCGACGCCTCCATCTATGTGGCGGGGTGGAACTCCAGGGGAACGGTTTCAGAGAATAAGATCCAGAACATACACTTCCCCGGTTTGACTCCTGAAGCTGCCGGGCGCGTACTCGACCTGGGTATTCTGATCAAAGGCGCCTCCAACGTAACATTCGCGCATAACACGATAACTGTTGATGCCAGGCTTGCAGGCATTGCTTTTGGTGATTGGGAGCAGTTCCGGGACGTTGTTGAAGACAACACCATCATTGTTTCCGCGCGTCACGCGGTGACCGGGATCGAGGGCAACGTAGTCAGCAAACTTCAATTAACCAGGAACACTATCGAATGCCGGGCAAGCCCAGCCCAACAAAGTTTTGGGATTTCTTTCTATTCAGAGAAGGTGACTGAGATTGAGACGGCTGGAAACACAATTCGAAACTGTCAGGTAGGCATGCAGTTCGATGGGCGAGGCACTGGATCAGGGCCGGCACGCTTGAAAATCAGGGACAACCGCGTGGAGGGGTGTCGCAAAGGCCTTCACTTGGAGAACACTGCGGGCGTGAACGTGATTCAGCGCAACAACCTGACCGGCTGTACGGGAATGCCCTTCGTAGTTGTTGGAAGCCAAAACGGCGCGACTACGTATGTAACCGGAGACAATGAGACGCGCAACCTCGCTCCGAGCGCCGCCACGCTGGACCGTTCCGTTCGCGTATTGCCCAAAGGAATGCCGCCGCCCAATTGAGAAGTGCATTATGAAACTTGTTGAAAGGATCATGCATTGGCTTCTTCGCAAGCAGACTTAAGCTGGAACTCTTTTAACGACTTTCTCTTTCATGGAGAGGTCGACCGCTTCACAAAACTCCTGGCCCGTTACGAGCTCTATAAGCGCGTAATAGATTTACCGGGAGATATCGTGGAAGGGGGTGTCTTCAAAGGGGCGGGTGTGCTTTATTGGGCAAGGCTCGCTCAAATCTTTAACCCCTTGTCGCTGCGGCGCATCATCGGCTTTGACACATTTGGAGGTTATCCCGGCAGCACCAGCCGGGATCATGACAAGGAAGCCGGCGAGAAGTTTCTTACTGGGGCGAATTACACGGGCGGAAGTCCGAGTGAGATTCTAGAGAAGGCGAGTGCGTTGGGATTGTCACAGCGCATCGAGCTTATCGAAGGCGACTCGACCAAAACCATCGGCGAGTACGCGCGGAACAATCCCGGATTCCGAATCGCTATTTTGAATCTCGATTTTGATATCTATGAACCTACCGCCGCGGCCTTAGAGGCCTTGTACCCGCTGATTGTGCCAAACGGAATTATTGTGTTTGACGAGTACGCCAGCCGCGGATGGGGCGAGTCCGACGCGATAGATGCGTTCTTTAAAGACAAGCACGTGGTCTATCACTCCATACCCTGGGCGCTCAGTCCCACGGCTTTCGTTTGCAAGGCCGCGTGAAGGCCGGATACAGCCTCACTGAATTTCTAGATAAGGCTCCAAGAACTCGTCAATTTGTTCGCTGAGAGCAGGCGCGCTGGCGATCAGCCCCGAGAGCTTGGAGGATCTCCGATTCAGTTTCAGCGGAGAGTCATCCAGTAACTTAACGATTCCTCCTGAGGAGCGGACCAGCGCGATCCCCGCTGCCACATCCCACTCGTTTTTAGGAGTGAGCGTCCACGTTGCATCCGCTAAGCCGGCAGACACCAGAGCCAGTTTGTAGGCCACGGAGCCGACGGCGCGAACCTCAAAAGGAGCATCGCGGAATTGCTCCCATTCTCCCCGTTTGACCTCGGTACGGCTCGCGAGTACAAGCGCTCCCTGGAGTTCTCTGCGCACGCTCGCGTGAGCCGCGGCGCCGCTATAGGTTACGCCGCTTTCTATCGATCCGATGAAAACCTCACCGGTAGCGGGATTACAAATTCCGCCCGCGAGCGGTTCTCCATCTTCGACAAATCCAATCGAAACGCACCACTCCGGGACGCCCTCGACAAACTCGCGTGTTCCGTCCAGCGGGTCGACAATCCAGACTCGCCGCTTCCCCAAGCGATCGGGGTTGTCGACTGATTCCTCGGAAAGCCATCCCTCTTCGGAATCGCGCAGCAATATCTCTCGAAGAGTCTCATTTACGAGTCGATCTGCCTCAGTTACCGGACCTGATTTCCCCTTTTCGGCGAAAGCCACTGCGCCTGGCCGGAATGGCGCAAGAACCCTGACAGCGGCATCCAGCGCTTCCCCAATACGGTCGAGAATTTCGTCCATTACGCCGCGGAATCCTGCAAATTAGCTCCGATCAGGCCTATCGCTTCCAGATGCAAGAAGATCTGTTGGGCCGCCTCTTCGGGGCTCATCTCAGAAGTGTCAATCGCAACATCGGCATTTTGAGGCTCTTCGTAAGGATCTGAAATGCCTGTGAACTGCGGAATTACGCCGGCTCGCGCTTTTGCGTACAGCCCCTTGCGGTCGCGCGCTTCACATACCTCGAGCGGCGGTTTAAGGTAGACCAGCACGAACGCGCCATGAGGCTCAATCATGGCCTGGATTTCTTTTCGCACAGAATCGTACGGCGCGATGGGAGCGCATATCGCGACACCCCCATTCTTCGTGATCTCCGACGCGACAAAGCCGATGCGGCGGATGTTGATATCGCGATGCTCTTTGGAAAATCCAAGCTCTGAAGAGAGATGTTTTCTGACCAGATCGCCATCCAGCAACGTGACTGGCCGGCCCCCCGCTTCTAAGAATTTGACGCGCAAAATATTTGCTATCGTCGATTTGCCGGAGCCCGACAGGCCGGTAAAGAACAAAGTGAATCCCTGCCGCCGCCGCGGTGGATATGCCCGTTGCAGCTCCTGAGCAACTTCGGGAAAAGTGAACCAAACTGGTATGTCGCGTCCTTCGTTAAGCCTTCTTCGAAGCTCAGTTCCCGAAAGGTTCAAAGTCTTCGCTCCGGCTGGAATCTCGTCTTCGGGCGCGAATCGATCTTCATCTTGAAGGAAGATCATGTTGCGGAACGGGACGACTTTGACGCCCAGCTCGGCTTCATGTTTCTTCAACAATTCCTGCGCGTCGTATGGACCGTAAAAAGGCTTCCCGTCAGCATCGTTGCCGGGTCCGGCGTGGTCCCGGCCCACGATGAAATGGGTGCAGCCGTGGTTCTTCCGAATGATCGCGTGCCAGAGAGCCTCACGAGGGCCGCCCATTCGCATTGCCAACGGGAGAAGCGCCAGCTTTACCGTACCCCTCGGAAATCTTGAGAGCAAAGCCTGGTAACAACGCACTCGAACGTAATATTCAACATCGCCCGGCCGAGTCATTCCGACAGACGGATGGATCAAAACCGATGCTTCGGCTTCCTTTGCCGCGCGCAATGCAAGCTCGAAATGCGCGCGATGCATGGGATTGCGGGTCTGGAAAGCGACTATCTTTCGCCATCCAAGATTCGTGAACTCATGCCTCAATTCCACCGGTGTCAGGCGCAGGGTCCGGAAATCGTAATGGGACGGAGGCTGGAGGCCTTCCAGCGTTCCGGACACGTAGCACGGGTTCGTTCGCCGAAGAAGGTACTCTACGCCAGGATGAGAAAGGCTGGTGGTCCCGAAGACCGACTGGGCTTCGTCTTTGAGGTCGGGTCGCCAAACCTCATCTACGTGCAGCGCCGCAAGCATGACACCTTCCGCGTCCCGTAGAGCCACCGAGCTTCCCGGCGGAATCGACTTAACGAACTCCGCGCTTACATCGAGGGTGATCGGCATCGGCCATAGCTCACCATTCGCTAAGCGGGTATTCGCGCAACAGCTCTCATAGTCCGACCGTCCCATAAAACCGCGCAAGGGCGAAAAACCGCCGGTCATGAGCAGCTCGAGATCACAGAGCTGCCTGGGTGTGAGATCCCAGGAAGGCCAATTGCGAGAGACGGCCTTCAGCTCGGCCCTGCGTTCAGGCGACGCAATCTGATCTACCAGCTGCCCGCCGTGGGGCGAAATTAGATGACTACTTTCCGTCATAAGGCTCACTGCGCATACCCATAGAAGGAGCAGACGCTGTCGCACACGTAATGAACGTCGTCATCGGAAAGCGACATGTTCATGGGGAGCATCAGCATACGGTTGAACAGCCAATCGGTATAAGCAAGGTGCTGGGTAAAACCGAGGGCTTTCAACTGGTGGACAGCCTGACCGCCCCATTGGATTAATGTGCCGATACCCTGATCTTTGAGATGCTGCTTGAGGTCGTCCCGCTTTTCGGCCTCGATTTCATAGTTCTGGTAAACGTCAAAGTGATCGGGATCGCAGTCCGGGGCCGGGGGCAGCACGAGTTCGGCAACGGCTTTGAGGCGTTCCGTGTACAAGCTCGCCAGATGTCGGCGGCGCGACACCACTTTCTCATAAGTCTTCAATTGAAAATCAAGCAGAGCGGCTTGCAGGTTATCGAGGCGCGAGTTTAAGCCCCACGAAACAATGTCGCCCTTGGTGTTCCGGCCATGGTCGCGCAGCTCGTAGACGCGCTCATACGCCGCCTGGTCGTTGGTAGTCACAGCCCCGCCATCGCCAAGACATCCTAGCACCTTGGCCGGGTAGAAACTGATCGCTCCGGCCACACCGAATGTGCCGGCGCACCGTCCCTTGAACCTCGAGCCGAGTGCCTGGGCCGCATCTTCGACGATGAGTAATCCGTGTTTATCAGCCACCGCTTGCAAAGCGTCCATGTTGCAAGTGCGCCCGTTTAGGTGAGTGGGCATGATGGCGCGCGTGCGGGAGGTCACAGCGGCCTCTGCTGCGGCTGCGGAAATCAGGTGGTCCGGACCGCAGTCGACCGGCACCGGCGTGGCCCCGGCGAAATGGATAGCGGCGGCCGTGGCAACCATCGTATGCGAGCTGAGTATTACCTCATCGCCCGGACCGATACCCGCCGCGCGCGCCGCGAAGTGCAGCCCGTCGGTGGCATTGCCAAGCCCGAGCGCGTGTTTTACATTGAGGAACCGCGAAAGATTGTTTTCAAAAGATATGAGATCCTGCTGCATTATGAATGCGCCGCGCCGGCCAACATCCTCGACGATACGCATCAGATCGGCCTGACTAGACGTAAAAATGTGTGGATAGGCGAAAAACGGTACCGCTCTGGGTTCCGTAGCTGTCATGAGTGTTATAGGTTTGGTCAGTGTTGTAGGTGTCATCGGTGTTGTAGGTTTTTTCACAGCATCGGCGCGGCGCGTTTCGAAGCCGCGGCATAGATAATTTTGTAAGCTGTTAGGTCGTTAATCTTAGTGATCTCAATCAGGGGTTCAAGCTCCGCCATGCCCTCGGTGATCTCGCGAGGGAGAGGACTTAACCTCCCATAGAATAGCCGCTTAAGAATTTTTTTGCTCTTCATCGTCCGGGGGATCAGGTGCAGCTTCACCGCCACTCGGCGCGCCCACTGGATCATCGAGCTCAGCGGACCGCGCGCGTTATCCGGAAAGCCGGCGTACAAGGTAGAGTCAAAACCGTTTTGAGCCAGCAACTCGCGCAGTTCGCGGCTGTCGTAATACTTCTGGCTATAGGCGCTGGGGTTGAATCCGGGCCACTCGCGGTTAACTGACGAAATCAACAAAACGCCTCCCGGCCTCAACACGCGCTGAACTTCGCGCAGGAATAGGCCAACGTCAGGCAGGTAGTAAATGGCCTCGAACAAAATCACAACGTCAAAGGAGCTGTCCGGGAAGGGCATTTCCTGCGCATCGAACTGAAGCACGCGAACCGAGGAACGCCCTCGATAAATCTCCCCCGCGGAGCGGCGGTGCGCGCCGTGGAGATCGCCGCCAGTTACGTGGGCAGCCTCGCGCGCCAGAAAACCCAGGCCGACACCGGGACCGCAAGCAGCCTCGAGCACCTCTTTGCCCCTCACCCAGCCTGAGGCGAAATGATATCGCGTGTATAAGATTGAGAGTTGATCTCGTGTCACCCCGGCGCCCGGGATCTCAGTAACAATCGAGAAGTCCTGCGTAGCGTTATCCATTAGCTGCAAGCGAGCACCGTCGGGTGCTTGCCGACTCGGTGATTAAGTTGTTCCAGATATTCGACAAGCTGCGGATACACGACGGAAGCGGCATAGCGGCTGCGAAACGAATTCAAACCGTTCGTTCCCAGCTCCTTCCGCAGCTTCTCGTTTTCTACCAGCGGCAACAGCGCCTCAATAAAGCTGTCCGCGCTGCCGGGCGCGTACGACACGCCGCAAGCATTGGCTTCGAGAAACCGCTCGCACTCACCAGAGAGTGAAGACAGCACGGGCAAGCCGGCGGCCATGTATTCGAAGATCTTGTTCGGAAGCCCTTGGGGAGCGCTCTTCCGGTATGCAGCCAACCCGATGTGCGCCATCCGCATCATGCAAGCGATCTGTTTGGCGTTCAGCCAGCCTGTGAAAACGACGTTGTCCAATCCGCCGGCGAGCTTCTCGTAGCGAGGACGATTTTCCCCTTCT
>JBAUUG010000119.1:0-17253 GCA_049582585.1 Bryobacteraceae bacterium | reverse complement strand
TCTTCACGGTCATCCTCAATATTCTGATAGTACTTGCCGTATTCGTCGAGCACTGTCATGACCGTCTGCTCCTGTTGCGGAGTGAGACTCAGGTCGATCTTCAATTTCTCTAATCCGACGCGGCGCGCCGCCTCGATCACAAGCTGTTGCGGAGCCGGCGGACCCATAACCTTATGTAGATAAGTTCGTGTGATGGCCGATCCAAAAGCTGCCCCGCAGATGAAGATGACCGCGAGGATCCCCAGCACCTTAGGGTTTGACCAGCCCGCTTGATCTCGCCGCAGCATAGGCCCACGCCGTGTTGTAACCGAAGCAGCTATTGTGGAGATCCTTGGTCGGCTGCGGCCTGATCTGATGTAAAGTGATGCGATGCGAAATTCTCCAGGACCGCATCTCTCTGTTCCGCCTGGCTACCGATGACCAGGGCATCGTAATGAGAGTTCGCAGCGATGACCGGAGGGCCGCCCAGATGCCCGTCGCGGCTCTCTTGAGTAATCACGTAAGACCCAAGCAGCAGCGCGATGGTGAGTGTTGCGTAAGCCAGCCGATTCCCGAACGAAGAATAGATGAATCCCGCCCAGATGGAGTCCTTCGTGCGTTCTTCAATCCGCTGAATCACGCGCGCGTAGAAGCCGGCCGTAGGCTCTATTTCTTCCGGTGCGCGTAATGTCTTGAACAAGCCGGATTGCGCTTTCATGGACTGAAACTCCGATGAGCACTCGGCGCATGACGACAAGTGCGTGGATGCTGCTTCGCTTTTACCGGGGGACGACTCTCCGGAAAGCAGATCCTCCAACCCGTCCCGAATGGACCCATGCATATTTCCCTCAAAATCCAACCAATTTTGCGGATCTGCGTCCGCTTTAACTAACTTTACACCCAGAAGGCCGCAACGAAAGCCCTAAACGGTTGGGGGCGCTAGGGGAGATCTCTCCAGCCTTTGCGCCGCCTTCACCAGCTTTTGCCGGGCACGAAACAGCTTCACCTTGATTGTGTTTTCGTTCATCCCGGTCATTTGTGATAATTCCTCCACCGAATGGCCCTCGACCTCCTTCAACAATATGAGCGAGCGGTCCTCGGCTGAGATCTTGGAGAGCAGTTTCAAAATGAGATCGTGCTGGGCGAGGCGCTGGTCGACGGCCGGCGCATGATCAGTTGCAGGCTCCGAATTCTGCATGCGATGCGAATCGTCGGCGGAAAAATCGCTTTCATAGACCAGCTTGCGAACTCTCTTCTTGCGAAGGTAATCGTAACACTCGTTCACGGTGATTTTATAAATCCAAGTTAGAAGCGAGCTGCGGAAATCAAAATTCTTAATCGAAAAGTAGATCTTGGCGAAGACTTGCTGAGCGATGTCTTCTGCATCGTTGCGGTTGCGAAGAATGCCGTAAATAATGGAAAAAACCTTCGCCTGATAGCGCTCCACGATCTCGCGAAACGCAAGCTCGTCCTGCGCCTGTACCCGCCGGACTAGCGCCGCTTCTTCGGTGCTTCGATGATCCAATTTGGTCTTCGCTCGGGTTGCCCCTCCCGATGTCGCCGGGAATGGAAGAGTAGCACTGAGCCCGCTCATACATGCCAGCGGACGCGCTGCTATTTGAAAGGGTTACAAAAAATGCCGGGTAAGCACTCGGGCAACACGCCCATTATCGCAAGACGGCCACCCGAGCGAAACAGATCCGGTTTCTTCCACATCCCACAACCGCGCGGAACGCCTGCCATGCCAACTCCAACCATAAAGGAACGAATAGCACGGTGCGCGGCGTGGCCCGAGCGCTGCTCACCCGATCAATGGGCCATCTACAAGGCTGTAATCGCCGAAGCTAACCGGCGCGGTTTGCGGTTCGCGGTGGGTGGCGGTCTGGCCGCCATGGCTTATGCCGGGCAGTGGCGAAATACCAAAGATATTGACCTATATATCCCCGAAAGTGAGCGTGATCGGATGATCGGCGTGGTAACCGATACCGGTTTGGAGGACTATTTCGAAAAACAGCCTTACGACCGGAATTGGATTTATCGAAGCTACAAGAACGACACCATTGTCGATCTCATCTGGGCCATGGCCAACCGGCGCTCCGTGGTTGACACAAGCTGGTTCCGAGGCCCGCAGGTGGAGGTAGACGGCGAGCGCTTTGGTCTGCTTGCCCCGGAAGAGGAGTTGTGGAGCAAGCTCTACGTTTTGCAGCGGGATCGATGTGATTGGCCCGACGCCTTGAACTTGATCTATGGCGTGGGACTGGAGCTGGACTGGCGGCATCTGCTAGCCCGTGTGGAAAATGATGCCCCGTTAGTAGCGGCCCTCGTTTCCATCTTCGCCTGGCTCTGCCCGGAGCGGGCCCGTGAGTTTCCTTCCTGGATTTGGAAGGAGCTGCGCGCCGGACCTCCCCAATCGGCGCCTGCCTCTGACATAGCGGGAAGACATGCTCGCCTGCTCGACTCACGACCCTGGTTTACTCCCATGCTAGACGAACAGGACGCAGGAGGGTAACGATGCTCATCGGAACCATGAACCATCCGGAGCGCAATATATTGGACGAGATCGCGTGGATGTCCGAGGCGGGGATGGATTTCATCGACCTCACGCTCGAGCCGCCCGGAGCGGCATCCTGGGAGGTTGATACGCACGCCATTTGCGGCGCGCTGGAACGAGCCCGCATGCAGGTGGTCGGCCACACTGCCTGGTATCTGCCGATGGCAAGCGCTATTCCGGAGATACGGGAAGCTGCGGTGGTGGAGCTGGAGCGCTGCCTTGACCGCTTCGCCGAGATTGGCGCCAAGTGGATGAATCTTCATCCGGACCGCCATACGCCCTGGCACTCCCGCGGGTTCTATATAGATCGCAACCTGGATACCATTCGGGAACTGCTCGCCCATTGCAAGAAATGCGGGGTCGGGCTGATGGTAGAGAATCTCCCTGGCGACTACAATTCAGCGCCGCAGCTCGCCGACTTGCTGGATCCCGTTCCTGAGCTGGGGTTACATCTCGATATTGGCCACGCGAATCTACAGGTGCCATTCAATACGACTGAAGAGATTCTCGCCGCGCACGGTAAGCGGCTCCGCCACGTTCACTTGCACGACAATAAGGGCGGCAGCGCGGACCTCCATCTCCCGCTCGGGACGGGCACGGTTGATTTACGGCGCTCTGTCCAAGCCTTGCAAAAGTGTGGATACGACGGCACCATCACCCTCGAGGTGTTTACGCCGGACCGCAGTTACCTGATATACAGCCGAGACGTTCTCCGCAAAATATGGGATGAGTGTATGAAGGGCAGCTAAACGGAGGCCCTGTTCTCGATAGACATAGGTATGTTAGAGTGGCTTTATGCCACAATACGCGCATCCCGAAGTTCTTGTCGAGACGGATTGGCTGGCGAGCAAGCTCTCAGATCCTTCCATTCGCCTGGCGGAAGTTGACGTAGATACCGCCGCCTATGATCTAGGTCATCTCCCTGGAGCTATCGGATGGGCTTGGAACACTCAGCTTTGCGACACCGTTCGGCGAGACATTCTTCCCAAGGAGCAGTTGGAAGCTCTGCTATCGAAATCCGGGATCACTCCGGAAACCACCATCGTTCTTTATGGCGATAGTAATAATTGGTTTGCCGCCTGGGCTTTCTGGCAGCTGAAGATCTACGGGCATCAGGATGTAAGAATCTTGAACGGCGGCCGCAAAAAGTGGATCGCCGAGGGCAGGCCACTGACCGAAGACCTGCCGTCCTATCCCCACACCCAATATCACGCCAAAGAACCGGATCTTTCCTTGCGCGCCTTCCTGCCGCAAGTAGACCAGGCGGTTCGAAACCGTGCGGCGGCGTTAATTGACGTGCGGAGCCCACAGGAGTTCACCGGTGAGATCCTGGCGCCTCCCGGCCTTCCCGAGACGTGCCAGCGTGGCGGCCATATTCCAGGAGCGCGAAATGTACCGTGGGGCAAAGCTTGTAACGAGGACGGCACGTTCAAATCTTTCGACCAGCTGAAGGCGCTTTACGGTGGCGAAGGCGTGGACGGCTCGCGTCCGACTATCGCATATTGCCGGATTGGTGAGCGATCAAGTCACACCTGGTTCGTCTTGAAGTATTTACTTGGACTGCCGAATGTAGTGAACTACGATGGCTCCTGGACCGAGTGGGGCAACCTCGTCGGCGCGCCGGTAGAGCGAGGATTCGCAAGCGCTGCCGGAGCATAGCCATGGCCCATTCCGCAACTTCTAATCTCTATCAAGAACGCCGGATTGAGATAAATGGTTGGCCGTTAAGGCTGACCAGCTACCGGATAGGCGACAAATATGTCTGTCAGGCCGATAACGTGTCACCGGGCGCATGCCTGGCACGTTCCTCGGCTGCCACGCTTGAGGAAGCCGAGTCGCAGGCCCTCTCTAAGGCAGGGCATTTGCTGGGAAAAACCCGCCGTCACGCTATAAGCTAGCTGGCAAGCGTAACCGAGCAAAGTAGATACTAGCGGTCATCGGCGCAGTCAAACTCAAACGTGCTCACCAAGCGTGTGAATACGGGCTCGAACCGCGTAACCTGATCGGTCGGACACTCAAGCTCCAGCTTGTACAGCGTCTGCTTGTGGTTGGCAAAAACGAGCTCGTCCATCCATCTGGAGTGGTCCAAAGGGTCGTAATACCGGTCCTTAGCGAATAAGGCTGAACTGCCGAGAAGCTGTATTTCTCGTTTCTCCAGCAATTCGACTTGTTCCGCGCGCTCGAATTTCTTTAAGCCGTCCAGATGCACCTCGACGTTTTGCACCAGGCCGAACGCCCCCGGCTCCGCGGCAATGTTGATCTCCCCGGTGGGCCGCGATCGCTTCTTCAGGCCGGCTTCGACGAAGATCCCTGCTCCGTCGAACGCGTCTCCCTTCACCCAGCGGGCGGGATAGCTGACGCAGAAGCCCCAGCGCGGATTGCGGTAGCGTTTCCAGACCCGGTCGAGCTTTAGACTCGACCCCGGGTTCGCTAACGGGGCAAGAAGCAGCAATATAAGGAAGGATCGTAGGGCCACTCGGACAGACTCGCACATCTCGTTAGCATATTCCAGAGCTTATTGCGAAAAAGTACTGGTTCAGAGTTTTCTGTAAAGGCTGAGCGGAGAAGCTATCGTCCCGAAGCCGACTGACTGTTTGGGAATAGGAGAATCAGATGGACGACCGCCGCAAGCAGATCCTCGCGACCTTGGCGCAGATGGACAAGCAGTTCGGGAAAGGCTCGGTGCTGATGCTCGGCTCGCGCGCCGCGCTGCCCGTGGAAGTCATTACCAGCGGATGTATCGGGTTGGACAACGCGTTAGGGGCCGGTGGATTTCCGCGCGGCCGCGTCGTTGAGATTTTCGGTCCTGAATCCTCCGGGAAGACCACCCTCGCGCTGCACGTGATAGCAGAAGCGCAACGCGCCGGCGGAGCCGCAGCCTTCATAGACGCAGAGCACGCCCTCGATCCAACCTACGCGACGCGATTAGGAGTGGATACCGAAAACCTGATCGTTTCGCAACCCGATTATGGCGAGCAAGCTCTCGAAATCGCGCAGGCCCTGGTCAGCTCGCAAGCCATCGACGTGATCGTCATCGATTCGGTAGCCGCGCTGACGCCCAAAGCGGAAATCGAAGGTGAGATGGGCGATAGCCACATGGGGCTCCAGGCGCGTATGATGTCGCAGGCATTGCGGAAACTGACGGCTTGCGTCTCACGAGCGAACACCTGCCTCGTTTTTATCAACCAGCTGCGGGAGAAGATCGGGGTCATGTTCGGCAATCCAGAGACGACCACCGGGGGAAGAGCGCTGAAGTTTTATGCTTCGGTCCGGGTCGAGGTTCGTCGTATGACGGCGATCAAGGATGGCGAAGTGGTGGTGGGCAATCGAACGAAGATTAAGATCGTCAAAAACAAGGTGGCTGCGCCGTTTCGCGAGGTCGAAGTCGACATCCTATATGGGAAAGGGATATCGCGAGAGAGCGATGTACTGGATCTCGCCGTCCAGCAAGCACTACTTGAAAAGAGCGGATCCTGGTACAGCTATAAGGGCGAGCGCATCGGTCAAGGCCGGGAGAACGCCCGCCAGACCTTGATTGACCGTCCCGAGCTTTGCCAAAGCGTTGAGAAGGCGTTACGGGAGTCGCTCGGCCTGAATGGATCCGCAGGCGCAAGGAAACCCAATCCTGAGTTCGAGTTGATTACCCAGCCGGAATCGCGACGAGCTGCGGCTTCGTAGCGTGGCAGCAATAGAACTTATGCCCAACGTAATATAGCGCAATTGCAGTAGTACTTCGGACAAATCAATAGTACTTTCAGGTCAGCACGCCGGTAGCAATCCAGGCCTATTCTCTCTTATATTTTAATATTAGGGGGAATAATGAGCAATACTATGCACCGGGTTTCTTTTTTCTTGCCGATCGCAATTGCTGCTCTGAGTACAGCCTCAATTTGCAACGCGGATTCAATAATCTTCGCAATGAGCGCAGGCCCTTCGGGCGTTCAGGAATACGATGCGAACACGGGTGTTTTGATGAAGACGATCGACACTTCCGAGATGCAAGCCAATAATGGCCGCGGCGTGGTTTTGGTAGGCAATATCATGTACTATACGGAAGCTACTTCAGGCAACGTGTATGCCTACAACGTCGCAACCAACACCGACCTGGGTGTCGCATTTACGGTGAAAGGAGCCAGTGGGTTAGCTACTATGGCTTACGACGGGACCAATTTGTACCTCGGTGATTATAGCGGAACGAACAACGTTTACAAGTACAGCACCGCGGGCGCCCTGCTGCAGACCATTCCGCTCTCACTGTGCACGAGTTATTGCGATGGGCTCGAATACGCTCAGGGGCATCTCGTTTCCAACGAACAAGACGGGGGCTATGGGAACCCAAGCTCGTACGATCAATATACCCTGAATGGAACATTAACTAAGAAAGGCCTGATTACTACGAGCTTTGGCGCCAGCGGCATCGCGTTTGACGGCACAGACTACTGGGTATCTGACATCTATCACGGCAAGCTCGACGAATACAATGCAAGTGGCGCCTTCGTGGGCGTGACTACTCTGCAGGATCCGACCGATCTAATCGAGGATCTCTCGTTCAACTATGCGACGGTGTTGCACATCACGCCAGAACCGGGAAGCTTGTTCTTGCTTGGCGCCGGCCTCCTCGGATTTGGATTCGTCGCGCGCCGCCGTCGGCGGACATAGAAATTGCGCGGCTTAGAAATCGAGCTTGTCAATCAAAGCTCTGAGATCGCTATCGGAACCCGTCTTGCGCTCTGACAGATCGCGCTTTTGATCCCGTAGCTTCGCGAGCTCAGATTCGTTATCGGCTAATTGGGCCGAATATTTTCGAACCTGATCTTCTTGGCCCTTTACGCGATTTAAGCTGTCGATGTTTTGGCGTAAACGGGTCTGATCGTCAGTCAATTCGGTGGTCTGGTTTTTGGTGACATCCAGCTTGCTTTCGACCTCGGCCAGATGAACCTTCAAATCGACAACTGCTTGCAGTTGCTTGCGGGCGCGATCTCCCAGATCTCTGTTCTCGACGAGCGTGAGCAGAAAGTCCGGCGTCGAATCGAGAACCGCAGTGGTGTTCGCATAGACCCGCTCTTCTTCGACTTTCAAAAGCTGTGAGCCGCTCGCCGGTAGCTTGACCTCAAAACGGTAAGCCGTGGCAGTGCGTTCGGCGGTTTGGGAGAGAGCACGGAGTATTCATTGACGCCTTCTTGCTGGATGAGCAGAGATTTCGATTTCGGATCGATGTTTCTGATGGTGTAGGTTCGCGTCTGGTGTTCGCCGTAGTAAAGCTGCATAGTCCCATTCTTCACGTGAATTTCACGGACTGTTCGCCGTCCAGTATCGAAGGCCGTGGTGATTCGCGTGCCGTAATCGACGCCGTAGCCGATGAGGCGTTTGTCACCGGCTTTCACGGTTTCAAATAATGCCTCGCCCGCGTAAGCTCCGCCATCGTAAACGGTGAGCGGGCCGCCATCGAGCGTTTTCGATGTAGTGTTCGTTAGCTCGGCTGCATTCACCGGATGCTCTCCATCGCGTTCCGTGTAGATGAGCAGTTTTCGCGCCTCAATTTTATCCTGCAAGAACGGCAGCATGGCGGATTGATTCTTTTTTATGGTTACCGGTCCGGCGAAGTTGTATTCGAAGAGCTCGCCGAGCGTCGCTCCATTTGCTCCTTCTACTGTGCTGGTTTGAAGCGTCGCGCTTTGCGCGAGCGTAACAGTTTGGTTCGGGATGGCCGGAGGAGGCGGCGCTTTCATCTTGTAAACACCCCCGCCCATGCCGCCACCGGAGCCCGGCCCATAGCCGTGCCCCTCGCCCGACCCAACCGCCGCGTTTTGGATTGCGACCGTTCCTCCGTAAACGACTGGCCCGGCTGCCCGGTCTTCCGGCAACTCGGCCACTTCCCTCTGGCCGTATCGCGGCGTGTCTAGCTAGCTGATGAATGAGATCGGGCGCCCCGAAACCACCGAGAGTCTCACGCCGGTCCAGTCTTCATCCGTCGTGTTATCCACAATCGCCCAGCCCTCCAGAATCGATTGCAGATCGTTAAGGCTGAGCCGGTATGACGATTTCCAGATCGCCGTGGGGCTGATGTAGGAGACTCGCAGATTCCGGCTGCCAGCCTGGCCGGAATCGATGTATATGCTGCGCTTGTCACGAGATCTCGATTGCGCCGTTGTCAGCAGATATTCCTTTAACTGCTCTTCGAGACGCGTGTCGAGAATGCGAATCGAGCCGATTGCGTCCAGGTTGTAGTTCGCCACTTCACCGGAATCGAGCAGCAGAGTGACCTGCTCATGCAGCAAGCGCTGATCCGTATCCGGACCGGTCTCGATCGCACGAGCGCCGAGAATCACGCCCGCGATGGGATGATCTCCCGATTTCAGCTCGATGCGAGCGCCCTTGATCCCATCGAGAAAAGTGCTGAGGAACTCCTGGTCGCCAATTTTGAACGGATATTTCTCGAGCCGCTGCTCTAGAGTTTCATTCGAATCGTAACGGATGCTGTTGACCCGGGCGCCGGAGGCGTCCAGAACAGTAAGCGATTTCAAAACGTCGTTCATGTCGGCGGCCCTGAAATCGAGGCGTGCCTCATCACCGGCGGGAACGGCGCCATCGCGTTCGAAAAACCCGATGCCGTGCTTATAGAGCGTGACTTTCTTGACAGGAATATCAGCTGAATAGAGCTGGCCGGCACCGGTGACGAGAGCGAGTAATACGGTGAGGGGGACAATCCTCCTCCACGGCAGAACGCAGGTCTGCATGTAGACTCCTTTCAGTTATCGCGGTCCTGATGTTTCCGACGGCTTCGGATCAGTCCTGGTGATTTAGAAGGCAGAATAGGGGTAAAAGGTTCCCGAATTGCGAAAAGCTCGTTCGCTTCACCCGCGCGGTTCTGTGTGAGCGAAGAGTTCGCGCCAGGAATCATCGAGCGAGATCCAATGCTCAGACTCCTCATCCCAGGATGGGGCCATATGAGGCACATGTAAAAGTCCATGGCCTTCCGCGCAAGCGAGTTCGGTTCCCGACCAATCGAGCAACAGGCAACCCGGGCAGCCGATGCGCACCGGGAAACAGAGCAGACGAAGGCATACGCGGCAGCGCGCTCTCTGATCCGCAGACGACCAGAACAAAACGCCCATGGCGCCCAGGATATAGAGCCACAGGAGAAACGGCCCGGTTGCGGGATCTTGCGACGCCATGAGCACCGAGGATTTTGACCGGCTCCATTCCAGCCCAGCCACGAATACCAGCGCAAGCGCCAGAGATGTCTTACTCAAGAAGAACGCCGCGCGCAATCCGGTACCTCTGATGTTTGCCGATTGCAAGGCGATTTTGATATGGCGCGTGCGTACGCGGCAGACCGTCAGCAGCATGATTGCCGCAGCCAGCACCGCTACGCAGAAGAAACGAAGCGGGGTGAGCAGCTCTGAATCGAGAAATCCAAATCTCAGGTCGGAGCCAAAAAAGTAATAAGTTACGTTCTCCGCAATTGTTCTTAAATCGCGATTGAGCATCTCTTCAGTTGCGCCGGGAACCGCTCGCGCGATGACCATCACTCGGCGGTCGGTCAAATCCTCTTGAACCAGGTAGATGGACGGCTGCCGGGAAAGGAATTGAAAACCGCCCGGAAGCACGGCTGAGATCTTGTAAGACATGCCGTCAAGCGCCACTTGCGAGCCGATAACACCGGGATTCGCATGAAACCTCGAGATCCAAGTTCGATGATCGAGGACAACTCCATTGGGAGAGAACGCTCCAAGCGCCGGACGCGCCTGCAAAACGTGAAATAAAGCCGGTTCGGTTTTGACAACCAGCGATTTCCATGGCGCGACACCCGGAGCGGAAAGCCAGGCGTGACGTCCGGTAAACCCTGCGACGCCCTGAAGCAGGCGGCTATTCGCTGCCCATGGCGGCGCAACATCAGGCGGCAGACCCTTGTCTCCCTCTCCCGTGATGGGATGTAGCCAAATGAAGACCAACCTGCCGGAGCTCTGGTTCGAGTGCGAAAACAACAGACCGCGAGTGGCGGACAGACCGGAACTAGCGGCCGCTACGATCAGCAGCAGTACTGTAAGGGCGCCGAGACACACCCAGGGCGACCGAACCGATTCTCGAAGGCGGGTTTGAACAGCGTCTTGCAAAGCGAAATGCCAGGCCGCATCCGGAAATGCGCCCAGGCAATTACGGAGCAGGCTGAACGCTTCACGCCTGCTCCACAGGCCCGCGTGAAACAGGAACAGCCAGCGATGGCAGATCTCGGCCACCCATTCCTGTTCCCATTCCTGCCGTTGCACGGATGGGACAAGTTGCGCGGCGATGCGAATCAGCAGATTGCAGAATGTGACCGAAAATGGCGTCTTCGGGTCCGCTTGCATAGGCATCACTCATCTCCGCGATTTTTCCGCAGCCAACTTTCCAAGCAATGGATACCGTTTCTGTGATTGCTCCAGCACCTGCGCGCCCGATTTGGTAACGCGATAGTACTTACGGGCGGGCCGCTGCTCGGCAAGCGCTTTTTTGTCCGGCTCCCACTGCGATGAGATCAGGCGTTCCGTTTCCATGCGGCGGAGCGCGGGATAAACCGTGCCGCTGGGCAGGCCCGTGGCGTCCATAATGTCGAATCCGTAGCTGCAGCCGTTGTCGACGGCTTGCAGGATCATGGCGGCCGTGTGAGAAAGCTTTACGGAGCCGGTCATCGTTTGCATACAGTGATCTATTTAGATCGTATACCCTCTCAGGCCAAGTTCAGAAGCTCGAAGGTGGAGGGTGGACGGTCTTCGAAGATCAGAGTTCGATCCTGGGCAAGCAGTTCTCGCTTGTAGCGCCGTAGGTAATACCATGCGAAAGCTAGCAGGACGGCGAGAATCGTGAAGCGGATGGGCTCTTTGAGCATCCATCGCTCTAAGCCCGCGAGCATCGGAACCACGACTAAGACGCAGAGCATCGAGCCTAGAAGGCGAGCCATCAGCTGTTTGGTTTCAGGCTGCGAGCTGCACGTGAATGGAATTTTTCGGAAGTGCAGCAGCAAAATGTCAATCAGGAGCAATGACAGCGCGACCACCGTGGCAGTGTGGGCGAACGCGATCCGCCACCCCAGGCGCTCCGCGGTTAGCGGGAACAACAGCAGAAGTTCCCACAACAGCACGCTTCTGAGCATCAGCCTGCGAACGACTAAATCGGCAGGCGGGAACGGATGAATGACGGCCATCCGAAAGAGCCAGTTCGCATCCAGCACCGCCGGTATGTCGAACACAAAGCGCAGACCGGTCAGGAAGAAGAAAGCGACCATAAGCGGAATTTCGTTTGCGCTTTCCAGCGGAGTTTGCGCCACCATGACTAGACCGATTCCGAGATAGCCGCCGAAGAACATCAAGTGGCGCTCGCTGCGGAACAGCACTTTGAAGATGAAGCTGTTGCAGGCGTGTTCGAAGGGTGAACGGAAGAGCTGTTTCGCCATGGCCCGGGGAAAATGCAAGCGGACGATAGCGGGGGCATCTTGCGATTCCGATAGTTGCAGAAAATGGCGCCGATAGCACAGCGAGTAAGCCACTATTGCAAGAACAACGGTGAGCAACAGAGCAAGTATGGCTTGGTGTCCGAGCTGGGCCAAACCAGGTTTTCCGATATGAGCCGCATTTCCATAGACGCCGAGAAACCAGAATGAGGGAAGAAGGCGCATATAGGATTCCGGCCGATTCGGAAGCCTCCCCGCCAGCAACTGCAAGAACAAGTTCGAGAAGAACTCGGTCAGCAAGCCCACCACCAGCAGGATCCGGATACAGATGGAAACCGGACGGAACAGCCGCTTCGGCAATATCAGCATCAGCATGCCGACCAGCGCAAAGACTGCAAAGAAGCTGAATAGGCTGGCCGAGAACACTGCTGTCGCGTGGCCCGCTGCGATGCGCAGGAACGCGGAGAGGGTGCCCTCGCTCATGGTGACAACCGCCGGAAACAAGAGGGAAGAAACAGCATTAACGTCGATCCCGAGTAAAAGCGCCAAACTGAAGAGAGCCAAAAAATTCGCGAGGAAGATGTTGCGGACCGCGATAGGCAACACGGCGAGATTGGAGAAATCCCGGCGATCGGGGAAGAGACGGTTCCATCGCAGCACCATCACCAGGCCGGTGACGGTCATAGATAAGACAACGAAGAAATACTCGTCGCCGGTGGACACGTGGTACGGATCGAAGCCCTTCTGGCCGCGCATCCATTGCAGAAGAGTGGAATACTTGTCCATCAGGAAAATGGACGCGAAGGCCCCGGGAGAAGCGAGTATGGCCAGCACGGCCCCGATTCCTAAACTGATGCTGCCCGAACCTTGCTCGTCATCGCTCGCGAGAATGCGTCTCACGAAATGCGCGACTAGGTAAGTGAACGGCGTGCGCGGAAAGACTTGTGCAAGAGAACGTATTTTTCTCATGCGCTGATGACAGCCTCCACGATGGCTTGTGCCGCTTGATCGCTATCCACTTCCTGAACCAGGTGAGAGAATGCGGCCTCTAATGAGGGCATTGATTGGAATTTCTTGAGATCGTCAACCGTTCCCTGGGCGAGCTGTTTTCCTTTCTGCAGGATGATGACATGGGAGCAGACCTTCTCGACCACTTCCAAAACGTGCGAGCAATAAAAAATGATTTTTCCCTCTCGGCTGAGCGCTGAAACAAGTTTTCGGAAAATCAGCGCTGAAGTGACGTCCAGGCCGGAGAGAGGCTCATCAAAGATGATAAGGTCCGGGTTGTGCATCAAAGCCGAGATCAAAAGAATGCGCTGGCGCATGCCTTTCGAATACGCCGATATTGCGGTATTGCGGTCCGCATGCATAGAGAACAGCTTCAGCAGCGTCCCGGCCCGTTTAGTGATGAGCTTATCGGGCAAGCCGCGCAGGCGGCCCACCAGTTCCAGGTACTCGACACCGGAGAGGAACGGATACAGATTCGCCTCTTCGGGGACGTAGCCGATGACGCGCTTGTAGGCTGCGAGATCATGCCGAATGTTGTTGCCCCTGAAGAGCACTTCACCGCTGGTCGGCTCCAGTAAGCCGGTAATGATCTTGACGGTAGTGCTCTTTCCCGAGCCGTTGGGCCCCAGGTATCCGAGCACTTCACCGGGCTGTATGCAGAAGCTGACGTGGTCGACTGCCGGGACCGAGCTGTAGCACTTCAACAGCGAGCGGACCTCGAGCATGATGGGAGTAGGATACTACATAGGGATCGAATCCCTCACCCATTCACTTCCGGCCCGGGAAGCGTAAAGTAAAACGTCGAGCCCGAACCAGGCTGAGATTCGACCCAGATCCTGCCGCCTGCCCGCATGACAATCTTCTTGCATGTGGCCAGCCCAATGCCGCTGCCTGCGATTTGCGTCCCTTGCCGCCGCTGCAAAGGCTGGAAAATCCGCTCAAACCACTCGGCCTCAATTCCGATTCCGTTATCCCTCACGCTGAGCCGCCACATCGTACCTTGCCGTTCGGAGCTCACTTCGATGACCGGCGCGGTCTCAGGACGCCTGTATTTCATGGCGTTCGATAACAAGTTCTGAAAAAGCTGTGTCAATGCGCGCGGTTCAATATACAGCTGCGGGAGTTCGCCTTGCCTGATCACTGCCTCGGATGTCTCGATATCTCTTCGCAGATTGTCAATCGCAGTGGCCAGGGACCGCGCGGCATCCGTGCTTTCCGAAGAGCCTATCGCGCTGGTCCCCACCTGGGCGTGAGCCAACACGCCTTGCACCAAATCACCCATTCGTTCCAATCCCAGCGATATCTGCTTCAACAACTTCTCCCCATCGGCATTGAGCTGGCCGGCGTGGCGGCTAGACAGTAAATCGACCAGCCAGCGCGTGCTCGTGATCGGGGCGCTCAAATCGTGCGAAGCGATGCGCGCGAACTCTTCCAGCTCCTCATTCGACCGCTCCAGTTCCAGACTCATGCGCGTAAGGTCTTCATGCGCGCGTTCCAACTCTCGCTGCACTTTCAGGCGACCCGTAATATCGGTGTGCGTTGCAATGACGGCGGGCTGCCCTTCACCCTGATCTGACAATAAGACCCAATGGGCGGAAACGAAAACACTCCGGCCATCGCGGCATAGTTGCTCGAGCTCGCCTTTCCACGTTCCCGAAACCAGAAGTTGCCGCTGAATGGATTCCAGAGGCTCCGGGAAAGTTGTCCCAAGAAGTTCGTGAGCGCTCTTCCCAACAGCTTGGTCCGCGGTCCAGCCGTACAAGCGGCCGCATCCCTCGGTCCAATGCTCAATGGTTCCGTCGAACCGGCAAACGATGCATGTCGATTGCTCCAGCGCGCTAGCTAAGGCCCTGAGGTTCTCGTCGGCAGTTTTCTGCTCCGTGACGTCCCGCAGCACTTTGCCAAAAGCTAAGGGCGTCTGGTTTGGATCGCGCAACGCGATCGTCACGCCCTCGACGAAGATCGGCTGACCGGCTTTATTCACCAGCCATCGCGTATCAGACGCTCGTCCGGTTTCGACGGCCTGCTCGAGCTCCCGCGCGGGAACGCCACTTTCCCTATCCCCAGGCGTGAACAGTACTTCGCCATTCATCCCGATGAATTCCTCCGCGGAGTAGCCAAAGTGCCGCTCTACTCCCGGATGCCACGAAGTGAAGTTCCCTTTCTTATCAGCCAGCACGATGACGAACTCGCTGAGCCTGGAAACCAGGATGTCCAACAGTTCTCTTCGGCTTGAGGAGTTTTCTTCCACTATTCACCGGCTCATTAAACGTATGAATTACTCAAAACGTCAGGTTAACGCCTCTGACCAGCGGTTTCCCGTTATCGAGCAACAGCTCGCTAACGGAACCGGGCACCGCTTCCAGTCGATGAATATGATCAATCGGCATCCCAAGCGTAAGCATGAGGAGCGCGCGCACTATATCGCCATGCGTTACTACCGCGACCGTGACATCTTGTCCGGATTCTTGTCCGGAGTGATGTCGCGCCCCTATTCTTTGGAGGCTTCTCCACGCCCTCGCCTGCACCTCTTGCATTGACTCCCCTCCCGGAGGATTCGTGGTCGCCCGAAACCGGTTGTACTCCTTCCAGTGATCGCTGTCGAGCAGCTCCGTAAAAGGCTTCCCCATCCAGGAACCGAAGTCCAATTCATTCACCCCTTCATCAATCGTCATTGCGGCATCTTGAGAATCGGCGATTGGCTGAGCGGTTTCGAGCGCCCGCTCCAGCGGGCTCGATACAACCTCGCTGATTTTATATCGCACTTTCAGCTCACGCGCCAGCCTCTGCGCTTGCGCTTGCCCTTCCGAATTAAGGTGAACATCCGGCATGCGCCCATACAACACTCGTCCGAGTAAATCGGTGTTCCCGTGCCGGATGAGTAGAATACGAATCATAAAGCGCGAAAGGATTAATTTGGCAAATAGCCTCAGCGTCCAAGAGATCGAAAAAAAAGTAAGTGAGCTAGGTCCATGGTTTCACAACCTGTCCTTGTCCGGCGTCCAAACCGCGCCTAACCACTTTCTGGGTGATTATCCATCCACTAAGTGGAACAGCTTTCAGCACGCGATTCCCAAAGATTTGTCGGGAATGACGGTTCTCGACATTGGATGCAATGCCGGGTTTTATTCGGTGGAGATGAAACGCCGCGGCGCCGAACGCGTCCTGGGCATTGATCATGACCAGGACTATCTCAGGCAAGCGCGTTTTGCGGCCAGAGTTCTTGATTTGGATATCTCTTTCCAACAGATGTCCGTGTATGAAGTCGCCCAGCTGCATGAGCGTTTTGACCTGGTCCTGTTCATGGGCGTGTTCTATCATTTGCGCTACCCCCTGCTGGCTCTCGATTTACTCCGCCAACATGCGGTTAAGGATTGGTTTGTTTTCCAATCCATGTTGCGCGGCAGCCGTGCGCGTCCGGATTTAGCCGAAGATTATCCGTTCTGGGAGCGAGCGGTTTTCGACCAGCCTGGTTTTCCCAAAATGCACTTCGTCGAGCAGCGCTACTCAGAAGACCCCACCAACTGGTGGATTCCGAACCGCTCCTGTGCCGAAGCAGTTTTGCGCAGTGCGGGATTCCGCGTCGAGAGCATGCCTGAAGCCGAGGTGTTCATTTGCCGCTGCGATGAAACAGCCTATCTTCATCCTTTGCCCTTGAACATCGCGTAAACGTAAACACGACTCATGATTGAAGCCGTCATGCTCTGGAACGAGCCGAACAATCTCTCTCACTGGGATTTCGAGGTAGATCGCGACTGGTCCGCGTATGCCTGCATGGTGAAACTCGCGGCGGCCGCTATAGACGCGGAAAACCCAAAGCTCACCAAAGTTTTAGGCGGAATTTCGCCAATCGATCCGGCATTCATCGTCCGCATGCAGGATCAGGGCGTCTTGGATCAGCTCGACGTGGTCGCGCTGCACGGCTTTCCCCTCGATTGGAATCACTGGACCATCCACGAATGGCCGGACAAACTCGCTGAGATTCAAGCCGTCACCACAAAGTCCATTTGGGTGTCTGAGGTGGGCGCCTCGTCGTTCGGCGCCGAAGAAGTGCAGCAGTTTGGACTCCGGCGAACCGCGGAACTGCTCATGCCCCGTGTCGATCACGTATATTGGTACAGCCTATTTGATCTGCCCAGGGCCTGGCCGGCAACTACGCGGCACCGCGAGAGCGAGGGCTCATCCTACTATCGCCACTTCTACATGGGTCTTTTCCGCGAGGACGGCCGTGCCAAGCGTGCTGCCGGCGAATTTTCGCAATTCACGCCCGCGCTCGGCATCTGCC
>JBAUUG010000118.1:0-5558 GCA_049582585.1 Bryobacteraceae bacterium | reverse complement strand
CCGCAGTGCTGGGCGGCGCCCAATCGCTTCATACCAATGGCCAGGATGAAGCATTATCGCTGCCCACCGAACAATCTGCCCGCATCGCGCTTCGCACGCAGCAAGTGATCGCGTATGAAAGCGGCGTGACGGCTGTTGCGGACCCCCTGGGCGGCAGCGAGTACATCGAGAAACTTACAGTCGAAATAGAAGCGGGCGCTCGAGAGTATATTGCACGAATCGATGCGCTGGGCGGAACACTCGCGGCGATTGAAAAGGGTTACGTTCAAGGCGAAATTCAAAACTCGGCTTACCAGTATCAGAAGTGCGTGGAAGAAGGGCGGCAGATCGTTGTAGGCGTCAATAAATTTCAGACCGATGAAGTGGAACCGCCAAAGCCCTTTCGGATCGCACGGGAACTTGAGCAGCAACAGATCGAACGGGTTCGCCAAGTCCGCGCGTCGCGATCCGCCGAAGAGACGCGCTTAGCGTTGTCCGGATTGGAAAACGCCGCCCGCGGGACAGAGAACCTCATGCCTCACATTCTGGATTGCTGCCGCGCTTTCGCTACTGTTGGGGAGATCTCAAATACCCTCCGCAACGTGTTCGGCGAATATCGAGAGTCTTCTTTCTGACAAGCGCATCAGAGGGTTATGAGCGAAATTCATGCATTGGCCGCCAAGCAGGCGCGCGCTAAATTAGAGCCTTTTTCGTACGATCCCGGGCCGCTCGGAGATGAGCAGGTCGAAATCGAAGTTCAATATTGCGGTATCTGCCATTCCGACGTGGCAATGTTAGCGAACGAGTTCGGCATGAGCCGCTTCCCGTTTGTACCGGGACATGAGGCGATCGGCAAGATTGTGGCGGCAGGACCCGGCGTAAAGGCTGTAAGGATTGGACAGACCGTTGGGGTGGGCTGGAACTCGGGAAGCTGCCTTCATTGCATGCAATGCCTCACGGGCAATCACAATATGTGTAACAGCCTGGAGCAAACCATCGTCGGCCGCTACGGAGCATTCGCGACGAGAGTGCGTTGCCACTGGTGCTGGGCGATTCCGCTGCCGGAGGGCGTTGATGCTTCGAAAGCCGGGCCGTTGTTTTGCGGCGGGGTCACAGTTTTCAATCCGCTGGTTCAGTTCGACGTAAGGCCGACGGACCGGGTCGGGGTGATCGGCATCGGCGGTCTCGGACACCTTGCGCTGCAGTTTCTCAATAAGTGGGGGTGCCGCGTGACTGCCTTTACCTCATCGGCATCGAAGGCGAACGAAGCGATGCAGATGGGAGCGCATGAAGTGATCGATACACACTCAAAACAGGAATTAGGCAAGGCTGCGGGATCCTTCAATTTCATTCTTTCGACGGTCGCCGCGCCGGACTTGGACTTCAATGGTTTCATCACTGCGCTAGCCCCCAAGGGGCGGTTTCACATTGTAGGGATTATTCCCGAAATCAAAGTGGGCCTGTTCCCGTTGCTGAGTGGGCAGCGGTCGATTTCATCGAGCCCTTCGGGAGCGCCGGCCACCGTCGCGGCCATGCTCGATTTCTGCGCGCGGCACAACATAGCTCCCGTCACGGAAGAATTTCCGATGAGCGAGGCCAATGAAGCTCTTGAGCATCTGGAAGCCGGCAAGGCGCGCTACCGAATCGTTTTGAAGAACGATCTTCAGTGAGCGCCGAGGAATCGCCGAAGTCGATTAGCAACCGGACGAGGAGTATCGGCGGGCAATTGTTTGGGCCACTTCACGCCTAAAATAGACTTTGGACCTCATCCATGTCATTGGCGCGGGTCTCGCCGGCTGCGAGGCTGCCTACCAAGCTGCTGAAACGGGCGCTCGCGTTGTGCTTCATGAAATGCGCCCGCAGCGGCTTACTCCGGCGCACAAGACCGGCTGCTTCGGCGAGCTGGTTTGCAGCAATTCTCTAAAAACCGAGCAGCCAAATTCCGCGCCCTGGCTTTTGAAACAGGAGATGCGGCGCCTCGGCTCGCTTTTGATGAAGGCCGCGGAGATCGCGCGAGTTCCGGGCGGGCACGCGCTTACGGTTGACCGCGAAGTATTTTCCGGAGAGATCACGCGCGCTATCGAAGCGCATCGCCGCATTGAGATTCGGCGCGATGAAGTTACAGAGATACCGGCGCACGGTGTCGTCATTATCGCGAGTGGACCATTGACCAGTGAACCGCTCGCGCGGGAAATCTCGGGCGTAACGGGTTCGGGCCGGCTTTTCTTTTACGACAGCATCAGTCCCATTGTGGCGGCGGATTCCATCGATATGTCCGTTGCCTTTCGCGCCTCGCGATATGGCAAATCTCTCGATGGGTCCGATGACTATGTCAACTGTCCTTTTAATAAAGGACAGTACGACGCGTTTATCAACGCTCTTCTCGAGGCGGAATTTTACGAGCCTCACATCGCAGAAGACCGAATTCCATACTTCGAAGGATGTCTCCCGATTGAGGAGATCGCGCGGCGTGGCCGGGACACCCTTCGTTTCGGACCAATGAAGCCGGCCGGGTTGGATGATCCTCGTACTGGAAAGTGGCCGTACGCCGCCGTTCAACTTCGGCAGGAGAATCAGCGGGCCGACAGCTACAACCTGGTGGGATTTCAAAATCACATGAAGTTCGGCGATCAGGCGCGCGTGTTCCGTATGATTCCCGGGCTGCGGAATGCAGAGTTTTTGCGATTCGGGCAAATGCACCGGAATACGTACATCAACTCGCCCGCGCTGCTCAACCCGGCTCTGCAATTGAAGAGCGACCCTCGGATTTTTTTCGCGGGGCAGATTTGCGGTGTCGAGGGTTATGCGGAATCCATCGCGACCGGCTTAATTGCGGGGCGTAACGCCGCGGCGTTGTTTCAAGGCTTGGAGCCGGAGATCTTTCCGCGCGAGACTGCACTCGGCAGTTTGTGTCGCTACATCACTCACGCGGACGCCGGAAATTTCCAGCCCGCGAACATTACGTTTGATTTACTTGCCGCGCTTGACCAGGACACGAAATGCAAGCTGAGGCACGACAGGAAAGCACGGCATGCGGAGGTTTGCCGGCGAGCGAAAGAAGCCTTCGAGAATTTCGTCCATGGCAGCGTTGCGCGAGTGTATTGCGAAATATCTGGGTGAGCTCGAGCGGCGCGGCGCATCGAAGCACACGCTGCGTAACTATGGCTCCGATCTGGAGCAATTCGCAAATTATTTCGAACCGCTTGGCGAATCTGCTCCGCGGATCGAGCAACTAGATCTTCCGCTCATGCGGGAGTGGCTCGCCGGCCTCTACGATCAAGGACTCACCGTCATCAGCATTCGCCGGAAGATCGCTGCCGTTCGCGCCATGTTTAAGTTCATGCTGCAAGAGGGAGTGCTTCAACAAAATATTGCGGCCCGGCTGAGGACGCCCAAGACCTGCCAGCGCTTGCCTGACGTGATGAGCGCCGAGAAGACAAACAATCTTCTGGATGCCGTTGAGACCGGGACAGCGGTCGAGAAGCCCTCGAAGGAGCGCGACATCGCCTTTCTCGAGCTGCTTTATGGCTGCGGGATTCGCGTTAGCGAGTTAGTGGGAATCGATCTCGAGGACATCGACTTGCGCGCGGCCTGGCTGAGGGTACGCGGAAAAGGTAATAAGGAGCGCGAAGTGCCGGTCGGCGGCCGGGCCATTGCGGCGATCGAACGCTATCTCGAAATACGGCGGGCGGCGCCCAAAGAACGAGCATTGTTCGTTAACTCGCGTGGCGTGCGATTAGGCGACCGGCAGGTGCGCCGATTGGTAAAGATGTACGCTCTCCTCGTCACTGGCGACTCAACTGTCCACCCGCATAGTTTCCGCCACGCTTACGCGACTCATCTGCTGAGTGACGGCGCGGATCTGCGGGCGATCCAGGAGCTTCTGGGCCATGCCCGCCTTTCGACGACTCAGAAGTACACGCAAGTCTCGCTTAAAGATCTTCAGTCTGTTTACGACCGGGCGCATCCGAAGGCGTAAGCTTCTTTATTGCTTCGGCGTCGCGACTCCCACGCGTTCAACGAGCTCCCGAAAAGCAGGTTCGCCGCGCATTTGAGTGAAGCATGGGTCGACGGTGAGCGCTACCAGATTCGTATCGTGCCGATTGAAGGCCAACTGCAGGTAGTGCAGGGCCTTGTTCTTGTCTCCCATAAGCGCGCACGTCTCCGCGAGTTGAGAATATCGAGTATTTTGTCCGGCGGAAGAAGCTTCTTGAGCCCGCAACATATATTCCAGCATCCCTGACGCGCCGCCAAGAGCAAGGCCTTTCTCACCTGCTTCAAAAGCGGCCAGGGCATTCGCATCGTGCGAGAGCAACGCAACCTTCTTCGATTCCGAGAGATAGTCCGCATATTGTTTTTTGAAAACGTGGAGGGTCGCGAGATATCTATGCGGAGAGAGGAACTGCGGATCACTGGCTTCCAGTTCCTTCGAGCGGTGTCCTAGAGGGCTCGACTTGGCCCGTGTAAAAGAGAATCAGGCCTTTGTCAGCAACGATTGATTGGGAGGACGGTTCCAGCGCCTGAGATCGCTCGATTTCTGCAAGGGCCTCGCGTTCCCTGCCGACCGACATTAGAAAGGTGGCGTACCAGTGGTGGGCGGTTCCGTCGTTCGGGTTCAATTCCAAAGCACGCCTGAATTCGCGCTCGGCTGTTACGGCATCCCAGTCACCATAAAAAGAAGCAAAGGCCAATGAATTGTGAGCCTCGGGTAGGTTGCCGTCCAATTCAATAGCCGTCTTCGCCGCGGCGATCGCGCGCTTGAATGCTTCTTGGTAGGGCATCGCCGTATACTCGCTGAGCAGGTTGTAGCTATCGGCCAGTCCGACATAGGCCTCCGCATCACGCGGATCTTTGACAATGGCTTGTGTAAAGTAATCTACCGCGCGATTCAGGTCGTCCGGGGTTCTTTTGCTCCAGTAGTATCTCCCTTTGAGATAAAGCTCGCGGGCTTCGAGGTTGGCATGATGATCCGCCCCCGCGTGTTCGCGCCAGAGTATTGCGCCGGTGGCGGCGATCGCTAACACGGCAGAGGCGGCAATTGCCCACCACAGCTTCCGGGTTGGCCGGGTAGGTTGCCCCAGTGATTTGTGTGGTGTGGAGAGGCCGCTTGCTGACGCGCGCGCTCCCGAAGTTTCTTCAGAACCGCGCCCGGGAGTTCCCTCTAGACCGAGCGGCGGCAGCTCCCGAATTTCAGGAACGTAACTGCCTTTCGGGATTACAATCCGTACAGCGTCGCTTGCGCCGGTTTGCTGGTAGTATTCCTCCAGCCGCGAGCGAAGACGCCCAGCTGCCGACCGTACAATAGAATCGTCGCGGACATCCGTGCGCCCGAAGACCTCAGACGCAATGGTGGATTCTTTTATCTGATCGGCTTTTCCCTCAAGGCTCAGAGAAACAACAAACCGAAGAAAGGTTTGAAGCCTCGGTGACTCGTGAAATTGCGGCGAGGTTAGGATACGGGCGAGCTGCTCTTCCACCTCTGAAGCGCTCGGCTTCACTACATCCATGCCCGATAGCCCCCAGTATAGCTTTAAGGAAATTGTTTGAAGGTTGACTCAGATACTAGGACCATCCTTACC
>JBAUUG010000117.1:0-2470 GCA_049582585.1 Bryobacteraceae bacterium | reverse complement strand
GCGCTTACGCTGGGTTTAAATGAGTCGGAGATCCGGGCGGGATTGAAACAGCTCAGGAGCGTACCGGGGCGATTCGAACGCGTGGAAGAAGGCCAGCCATTTATGGTTGTGGTGGATTACGCGCATACCGATGACGCGCTGCGTAATGTTATATCGGTTGCTCGCGGAATGAACCCGAAGCGCGTGATTACGCTGTTCGGATGCGGTGGAGATCGCGACCGCTCGAAACGGCCGCTCATGGGCATGGCGGCGGCGGAGCTGAGCGATTATGTCGTTCTGACGTCTGACAATCCGCGCAGTGAGGATCCGCTCGCAATTATGAACGATGCGCTCGTCGGCCTCGGACGCTTTGATACGCCTTGCGCGGCAGAGCCGGACCGGGAGCGCGCGATCAAGAAGGCCATTGAGAAAGCGGAGCCGGGAGATGTCGTGATTCTGGCCGGCAAAGGGCATGAGACGTATCAGTTGCTGAGGGACGGTCCGATTCCGTTCGACGATCGCGAAGTGGCCCGGCGCGTCTTGCGCTCGCTCGGATACAAGCGTTAAGAAATGGAGCTCACTCTGGCCGAGGTGCAGGCGGCGACGGAAGCTCGCGTCTTGAACATGCCCGATTCCGGCGTGTTGGACGAAATACGCGCGCGTGGATGGAGCATTGACTCGCGGACGGCCGCCTCGGGTGATTTGTTTTTTGCGATTAAGGGAGAACGGTACGACGGCCATGTCTTCGTTGAAGGGGTGATGAAAGCGGGTGCGGTTGCGGCGGTGGTAAGCGAAGCCGCCGCTATCGGCATCGGGCCGCTGCTCGAGGTTTCCGATACCGTGCGGGCGCTTCAGCAAGCGGCACACTGGGCAAGGCGGCAATGGGGACGGCCAGTCGTTGCGGTCACCGGGAGCGCCGGGAAGACAAGCACGAAAGACATAGTCGCGCAACTGCTGAGCACTCGATTGCGAGTTGGAAAAACGATCGGAAATTTCAACAACCACATTGGCCTGCCGCTCGCGTTGCTGCGCATTCCCGAGGATGCGGAAGTTGGCGTTCTCGAGATGGGGATGAGTCATGCGGGCGAGATTCGGCATCTCGCTGCGATTGCCGAGCCATCCATTGGGGTGGTGACGACGGTGGGATATGCGCACGTAGAAGCGTTTGATTCCATCGAAGGGGTTGCGGGAGCGAAGCGAGAGCTGATTGAATCGCTGCCCGATTCGGGGGTCGCGGTCCTGAATGCGGATGACGAGCGAGTGCTGGCATTCCGGGATGCGCACTCCGGCCGGACGCTCACTTACGGCTTCTCCGAAAAAGCGGAAGTGCGCGCTACGGCCGTGGAGATGGATGCGGAAGGCGCATGGTTCACAGTTTCCGGCGTGCGCTTTCGCACCAGGCTCGTCGGGCGGCACTCAGTTTCGAATATCCTCGCGGGGCTGGCGGTCGCGAAATTGTTTGAATTGGATTTCGAGCACCTGGTTGGTACGGTTGCGGCGCTTGCGCCTGAAACGATGCGTGGCGAGCGGCGTCTGTGGAACGGCATCACGATTCTGAACGATTCCTATAATTCGAATCCTGAGGCCGCGCGAAACATGGTTGACGTGCTAACGGCGGAACCGGCGCGGCGAAGAATCGCGGTGCTCGGAGAGATGTTGGAGCTGGGGCAGTTTTCGGAGAAGCTTCATCGCGATTTGGGAGTCTACGCCGCGAACGCCGGTGTGGACGTGCTGGTGGGGGTACGCGGCGTGAGCCGGTTGATGGTGGAAGAAGCCAGGAAAGCCGGGCTTGCCGGCCACGCCGCTCTTTTTTTCGATGAGCCGGAGGAGGCGGGAGCGTTTCTTCGCCTGTCGGTGCGCGCAGGGGATGCAGTGCTGTTTAAGGGATCGCGCGCGACGCACGTCGAAAAGGCGCTGGCCACAATGGAAGCATAAGAATGCTCTACTGGCTGCTGTTTCAAGTCCTGCACAAATACATCCCCGCGTTCCGGGTCTTCGGCTACATTACCACGCGCATCGCGCTCGCAAATCTGACGGCTTTGGCGCTGGCTCTGGCGCTGGGGCCGTGGATGATTAGAAAATTGCGCCAGTGGAGCTTCGGGCAACACATTCGGGAAGACGGGCCGCAGTCGCATTACCGCAAGGCGGGGACGCCAACCATGGGTGGGCTGCTCATTGTGACCTCAATCGTGCTGCCGACGTTGTTGTGGGCCGATCTGCAGAACCGGTATGTGTGGATTGCGCTGCTGGGATTAGTCGGATTCGGGGCGATTGGGTTTATCGACGATTACGCGAAAGTCGCGAAGCGGCGAAATCTAGGGCTGACGGCGAAACAGAAGTTTTGGGCGCAAGTAGCGTGCGCAATGGTCATCGGTTTCTTGCTGCTGCTGCTGCATTCGAAGCAAGCTTACTCGACGGCGATCAATTTTCCATTTTTCAAGCAGTTCAAGCCGGACCTGCTGATTGAGCCTTTGACGAAGAACTTCTGGAC
>JBAUUG010000116.1:0-7864 GCA_049582585.1 Bryobacteraceae bacterium | reverse complement strand
TATGCGCCGGGAGACCCTCCACCAGCCCTCCGCCCTCGACGCCTCGGATGGCAGCGCACCATTCGTGCCGCGCGAAAGCGTCGGTCAGCCGCGCGGCGAACGCATAAGCCGCGTTGCCCCACAAGTATTTCGAGTGATCGCGGCCGTCAACATTCTCTTCGAAGTCAAACTCTTCAACCGGAACAGTCTCTTTGCCGTACGGCAGCCGCATGAGAACGTGCGGTAGACAAAGGCCGACGTATCTGGAGTCGTCACTCTTGCGGAACATGTTCCACTTCAAGTAAGCTTCGCTATCGAAAATCTTCTCCAGATCCCTCGGACCTGACAATTCCGTGAAACTCTCAAAGTTGAATAATGATGGATTGGCGGCGGTCAGGAACGGCGCGTGCGAGGTAGCCGCTACTCCCGACATGTGTTGGAGAAACTCGACATCCTGAGGATGCCGGCCCAATTCATAGTCTCCGATTAAGGCTCCGAACGGCTTCCCGCCGAGCGTGCCGTACTCCTCCTCGTAGATCTTTTTGAACAGCTGGCTCTGATCAAACTCCGACGCCTTGCTGAAATCCTTCAGCAAATCGTTTTTGCTGACATTCATCAGCTTGATCTTCAGGCTGCTCGAGGTCTCGGTCTGCTGAACGAAATAATGCAAGCCGCGCCACGCTCCTTCGAGCTTCTGGAACGGCTCGGAGTGCATCACTTCATTGAGCTGCCTGGAGATCAGCGCGTCCAGATCGGCAATGCGGCTATTAATCATCGCCTCGGTATCTTTCGATACCGTCATCTGGCCGGTCATCACGTCTCGAACCAGATCAGTCAGCCAGACTTTGCCGTGCGCGCGTTCTTCCGGCGTTTGGCCGACGCGGCCTTCTTCCGCGATGACATCCAGTAAGCTCCGGTTCTCCAGGACAGCTTCGGAACTTTGCGGCTCGGCAGCCAGCTTTGTTTCGGTAGCCATTACTTCTCCTTCTCAGCGTCGGGTCGAATTCCGGCTTCCGCCCCGGCCTGCTGCAGCTTGTCGTGATCTTGAATGATCTCTTGCAGAAGGTTATCGAGCTTCTCGTTGCCGATCAAGCTGCTGCGCAGATTGGCGAGGCTGCCTCGCAGCTCGAGCAACCGGCGCAGCGGAGCAATCTGTTCGGCCACTTTAGCGGGGGCGAAATCGTCCATGCTCTTGAAGCGCAGTTCGACGTTTAGCTTGGTATCGTCCTCGCTCAGGCGGTTATCTACTTTAAACGCCAGCCGGGGCCCGATCTTCTCCATCACATTGTTGAAATTATCGCGATCGATTTCGACGAATTTACGCTTCGCGATCGGAGGGAGCGATTTCTCAGGGTTGCCCGACAAATCGGCAAGCACGCCTACGACAAAAGGCAGTTCTCTTTTCTCGATCGCATCCCCGATCTCGACATCGTAGGTGATGTGCACCCTAGGCGGCCGGACCCGGCCAACCTTCTTTTGTAAGCTTTCCTTCGCCATCTAACCAACCTTCTTTCTGAAGCAGGCCTGATTTTCCGTGTGGCCGAGCATATCATATTCCGGCACTACAGTAAACAGCTTAATTCCTCGTTGCAATTCAATCGCCAGTTTGCCGTTGCCTATGCTCATTGAACTGCCTTTATCGGGCACTGCAACCCTTGAAAAAACTTCGGATTAAACAAATCCACTCCGCCTGGAAAATCCACGATCTCGAGTCGAACCGGAGCAGGCGTGATCGGCTCCATCCGCCCATCGCCGCCACGCACGTACTTCCATTCCACGAGCTTGCTGTCCAGCGGTCGAGGTTCGGCGTCTCCCATGACGCGGAAGATGCCCCAGATTCCCCCCCGCGAGGCAAACGGGAAGGCCACAGATCCGATCTTGATTCGACCTATAACCCCTGTCTTGCCCGTCCCCGGGGAGGGCCACGTGAACGCCTTCTGGATGCTCGTGGTCCATGGATATGCTTGCCCGTCGATCTCCAGCTCCAAGACATCATCTTTATAACTTGCGTCCAGCTTAGGTCGAAGCGTGTAGGTAAAGTGCGGCTGATTCGCGCCGACGGGATAGAAGGCATCCGCGATGGCCTGTGCACGATTCAGAAATGTCAAGATCTCCTGCGTCACCTGTGGCTTCTTCGTCGGGTCCTTTGCCTTCCACTGCTTACCGTCTTTTACGACGAAATCCCCCAACGAGTCCGCCTGAAATTTCCAAACGGCTCCGGTCCCGGGTCCAAATAAGTCGCTCACTTCTTGCAGGCTTGCATCTTCGCCCGATGGAGAAAAGGGATATTTCCGAAGCGTGTTGCGGACGCGCACGCACAACCCCCGAAGCTGCCCATTCACCTTACCGGCTGCGGCGCCTTCCACATCCGTGACGATGAATCGCTGCGCCTGCCGAATCGGCTCCTCCAAAAGACGCTCCACCGCCCCATCCAGCCCCTCAACTCCTTGCGGCTCGAAACCGCGGGCGATTTGCCGGGCTGCCTCGAGAGCTTTATCGTAATTCTGACTCGCGGTTTGGAAAATAGCCTGATCGGTGCTCGCCCCGCCCCGCTCAATGTCCCGCATCGAATTACCTAGCTGCGCGAGCGCATCAATGTAAGCGCCGTTCTTATCGTTCACCCAGGTATCGCTTGCGGGCGGCACCACCCAGTGCACCGGTTGGAATGATCGGGTGATACCCGCTATCGTGCTGAGCGGTTCCGCCGGGCTGCCGACGGCGTTCGGCGAAGCGCCCGGTATCTTCGCCTGATTCCCGAGTGACGGGAAGAACCTCTTCACCACCGCCTTGCCTTTCTCCAATCCTTCCGGCTCTGCTGCGGTCTGCGGGAAGTTCGTCTGATTCGATGTCATTGCGAACAGTGCAAGCAGAGGCGATTTGTGGTCTGAGAGCATCTCCAATTTCCGCGCCGCGTCTCCGACTCCGCCATATCCTTTGACTGAAAATGCGGTCACAAAACGGCGCCAATGTTCTGCATAGTCGCGGATGTAAAGCCGCTGGATGGCCCGCTCGACGCCTGCATCCGGAGTCCGTTCCCGTCCAAAGAGGCTGTTGCCCTGTCCCAACGCGCACGCGTCGCCAGGCGCGTCGCCGGTGCTCTTCTTTGACGCCTTTTCGATATACGTCCATCCATCGCGACTGAAGATTCCGCTAACCTCTCCCGGGCCGCTCAGCACTACCGCATAATCGGAGCTCAGGTCACCCAATCGTTGCGCTTTCGTGAAGCTCTTTTCCCCCGCTGCTAAAACGCTCGCGTATATCCGGTCCGCTCCATGGATTTGCGCGAGATACTGTCGCGCGCGATCGCGGGCCGCAGTGTTTTCGGCCAGCTTGCAAGGGTTGCCATAGCGCAGCTCGCCGGTATAGAAATCGATTTGTTGCCCGGCAAGAGATTGCCACATCGGCGAGGTGCCGGCCGGCACGATCTCCTGGAGTGCGCCTTTCAAGCCTTCCGAGACCAGGATGGGATCGGGCGTGCAAACGGCAGAGGAAATCATCAAATGCGTTTGCAATAGCCGAAGAACAGGATTGTAAGGAGCGTCGGGCCCCGGAGATGCCGGCAGGTTCTGCAGATGAGCCGTTATCACTGCGTTCAGGGGATTCAGGAGAAGATCTTGGAAGCGTCGAAAATAAAGATCCCGCGCGGCCCTGGCTATACGGCTCCCGCTATAAAGCCCCCAACGCATCCCGAGCGGAGCGCCCTCATGATCATATTCGAGAAGCTGGCCCGCCGCCCCTCGCAAGTTATCGAGCGACTGAAGCTCGGCAAGCGTCGGCGTGGTTCCTCGGTTCTGCAGCTCCGCGCTCTCACTGACCGCATTTAAAAGGTGACGATTGCGCGTCCACGAGTTCAAGAAAGCAAAGCACAGGAGCAAGCACAATGCGCACACTGCGGCGCATGCGACCATACGTTTCCGCTCCACGCGTGTATCCAGACGTGCAGGCACGCCGGTCGAGCGCTCGGCCAGAACTACCTTATTAAGTAGCTCCGAGACGAATAACCAGCGATGCGTCACTCCGCGTGGAAACACCAGCTTGGGACCGGCGCTCGCCTCGCTAGGGCGAAAAATCTGTGTAGCGTCGGCGCGAAACAGCGCGGTAGCCTCGAGAACCGCGCTCGAGTCCGGCCGTTGCGCCCGGCTTTCACTCAAGTCCTGCGCCGCCGCCGGCCGTTCGCCCGTCGCACTGAAATAGTATCCGCGCAACATTGGATCCACCCGCAGCGGATGTGATCGGAAGGTGCTGCTTAAGAACTGCACGATGACCGGGCGAATTCGTTTAAGCTCCCGCGGAAATTCGTAAATGGCAGGCCGGCGCGCGGGGTCCGGTTCGTGGCTCAGATGCCAGATGCGCCGCTCGGCAAGAGAGTGATACAGCACGCCGAATGATTTAGTCAGCCGCTTTGCTTCGGCCTCTACCGACGTGCCGTCAGCAGCCGCGTCCGGCTTCTTCGAATCAGCAAGCGTGCAGCCTAACACCTGATTCGCTTCCGAATCGGGCAGCCCACGGAAGTAATCCGAGAAGTACGGCAGTGCATCGCATTTAGTGATTAAGAAATAGACCGGAACGCTGGCCTTGAACGTCTCCGCGATAGCTCCCAAGCGGTCCTGCCAGTCGTTGGATTGCCGATCGAGCCGCTCTCGTCCTTGCGGACTTAAAGCCGCCGTGAAATCCTTTACATCGCAAAAAGCAATTACTCCTCTTAGGTCGAATGCCTTTTCCGGCCCGCTCCAGAATCGCTTCCATCCGGCAGCCGGCGGCTTTGCTTGCAAGGATCTGAGTATCAGCTGCCAGCGGTTGGGATCTCCGCTGAATGCGCGTCCACCGATCTCTACAAAGAGCGCGTTCTTTGCCAACCAAAAATTACAAAGCCGCGTCGAGAGGAATGGCGGCGCGACTGCCTCGCCCGCCAGGAGTTGCGGCTCTAATCCGGAATTGAAGAACGTGCTGGTTTTGCCGCTCCCTTCGGGCCCGATCAGAAGGTACAACGGCAGCTTCGAAAGCGGAGCCTCGCCCTTTTCGGCGGAGTAACCTGCGGCTCGCCTGAGCGTCGCATTCGCTTCGTTGATCAGTGCCGCTATCGCCGCTTCGTCTTCATTAACCGGTTGAGTACGTTTTAGGGCGGGCTTCGGTTTCGCGGCGGCTCTGGCTCGCAATGTACGGCCCCAACCCCACAGCCTCGACAGGATAATAAACGCGAGTACGGCTGCGATTCCCCCACCCGTCCACAGCAGGCCAATCCGTATCGTGTCCTGACCCGAATAAAAATAAAACGCCCCAACCCACACCAGGCACACGTAAAGGAACAGGCAGAAGAGGAGGGTTTTGAATGTCATGGGGCCGCTAAAGCAACTTGCTGCGAATCTGGTCGCTAGCCCAAATCAATTCCAGCTTCGCCGCTAGAAACAGCAGGATTGTAATCAGAGCGGCTGCCGCCATGATCAGGCCATACGGGATGCTTCGTTTGGCTTGCACAATCGCTTGCGCCGGCAATTCTTCCGGGAGCCCTGCCGGCGAAATCCGCCGAGTCTCTCCTCTGATATCCCCGATACGCGCTCTGACTTTGTCTTGAATGCTGTACAATTCGGCGCGCAATCCCCCGGAATACCGGCCTTCGAAGCCGAGCAGCAGGCAGAGCAGATAGACTTCCAAAATGTCGGCCAAGTCTTGCGAATCCCGCCGCGACCGCAATCGCTCCAGCTTCTCGAAAAACACCACGCCCGCATCGGTCTGGCCGAACAATTCCTCCTGCAACGTCTTGCGTTCCCACTCCGCGCGAATCGGCTCGCTCGAATTCAAAACAACTGAGTCGAGGAACGCAACCACCGCGAAATGCGTTTCTCGCACATCGGGCCCGTCGTAGCCGGCAGCTATCGCGTCTCTCTCTACTTCTTGAAGGGCCGTCTTGGTCCTGTTTCGAAAGGACTCCGCGTCCGAAATGTGCTGGCGGCCGGCTTGCATTCGCACAATTCCGGTAAGCAATCCCTGGTATAACAGCGACAGATTCTCGCTACGCCGAGAAGATCCTGGAGAATTCATGCTGGTTCCACGCAAACTCGCACTTTACGTGCTCGTGCTTTCTGTAGCTGCCCTTCTATCGGCCCAAAATTCGGACACCGGCTTGACCGTCGAAGAGGTCGTCCGACTCACCCGCGCTGGATTTTCAGAGGATATCATCATAACCAAAATTAAGAAGAACGGGAAGGCATTCGACCTCAGCACCGACGAGCTGCTCGACCTGAAAAAGGACGGCGTGAGTGACACCGTCGTCAAGTACATGCTCGATCCCACCCAGCCCTACACTCCGCCAGTGAATTCGCCTCCTGTAGGCTCGCCCACCAGCAAACCCGCCGGCCCTGCCAAGAAATATCCCGAAGATTCCTTTGCAAGCCGGGTTCCACCCGATCCCGCGCTCTATTTCTTTTCCTCAGGCGCGCCCGTCAAAGTCGATCTGAAGTTCCTGCTCGGCTCGGAAGAAAGCAAGAGCTTGATGAAAAAAGGAAAATCAACCGCATATCTGATCGGCGCAACGTCGAAGACGCATTTCAAAACTGCGCCGATTTTCTATGCGCGTCTACCCGAAGGCAAGGAAATCGAGGAGCTCGTTCTGGTGGGGTTCTCGCCCAAGGACGGGCGCCGCGAGCTTGACACCGGGCCGCCGGGTCCGAAGCAGCAACTCAAAGCCGAGGACATACAGCAGTTCGATTCGCTTGAAGTCGGCCCGCACCTGTTCAAGCTCACGCCACCCAAATTGGGGCCTGGGGAATACATATTCTTTTTCATCGGATCCGCCGACCCGCCCAAGGGCATTTACGGGAAGGGATATGACTTCGGCGTCGAGGGACTGCCGGACCAGAAGAGCAAGCAGAAGAGTAAAAAGAAGTAGACGTCTGCGGCCGCTAGTCTCAAGGGGTGGGCGACCCGACGATATCGAGCAGTTCGATCTCGAACGTGAGCGCTGCCCCGCCAGGAATGGAAGGCCGTCCCTGGTCTCCATAAGCCAGGTTTGACGGGCACACCAGAATCGCCTTGCCTCCGACCTTCATTTTTTGAAGACCCTCGGTCCAACAGGGAATCACCCCGTTGAGAGCGAATTGCGCTGGCTCATTTCGCTTGTAAGAGCTGTCAAACTCAGTGCCGTCGACCAGCGTGCCGCGATAATTCACTTTGACGGTGTCGGTCGCCTTTGGAGCGGCTCCAGTGCCGGCTACGAGCTCGCGATATACCAGCCCGGAGTCAGTCTTGATAGCTCCGGTCTCCGCGGCGGCTTTCTCGACATAAGCCTGAGAAGCGGCCTTTTGCCGCTCAGCGACACGGGCGGAGCGCGCGCGTGCGAGCGGCTGAATCTTGGGTCCCCGCTCAGCCATGTCGACCGCCGGTTTACCCGCCGCGGCATCCGCAAGCGCGCGCTTCACAATCGCGAGCTCGGCGGGAGACAAATCGAATTGAGAGAGCGAGCGGTAAACGGAAAGCCCCAGTGCGTAGACGGTCTTTTGGTCGTCCGTTGCGAGCGCCGGTGCGGCGGCGGGTTTTCGGCCTGACGGCGCTCGATCTCCGAGGCGCCGGCTTCGCAACCGGCGGGTTAGACGTTTGGGATGCAGATGGGGCGGTCTGGGCCATCAAAACGGCCGGTAGAAGAATGAGGAGTACACGCACTTGTTCAAGCTAACATCGTTTCAGTTCGGCAGGAATTGAATACTACTGTATTCAATCCAGACCGTTCGCACCGGACTGCAGCTGGTTGCCCCCGCAGAAGAATCGACCGGTGATGGCAGGCGATACGGGTACTTGGCATCCCGTTCTTTCAAGGTGGGTTCGATTCTGCGCCTGCGCACCATCCCGGAAGTGAACTTCACAACCATCGCCCGAATCGAGAATGCGCTTT
>JBAUUG010000115.1:0-2816 GCA_049582585.1 Bryobacteraceae bacterium | reverse complement strand
GAACTGCGACCACGGTGTTTCCCATGGCGAGTAGCGGCATCACCATGGACAGAAAGCCCAACAACGGCACCTCAGACGGGCAGATTACCCCGACCGTTCCGATCGGTTCGTTCATCGCGAGGGCGATGTTGCGAAATGGAGGATTGTGAACCGCTCCATCGAACTTGTCGGCCCATGCGGCGTAAGAAAATATTCGCTCGATTCCGAGATCGACCTCTTTCGTCGCTTGCTCTTCGCCAACACTCTGAGCGAGGCGATGCACGATCTCGCTTCGACGCAACGACAGATTCTCGGCACAGTAATAAAGCACCTGCGCGCGGTTGTGCGCTGTCGTTCTGGCCCATCCCTCCGCCCTGCGGGCAGCTTCTACCGCGTTACGAATATCTTTGCGGTTACCGAGAGGAGCTTCGCCGAGCAAGCGGCCATCGGGCGAGCGCACCTCCAGGCTGTAGCCGGAGTCCGGACGAGCCTGCTTGCCGCCGATGTAAAGCTTGACGGTGCGATCGATCGAAGGTGTACTCGCATCGGGATCGTCTTCGTTTTCCATGCCTTCGAGTTCTGGAGCCATGCTGGTCTTGATGGGCGCCAGTTTCGGAGACTGTCTCAACCAGTTCGGCTGAATGTATTCGAGCAAGCCCTCTCGTCCGCCTTCGCGGCCATAGCCGCTCTCGCGGTACCCGCCAAAGCCACAAGCCGCGTCGAAGAGATTCGTGCAGTTCACCCAAACAACTCCGGCCTTCAATTGAGCAGCGACATGAAGCGCAACGTTGACGTTCTCGCTCCAGACGCACGAAGCAAGACCGTACACGGTGTTGTTCGCCAGTTCCACCGCTTCGCGCGGTGTACGGAAAGTCATCGTGGCAAGAACCGGGCCAAAAATCTCCTGCTGCGCGACGATCGACGTCGGATGCACGTTGCTAAGAAGAGTCGGCGGAAAGTAAAAGCCTCGAGCAGGCAATACCATCTCAGGCTGCCAGCACGTCGCGCCGTCCGCTATACCTTGGGCCACCATGCGCTGAATGCGATCGAGCTGCACTCGCGCCACGATCGCTCCGATGTCAATCGCTTTGTCCAGCGGCGGACCCATGCGCAGCGTACTCATGCGATCGCGAATCTTCGAGATCAGGGCCTCAGAGATGCTCTCTTGCATCAGCAACCGCGATCCGGCGCAGCAGACCTGTCCCTGATTGAACCAGATGCCATCCACCAGCCCCTCGACAGCGCTGTCTAGATCCGCATCTTCGAAAATAATGAATGGAGATTTCCCGCCGAGTTCCAGCGACAAGCGTTTGTGACTCGCGGCAGTTGCGCCGCGGATCGCGCGACCCACCTCGGTCGATCCGGTGAACGCGATTTTGTCGATGTCTGGATGCTTTACTAATGCCTCGCCGGTCGAGCCATCGCCCGTGACAATATTGACGACTCCGGCCGGCAGCCCGGCCTCCTGACACAACTCCGCGAAAAGCAGCGCCGTGAGGGAAGTGAACTCGGCAGGCTTCAGAACAACTGTATTTCCAGTGGCGAGAGCAGGCGCAATCTTCCAGGCCAACATCAGGAGCGGAAAATTCCACGGAATAATCTGACCGACGACGCCGCGCGGCTCATGATCCGGAAATTCCTGCGGCAGAATCTGCGCCCAACCAGCGTGGTAGTAAAAGTGACGCGCGACTAACGGTATATCGATATCGCGACTCTCGCGGATAGGCTTGCCATTGTCCATCGTTTCCAAAACGGACAGCAGCCGAGAATGTTTTTGTACGAGCCGCGCGAGAGCATAGAGGTAACGGGCACGTGTGTGCGGAGTCAGGGCGCGCCACTTGGCAGATGCAGCCCGTGCTGCCTTCACGGCCGCATCGACGTCAGCCGCGCTTCCCTGTGCAAGGCTGGCCAATTTCTCACCATTCGATGGATCGTACGTATCGAAATAGGCTCCCTGCTCGGGCGCTTTCCAGCCGCCATCGATAAAGTGTTCGAACCGGCGATGATGCCGCTCCAGCCAGGAGATTGCTTCCTTGGGATCTTCCGGCGCGGGTCCATACTCCATCGTGACGAATTTTTCGGCTATGCTCATTCGGCCTCAGTTCGTTTCATCGTCGCAAACGTGCTAAGCAATCGGATGACGGTACTCGGCTGAGTACCGTCCGGTTGCGTAATGTTCGAGCTGCCGCTCGATATCACCCAAAAGACTGCTCACACCAAAGCGAAACATTTCTGCGCGCAGCCATGATGGGCCGAGTTCCTCCTTGATCATTGCAAGCCAGTCCAGAGACTGTTTTGCCGTGCGAATGCCGCCAGCTGGCTTGAATCCGACCGCCATTCCGGTTTGCTGCGCGTACTCACGGATCGCCCGGACCATCACAAGACTCACGGGTAGAGTTGCGTTCGTTGGTTCTTTGCCAGTTGAAGTCTTGATGAAATCGGCCCCGGCCATCATGGCCACATGGCTGGCGCGCGCAACGTTACGGAAAGTCAATAGATCACCGGTTCCCAGGATGACCTTCATATGCGCCGCGCCGCATGCCTGCTTGAAAGCAGCGATTTCGTCATACAATGCCTGCCAACGTCCTCCAAAAACATGGGCGCGCGTGATGACGACGTCAATCTCGTGCGCTCCGGCCTCGGCAGACCGGCGAATCTCGGCAACACGCTCAGCAAGAGGGGAGAGGCCCGCGGGGAATCCGGTGGAAACCGCGGCGACGTGAACGCCGCTCCCTTCCAGAGCGCTCAGAGCAGTTTCGATAAACGTGTGGTAGACGCAAACCGCTGCAACTTTCACATTAAGGTTTGCGATCCCGAGTTTCTCGACCAGGTCCTGC
>JBAUUG010000114.1:0-32727 GCA_049582585.1 Bryobacteraceae bacterium | reverse complement strand
GGCTAAGCCCCGCTATATTCTTACGGAGCCGTGGGTGGGTTATCGTTTCGCGATGCCGATGGACCAATGAGCGAACGCGGCAAGTTAACTATCTTTCTGGGTTACGCGGCGGGCGTCGGAAAGACTTATCAGATGCTCGAGGAGGCTCAGAACCTGAAGACGAAGGGCACGGATGTGGTCATCGGCTACTTCGAACCGCACGGGCGCAAGGACACCATCGCGAAGACTGAAGGCCTGGAAACGATATCCAGAAAGATAGTTCCTTATCGAGGTTCCGCGTTCGAGGAGATGGATACAGAAGCGATCATTGCGCGGCGCCCGCAGGCTGCCGTGGTGGATGAATTTCCCCACACGAACGTGCCCGGATCGGCTCGCGAGAAGCGCTGGGAAGACGTTCTCCTGATTCTGGATCACGGAATCGACGTGCTCACGACCATGAATGTGCAGCATTTTGAAAGCCTGAACGATCAAATGGCGCAGATTACCGGCGTCAAGGTGCGCGAAACCATTCCGGATTGGGTGGTGAAACAGGCCGACGAAGTGGTCATGGTGGATCTCACCCCTCGCGCGCTCTTGAACCGCCTGGAACGCGGCGTGGTTTATCCTCCCGACAAGGCGCAGCTCGCTTTGCAGAATTTCTTCAAGGAATCGACGCTCGTCGCGCTTCGCGAAATGGCTCTGCGCCAAACAGCGCTGGAAGTGGAAGAGCGGATGGAGCAAACGGGCGAACGCGCGCAACCGGGATCCGACTCTCAGCCCTCCTCTTCTCAAGGGAGCCGGCTGGACGACGCCGTCGTTATTTATATCAGTGACGATCCGTCCACAGCCATGCTGATCCGGCGCGGGAAGCGCGTGGCGGACATCACTCACTCCGATTGCTTCGCGGTTTTCGTGACCGAGCATTCCGATCTGCAGACCTTACCGCTGCCCAAACGGGAAGCGGTGGAGCGTCACATGAACTTTGCCCGAAATTTGCATATTGAGACGCGCGTACTCATCGGGACCGACCACGCGAGGGCGCTGGTAGATTTCGCGCGGCTGCATAATGCCCGCCAGATTTTCCTGCCGCGGGTGATGGGGCGCGGTGTCGACCGGCTGATGCGGAAGAGTCTCGTCAACCAGGTGGTTGGCCTGGCAAACGACATGGAAGTTACAATCGTGGCGGAGCGAAGGCACGAAGCAGCGCGCGCCTAACGAATCAGGTAACCAACGTGCTTGCGTTAGACTGAAGACTTCGGGCCGTGGCGCAGCCTGGCTAGCGCGCTTGCTTGGGGTGCAAGAGGTCCCGGGTTCAAATCCCGGCGGCCCGACCAACAATCTATTTCAACACTTGCAAGCTTTGGATTGATGTCGATGGGGATGGCGGCCCGATTTCCCATCCGGCAGTCCTCCACTTGAGGCGGTTTTCAATTACTGCGGTGGAACAAAATGCCCGGCGGCACGTCGGACAGCTCGATGCGCGGGCCTTCCCATCGCAACGCAAATGCATCTTCCCCTGTTGTGTGTGTCACGGAAACGCGGACGGCATGCATTCCCTTTCTGAGACCCAGGCTGCCCTTCGCTTCCTGGACCATGTTGCCGACGGAACCGCAAACCTGCGCCACTGGCGATGGACTCGTGGCCACAACCGCTGAGTCAATCTCTAACTTGCCGCCATCTCTCGAAAGCAGCGTGAATGTGTACCCGCCGTCAGCTGGGACATCAATGTATCCCTCGAATACCAGAGCATAGTTCTGCGGCCGTTTGCGAACCGCCGGGTCGAAGCCGGAAACTGTTCCTTTCGCAATTGGCGTCATTTCGCCGAAATCAGGAACTTGACTCCAGGACCCCTCGTAATAGCCGTAATTCACACCGGATACGGCTCGTTTCACTTTGTGCGAAGGCTGCAGCGACTTAGTAACCACAACCGGGTGATAAGCCCAATCGGTATCTCCACTGGCATCCGTCACTTTAAGGAGCACGCGAAAGCGGCCCGAGCGGTCCAAAAGCGTGCCTAACGAATCGCGGAACACGTGACGCACTCGGACTCCGCTCGCGGTGGCGCCATCTCCGAACAGCCATTCGTAAGAAACGCCCTTTCCTGCCGAAATAACCGATGACGACGCGTCAAAAGTAATCTTCTTGCCCGGAGATACAACCCCGGGGGTGAAGGTGAACGATGCACGGGGTGCGGAATCGCTTGGCAAATATTCTGGATCTTCGGCGCCGGATTCAACGCTCATGGGAATGTCGACGTTGCCGACAGCCGGTTTATTCGCAATCTTTACTCTTTTGAAGCTCACGCCGGCCACGTCTCCGGAAAGAACCGAAGGCGCGAGGGAAGCATTCTCGATGGCCCAGATGTTCTGGAACATAACGCCGCGAATTTCCGGACTCGCTTGGCGAAGTTGGAGCAGCGAATACCAATGTTCCAGTCTGATGTTGTCAAACAGATAACCGGAGTGATGGCCCCGGCCTGCCGGATCGTCCCAGATCTCGAGCAGCGCAAATGGAACGCGGCAGCCGCCCGATCCCATATGGATCACGTCGCTATCGCGCATCACGAAACCTGCGCTGTTGAAAATCTTTTGCGGCCAGCTCACGCGCACAACGTTCGAGATGCTGGTTGAGAGTACCGAACCTTCTATCCTGATGTCGTTGACATCGGGTCCTGGCGTCGTGAGGTCTTTTTCGCTGTATCCAAGCCAGTTGCCGTAGAGCGCAAAGATGTCATCAGAGGCCCGTATAAAGCAGTCGCGCACGATTGTGCCGCCGCCACCGAGCCAATCCATTCCGTCCTGGTTGGCGTTGGCGGGATTGCCGCCGATCACTTTGACGTTTTCAAAGATGATTCCTTCGGAATCGAGCATCTGGATCATCCAGGTCCGGCTGCGAACGACGCAAGTGATGCCGCTGATCTGAACCTTGTGCGCGTGATCCATCACGATCACGTGCCAATTAAGACGATGCATCCAGCCGGTGTCGCTGTTCGGATCCTGCGGTCCGTCGTATACGACGATACCTCGGCCCAAGATCTTCACGTTATCGGCGCCCCAAATATTCAGACTTCCAAAGACAACTGCACCGCCGGCCAGGTAGATCGTTTCGTTACTCTTCACGTCGATGTTCTCGTGATAGACACCCGCCCCGAAGTAACGAACCCCTGTATCACTCCGCTTCGGTTTCGGCGTCGGCAAAATGGTCGTCCGGTCGGCTGATGGAAAGCTTCAATGGTTTCGAAATAGAAAAGGTTATGACGTTGCCTTTCAGAAGCGGTCGAATACCGTGCCGCCATGGTTCGACTTCCACGCCCTTTGCCCAGTAATCCTGTGTGGGAGCTGCGATCGAGATCGCGGCAGTTCCTTCCAGATCGAAATTTACAAAGTAATAACCGGTTGCTGCATGCGCTACGGGAACAATCCGGCCGTTTACGGTGACGCTGAAATGATTCGACCGAATGCCATCCGGCAGCGAATAGACATTTGTCTTGGCTCGCGTAGCGGCGCATATCAATAGAAAAGCGCAGGTAACACGTAAGGTGCGGGGCGCCATCAGGAAATTGAGCTCCGGAGTGAGGCTAAACATTGCCGCGCCGCATCTCGCCGGCGAGATAATCGGTCGCGCGCCACGCGAGGGCGAGGATAGTCAGCGTCGGGTTTTTTTCCGAAGCGGTTGTAAATGCGGACCCATCCACCACGAAGACGTTCTTTACATCGTGCATTTGACAGTATCCGTTGAGGGCGGAGCGTTTAGGATCTGCGCCCATACGGCAAGTGCCGTTCTCGTGGATCGAGCTGCCGTTTGACATGAGGTGACCAGATTCAAAGGGCAGTATCTCGGCTTTCGCAGCGTGAAGAATCTCGAGCATGGTGTTATACATGTCCTTCGACATATTGAGCTCGTTTTCACCGAGGGAGTAGGAGATGCGCGAAATAGGGACGCCGTACTGGTCGAGCGGTGAGCTCTTTACAGTGATGCGATTTTCCGCTTTGGGCAGCGTTTCGCCGAAAGGGTGGAGCGCCAGAACAGCCGGGTAGCGCTGCTTCACTGCCTTCTTAAATTCGAGACCGAAACCGGGAATGCTCTTCGCATACGAGAGGTCGGTTTGCGCCCCTGTATTCCAGAATTGGCACCCGAAACCTCGAAGATAATCGCGTTTCCGGCCATCGCGGTGGTTAAATCGCGGCATATACATGTGGGCGCCGCCAATGCCGTCGTCGTTGTAGACTTTACCCCCCATCAACTCTGGCGCAAAGCCACGCATGGTGAAGCAGATTTGCTCAGACAGGTAGCGGCCGATCACATCAGAGGAATTGCCGAGGCCGTTCGGAAACAGAAGTGAACTGGAATTGAGAAGAATTCGGGTGGAATCGACGCAAGACGCTGCGACAACGACGCGCTTCCCGAAAATGCGCTGCTCTTCCTTGGTGTAGCGATCAAAGTATTGAACGCCATTTGCTAGGCCGTTATCATCCACGAGAATACGGGCCGCCACGGCATCGCTGATGACGTTCAGCCGGCCGGTTTTGAGCGCGGGCTCGATCAGATAGTCGGACGAGTTGAAGAAAGCACCCACATCGCAACCTGTGCCGCACGCTCCGCAGTAGTGGCACTTCGTGTGGCCGTTGTAATCGCGCGTGAGAACAGCGCGGCGTATGGGGACAATATTAATTCCAACGCTGGCGGCCGCCTTTTTAACGATGTGTTCGCCGCAGCGTAGAGGAGGCGGGGGAAGGAAATAGCGGCTGCCGGGCAATGAGTCCTGGTCGTCATCGCCGCCGCAGACCCCAATGAGTTGATCCACCTTATCGTAATAGGGCTCGATGTCCTTGTAGCGAATTGGCCACGGAATCTCCCAGCCGTCTCGCAAAGGCCCGGCGAAATCAAGGTCCGAGTAGCGCAAGCTGACACGGCCCCAGATGTTCGTTTTGCCGCCCCGGCCCCAGACGCGGGTGAGGGAGAATTTCTCCCCGAGGGGGGTTATGTAGGGCTGTTCAAGAGGATCAAGTACGATTTCCGGGGGCTTCTGGCCGGCATCGAGCCGCTGTTGCCACTCCCATGGCTTGACATGCGTCCAGAACTCGCTGCGGCTGAACTTTCGGCCGGCATCGAGCACGGTAACATTGATGCCTTGACGCGTGAGATTCCAGGCAGCCATTCCGCCCGCTGCTCCGCTACCAATTATTAGAACGTCGTGGACTTGCGGACTGGCCTGAATTTGCATGTTCAGCTAAGGTGCTCGGGATGATCACAGCCGGGAAAGCTCGCAAGATAGGTGTCGCCGTGCCAGCCGAGCTCAGTTGCAAGACCCGCCTCCGTTTTGTAGTAAGCGTCGATAGTCATGTTCTTGACGAGATCGAAGAATGTGCCCAGCGGGGAGTCCGTTTCGAGGCTGAGGGACGTGACAAGGGTGATCTGCTGTTCTTCCGCCAACGACGTGAAATCTTTCCCGTAGCTATCGTTTGCGAACGCGTTTAGATCGGCAACCCCGGCACGGTAGGAAAGCACAAGCGACGGCTTAGCGACGATTGCCTTGTCGATCAGGAGGGCGACGCCCGCATCCTTGGCTCCGGGAGTATCCGAGCGAGGGATGATGCGCTCACTTAGGGCTTCGATGGTTTGGAACTCTGCAGGTTGAAAGAATGTAGGCTGGGAAGGAACAGGGACTTGAACAGCAGGTCCGGAGTGTACATGCCCGGGCTGTTCTGGGACCTCTTTCGTTTCCTGCGCCGATGCAAGCCTTGGCAACGCGGCGGACGCAACGGCTAGAATTCGGAGCGCGTCTCTGCGGGTACTCATAGCGAAATTCAAGATCAGTATACTCTCGCACCGTGAGCCACTCGCGGTTTTTATCAGCTAAAAACGCGCTAAAGGCGGAAGTTGGATACTTAACACCGCCGTGAAACGAAATTAGCCTAATCTTGATCAATTAGCCAAAAGGGGGCTCAAGCAAAATGTTTTATGCAGAAAATCACAGGGATGCCACGTGGTACGCCCATCGCCCGTTGTGTCTAAGACTAGCCGTTTTTCTGGCCCTTACAACGCTGCTGAACCATGTGGCGCTCGGGCAACAGATTTCCGCGTCGATCAGCGGCACGGCAACGGATTCGAGCGGATCCGCGGTCGCTAACGCCGCCATCGAACTCCGAAATGAAGCGAGCGGGGATTTGCGACGTGCAGTCACCAATAATGCTGGATTCTTTTCGCTTGTTTCGGTTCCCCCAGGGACCTATTCCGTCAAGGTAACTGCAACGGGCTTCACGCCCTGGCAAGCAACCGGAATTGTGCTTTCTCAAGGCGATTCGCGCAACCTGACGAACGTCGTCCTACAAATAGGAAACGTAAAGCAACAGGTCGAGGTAGTAGCGGAAAGCGAATCGGTCGCCCCGGTCGATACGGGGGCGGTCAGCACAACTTTGAACCAGGCGATGATTGAGAACTTCACGATCAGCGGCCGCGATGCCGGTGAATTTGTCAAAATCTTACCTGGCATGGGGGTGAACGGCGGTCTCAACAACAACTCGTCATTCAACGGAGCCGATCACGTGACGGGCAGCAATAGCGGTCCGGCCGGCGCCTACTCGGCGAACGGTACGGTGCCGAACGGCGGCATGGCTTATATGCTCGATGGCGCTAGCCTGCTCGACTCCAACATGGGAACCCAAATCGCAAACATCAACCCGGAAATGGTATCCGAGGTCAAGATGCTGACGTCATCGTATGGCGCCGAGTTCGCCCAAGGGCCGACCGTCTTTCAGGCGATCGGCAAGAGCGGAGGCAGCAGCTTTCATGGCGAAGGATATTTCTTCGCCCGAAACAGCGTTTTCAGCGCTGAAGACTCTTATTCTAAGAGCCAGGGCTTGGCAAAGCCTGATTCCCACTATTACTATCCCGGCGGGAACATTGGCGGACCAGTGTTGCTGCCTTTTATCAAATTTAATCGCCACCGGGACAAACTGTTCTTCTGGTTCGGCTTTGAGTACATGGACCAGCACCCGGCCGGTAGCCTGTCCGAGTATTTTGTTCCCACAGACCAGATGAAACAAGGGAATTTCTCGCCCGCGTACCTGAGTTCCCTTCCTCAAGCCTCCGGTTGGGGCCCGGCGTACGTGCAGCCCTGCGCGCCGCCAACAGGGACCGGCAAAATCGCGGCCGGGTGCCCGACGTTACCAGTGCCTATCGTGAATGGGATTATTCCGGCGGCTGACTTCGACCCAAACGGGCTCGCGTACCTGAAGTTGTACCCGGCGCCGAACATCGATCCGGCTACGCACGGCGGCTACAACTATCAATTCGTGAATTCAAATCCCCAGAACCGCTGGGAACAGGCGGAGAAAATTGACTACAACGTCAATGACAGCACCAAGCTGAGCGTTGCGTTTAATTATCAGAAGGAGACGGATTTCCACCCGATCACGACATGGTGGGCGCCGAGTCAGGCGCTGCCCTATCCTTCTCCCGTGACCGCCAACACGCCATCGCGGGTGCTTAACGTCAACTTCACGAAGGTGTTCAGCCCTACGTTGGTGAACGAGGCGATCGTTGCCGACGCGGATTACGTCAATGTGACTGCGCCGGTGAATCCCTCGGCTATCAGCCCAAGCACACTCGGTTTGACGTACAAAGGTCTGTTCGGCGTGAAAGAGACGCAAATGGCGGATATCCTGAGCTGGTCGAGTGGGCTTGCGGATTTCTACCCCCAGGCCAACTTCGGCGGAAGCTTCGAGGGCGGCAAATTCGGCGCTCATAAGTACGCTCCATCAGTGGCCGATAACCTCAGCAAAGTCATGGGAACTCATACCATGAAATTCGGGTTCTATTGGGCGCTGGCGGGCAACCAGCAGACCACGACGGGTGCAGAAGGCTTGTTCGATTTCGAAAACTACGGTTCTACGACAACCGGCAATACGATTGCGGATCTTTTGACGGGACACGCGGCCAATTATCAACAAACGAGCAGCGTTTTGGCGCCGAATACGCGTACGGTGCAGTATTCCTTGTACGCACAGGATTCCTGGAAGGCGAGCAAGCGGCTGACCGTAAACTATGGTCTTCGTATGGATCACATCGGCCAGTACTATGACCCGACCGGGAACGGCGCCATTGTATTCGACCTGTCCAAGTACAACAACTCGGCGAATGCTCCGACGAACACCGGAATTTTGTATCACAAGATCGATCCTTCGATCCCGGTGTCAGGGTGGGTTTCGCCGCTTTTCTATCCTCTGCCTCGGCTGAGTGCGGCGTATGATCTATTCGGGAACGGTAAGACGGTGCTGCGAGGCGGCGCTTCGTTGTTCCGCTTTCAGGTAGGCACCGGCGTGACCGCGGGCGCGGACGCTAACTCCAGCGGTCAGTTCACCTACACGTCGCCCGGATTGACGTCACTCGCTGAAATCAACTCTTTGACAAACCTGCCCACCGGCGCGGGTGCGCTCAACGGCGCAACCATCTCCCCGTTGCGAATGGGCGATAACCGCACGCCTAACACCTGGGATTACAACTTCACCATTTCGCAGGCCGTGCCTTGGCAATCGCTCGTCGAGCTCTCGTACGTCGGGAACCGAACCCGCGATCTGTTGGTTGGCAGCACCAACAACAAACTCAATGACCTGAACCTCATCCCTCCGGGGACTTACTTTAAGCCTGATCCCATCACCGGCGCCATCAATTGCGTGCAGGGAGTGGCTTGTAACTCCAGCTTCATCGCCAATGATTATTTCCCGCTGCGCAACTATCAGGATATCTATCTAGAGAGTCACGCAAGTTATTCTAACTACAACTCCTTGCAGGCTTCCTGGATTAAGCGCGCCGGTCCGGTTGTTGTCAACCTGAACTACACTTTCGGCAAGTCGCTAGGGACCTGGGACGGCACCTCCGGCAACGGAGCTGGGTCGGGTTCGGCGGTGGACGGAACGGCGCTGAGCCACAACTACGGCCCGCTTGCTTATGACCATACGCATATTTTCAATGCCAGCTATTACATCAATCTCCCCAAGCCGATTCACGGCAATGCGATTCTCAAGGGAGCAATCAACGGCTGGCAGCTCTCGGGCTGGACAGGCATCCAGAGCGGTGTGCCTCTGCAACCCAACACGGGGGGCAATTTGAACGTACAGTGGCCAAACAACGTGTCGAACACGACCTATCTCGGCACAAACGCCATTAACCTGCAGCCCGTGTTGATCTGCGACCCGCGCAACAATCTTTCCTCTGGTCAGTACTTCAACGCGGCGTGTTTCGCTCCGCCCGCCCCGGGGACCAACGGCACTCTCGTCTGGCCGTACATTCACGGGCCGGCGAGCATCAACAGCGACTTGTCTATTTTCAAGGAGTTCAAGCTAGGAGAAGCCAGGCGCTTCCAGCTACGGCTGGAGGCGTTCAATTTCCTGAATCACCCGAACGCGTCTTTTAACATCCAGAACAACGGCGACATAAAACTCAGCTTCTCAAATCCAAACGGCTCTGAGTCGCAAACCAATACCAATCTGGAGACCAATGGCAAGCCCGCCTTTACGAGTGGTAATCGGTTGATAGAGATGGCAGCTAAGTTCTACTTCTGATCTTTTGCCAAAGGCCCATAATTAAGCAGTGGAGGGGCGGCGAGGAGTTGTCCCCTCCCTGAAATGCGATCAATGAGGCATTGCGGCCTTTGTGCCGCTGTTCTGGCGCTGGTCTCAGCTGCAATAGCGCTCTTTGCCGCTGCGGATCCTGCGGCTGCGATCCGCTTTTCCTATCAGCCGATTTCATTTCAGCTCGACAGCGATGAAACGCCGGCCAGGAACGCGCCCGAGACGATGGCCGGCGGAGTGGCGGTGTTCGACTATAATCGCGACGGCCGGCCGGACATTTTCTTTGTAAATGGCGCGAACATAGCGACGCTCGGAAAAGACGCGCCCGCATACAGGAACCGATTGTTCCGCAATGACGGGAACGGGGTTTTCACGGATGTCACGGAAGCTGCGGGGCTGGCGGGCGCCGGGTACGATATTGGCGTGGCGGTTGCCGACTACGATAATGATGGCTACCCGGACATCTTCGTGGCGGGTGTCCACCGTAACACGCTGTATCACAACAACGGCAATGGTACGTTCTCGGACATCACGGCAAAGGCCGGGCTGAGCGCCAGCAACGACCCGCAGTTCGGGCCCTTATGGGCTATCGCAGGCGCCTGGGTAGACGTCAACAACGACGGCCTGCTCGACCTTTTCATCGTCAATTACCTGCAATGGCAGTACAGCGATAAGCCGCTTTGCGGTTTTCAGGGGACTGCCGATTACTGCCATCCCCGTTATTACAAAGGGCAGCCTAACTCGCTTTTTCTGAATAATGGCGACGGTACGTTTCGCGACGTCTCCGCTGAGTGGGGCATTCGCAGTCACGTCGGCAAAGGAATGGGTGCAGGCATTGCGGATTACGATTTGGACGGGCGTGCCGACATCTTTGTGACTAACGACGGCTACTACAATTCGCTGTTTCACAATCTCGGGAACAAATTCGAAGAGGTAGCCATGACGGCCGGCGTGGCGCTACCGGAAGACGGTAATTTTATCTCAGGAATGGGGTTGGATTTTCGAGATATCAACAACGACGGATTACCGGATATTGCGTTGGTCGCCCTGAATAATCAGACCTTTCCTCTCTACTTGAACACGGGCAAGGGAGCCTTCCGGGATGCAACCGCCGAATCTGGGATGCGCAATCTTACACTGCATATGGCCGGCTTTGGCGCCGGTCTCTTCGACTTCGATAACGACGGCTGGAAAGACCTGTTCGTCACCCGGGGCCATGTTGGGTCGCTTCCGCAGCCCGGTCAAGCAGTTGACCAGCACAACACCGTTTTCCACAATCTCGGAGCTGGTGGGAAATGGCAGGCATTGACAGAAGAGGCAGGATTGGACGCGACACAACCCGCCCGGCACCGCGGCTGTGCGTTTGGCGATCTGGACGGAGATGGCAAAATTGACGTGGTCACAACTGCACTGTCGCGGCCGGCGGAGATTTGGATGAACCGAAGCCCAAACTCTGGACACTGGCTTGAAATCGCCCTCGAAGGCACCCGAAGCAACCGCGATGGAATCGGAGCGCGTATAAAGGTTATCAGCCGAACTGTAGGAGCTCAATATAACCACATGACTACCAGCGTTTGCTACGCCTCCTCGAGCGATGGTCCGGTACATTTTGGACTGGGTCCTGACAAGCAGGCCGAATCGGTCGAAATCACTTGGCCCTCAGGAGCGGTTCAGACACTGCGTGATGTGCAAGGAGATCGCATTATAAAGGCGAAGGAGCCCGCAAAGTAGGCACCCTGGCGCTGGATATCCCTGCAGAATTCGTGTTATGAAGTTCGCGGCGCTCGCCTCCTTAGTGGCACTCACGCTCGCGCTCGAAAGCGTGGCGCCCCTACGGTTTGGGGAGATCGCCAAAAGGGCCGGTGTCGACTTCGTGACCAGAAATTCCGCCACCGGCCGCAAATACCAGCCCGAAGCTATGGTGGGCGGCGTGGCTGTATTCGACTACGATGGCGATGGCTATCCCGATCTCTATTTTGTGAACGGCGGCGAGATGCCGGCCTTGAGCCGCAACAACCCGAAATTCTGGAACAGACTCTATCACAACAATGGGAACCTGACGTTTACCGACGTTACCGACCGGGCCGGTTTGGCCGGTGCCGGGTACGGTATGGGTGTCGCCATAGGCGATTACGATAACGACGGGCGGCCGGACGTCTTTCTCGCGAGCCTCACCGGCAATCAGTTGTTTCATAACAACGGCGATGGCACCTTCACCGATGTCACCAAGCAAGCCGGGGTGGGCGGCGGAACCTTCGCCGGCCGCAAAATGTGGTCCGTCGCAGGAGCCTGGCTGGACTATAACAACGATGGCCTACTCGATTTATTCGTATCTAACTATTGCCAATGGGAACCGGGAGGAGACCCGGACTGCCGCGTAAATGGGACGCGGATCTATTGCAGTCCGCGCTACTACAAGCCACTCCCGAACACGCTTTACCGCAACAATGGAGATGGCACGTTTACCGACGTTTCGGTTGAGACCGGTATCTCCCGCTATCCGGGCCGTGGCATGGGCGTCGCGATAGCCGATTACGACGGCGACGGTTACCCCGATATCTTCGTCGCCAACGACGCCTCGCCCAACCAGCTGTTCCATAATTTGGGCGGAAAGCGCTTTGAAGAAGTCGCCGAGGAGCAGATGGTGGCCTTCGCCGAAGACGGCAAACTCATATCCGGGATGGGCGCGGATTTCCGCGACGTGTTCAACACGGGTCGACCTGGCATCTGGGCAACCGCGCTCGAGCACCAGACCTTTCCTTTATTCGTCAACCTTGGACAAGGATTTTTTGAAGACGGGACGGCGAAAGCGGGGCTTGGAGTAACCTCCGAAATGGCCGGATGGTCGAACGCCATTGTGGACTTAGACAATGACGGCTGGAAGGATCTTATCGCGGCGCGCTCAAACGTCACCGATAACATTGCCCTCTTCTCTCGGAGAGCCTATGAAGAGCCAAATGCCGTCTTCCGAAATTTGGGAAACGGGCGCTTCCGGAACGTGAGCGAAGGCGCCGGCGCGGACTTTCAGATTCCGGCGGCGCATCGCGGTCTCGCAGTTGGAGACCTCGACAATGACGGACGTGTCGACGTGGTGATGTCGGTGCTGAACGGGCAGGCACAGGTTTTTCATAACATCACGCAAAACACGAATCACTGGCTCTTGCTGCGGTTGATTGGGACGAAGAGCAACCGGATGGGGATCGGCGCCCGCATTCGCGTCACCGCCGCCGATGGATCCGTGCAGTACAATCACGTCACAACTAGCACGGGATATGCTTCGTCAAGCGATCCGCGCGTGCATTTCGGGCTGGGGAGCGCCGCCTCAGCCCGCGAAATCGAGATCCTTTGGCCGAGCGGGATTAAGCAGACTCTCCATGACGTCATGGCCGATCGGATTTTTACAATTACGGAATCACAGAACTGATTTGAATCCGGCTTACGGACGAGTAGTGATTTCGACAGGCTCCTGTTCGGCGCCGAGACGCCTCCACTCCGCTTCTTCTTTGAGCGCGTCGGCGCTTCTTCCTGCGCGACGGTAAGCCTGCTCGAGGTAAAAGTGGGTCCGTGCGGCATCGGGTGCGATCTTCTCCGCTTTCTCGAGCGCTGCAATCGCCTGCCCGGTGCGGCCGGCGCCCAGCAGCACGCGGCCCAGCGTCACCTGGCACATGGGATTCGACGGCTCAAGACTCGCCGCTTCTGATGCGAGTTGAACCGCAGCGGCGGTATCTCCGCTCCTGCTGAGCAACAGCGCAAGTTGTACGCGCGCCAGGACGTGAGAGGGAGTGATTTGCAGCTCTCTCCGGAACTCCTGCTCGGCAGCATCAGGATCGTGGTCCAGCAGGAAGACGCCGTTCATATAGTGCACTCCAGGCTCGCCGGGAAACCTTGACACGAGCTGTGCGAACAAAGGCGTCGCTTCGTTGGGACGCTCCGCGAGAAACGCCCATGCCGCGCGTCCTGCAAGATTCACAAGCTCTTGTTTTTCCCTCGGCAGGGTCAACGGGAGATAGCGCAGGGCCAGCACGCTCACACCCAAGGCCTGCGTAACTGCATCCGATTGAATGCCGCTTTTTACCAAAGGCTTCAATTGTTCCAGCGCTAGCGGAAAATCAGAGAAACGCAGGTAGCAAAGGGCGGCGCGATAGTGAACCGCAGTGATGAAATCCGGTTTGTCGGCCAGCCCGATCGCCTCGCCCTTCAAGATGTCTGAAATGGCCTGACGATAATCGCCCAGCTCGTATTCAGCCATGCCCAGGAAAGCTAAGGGTGTGCCTTTCGCTGGCGCAAGCGCCACACCTTGGCGGAGCGAATCCCGGGCCTCCCGAAAGCGGCCCAGCCGGAACAGCGCCGCTCCCCGGTATAGCCATCCGTCCGCCCAACCGGGGCGAAGGGCGACCGCTTGTTCATACAGCGCAGCCGCTTCTTGGGGGTTGGTGTCGAGCGCGTCTGAGGCACGCCGGGCGAGGTCGTCGAAATTTCCGCTCTGCGGCGACACCAGGCCGACCGCTAGAACGTACAACGCAGCCAGCGTCCATTTAGACGTCGTGCCGATCTCTTTTATCCTTAGTCTTAGGGTAGAGTATCAGCTGTGAGATGATCGCGCGAACACTTCTGTCATGCGCCTGTCTAGCACTGCTCGGATGGAGTGGCGATACGCAAGCTCCCGATGTGCGACAACTCTTCCAACGCGCCATAGGCGCGCAGCAGCATGGTGATTACGCATTAGCCATCCAGGAGTACCGCGCCACTGTTAAGCTCCAACCCGATCTGCTGGCCGCCTGGATCAATCTGGGCGTGGCGCTCGTGCAAGCCGGGCGGTTTCCGGAAGCGATTGAGAGCTATCGTTCGGCGCTGGCCTTGGATCCGAGAAATCGCCAGGTTCAGTTCTATCTCGGCCTTGCGTACTTCAAGGAGGGCGACACCGCCCACGCCTCTCGGCAGTTTGAGGAGGTGTTGCGTTTGGATCCAAAGGATATCAGGGCGGCCACTTTACTCGGGGCGAGCTATCTCCAGTCCGGCGAAAACGCCCGCGCGTTGAACGTCCTGGCTCCACTCGCCGGATCGGCAAGCGATAACCCCGATTTCCTCTGGAGCCTGGGCTCCGCGCTTATAGCCAACGGCAAGCTCCGCGAAGGAGTGGATGCTGTCGAACGAGTAGCCAGGCAATCCAATGCGGCCGAGGCCTGGATGGTGGCTGGCCAAAATTTGCTTCGACTGAGCGAGTTCGTTCGCGCCAGGGACGATCTCGAAACAGCCGCACGCCTCAATCCCAATCTGCCGGGCGTTCAGACCTCGCTCGGGCAGGCCAGAGAAAAGAACGCTGACTATCAAGGCGCGATCAGTGCCTTCCGCAAAGGCGTGGAACAGAATCCTCGAGATGAAGACGCTTGGCTTGGTCTGGGCAGCGACCAGTATTTCACGCGCGATCTCGATGGAGCTCGCGCCAGCTTGAAACAGCTCTTGACAATAGATTCAGCTTCGGTTCCCGGCCTCTACGCTCTGGCGCTGGTGGAGAAATCCCAGGAGAAAACCGACAGGGCCGTAGCCGATCTGGAGCAAGTCGTGAAGATGAAACCGGACTGGATCGAGGCCCACGTCGCTCTAGCCGCGCTGTACTTCCAATTGCACAAGCCCGCCGAGGGGGCCCGCGAAAGGCAGATCGTTGACCGGCTTTCTGAGCAAGAGCAGAAAGCGGGTCCGACACCCAGATGAGATCGGCGCTTTTTTGGGCAGTGCTATTAGCCGTTGCGCCGCAGGAAACTTCGGGCAACTTTGCCGATCTATCAGCTAAAGCCGCTCGAGCACGAGATGCCAATGACATTGAGTCTGCAATCAGACTTTATAGAGAAGCACTTCGGCTAAATCCGGCTTGGCACGAAGGTTGGTGGATGGCCGGCTCGCTTCAGTACGATAGCGAGCAGTATGCCGACGCGGCCGAATCGCTGGGTCACTTGGTGAACTTGACGCCAGACGCGGGGCCGGCTTGGGCGCTGCTGGGATTATGTGAATACGAGACCGGAAGTTTCGCGCGCGCATTCGAGGATATTCAGCGAGGTCTCGCGATCGGGGTTGGCGATCAGCCTCAAATGATCGATGTCCTAAAATTCCACGAGGCGCTGCTCTTATCGAAAAGGGGTGAATTCGACAGCGCCCTCCAGTTATATTCGACCTTTATTCCGACCACTATCTCGGATCGGCAAGTATTGCTGGGACTCGGACTCGCCGCGCTGCGTCACGCCAACGTCCCCACGGAGATCCCGCCGGAACAGGCAGACCTGTTCATGCTTGCTGGGCGAGCAATGGCTGCATTCCTGACGGGGCAGTACGACGCCGCGCAGATCTCTTGTGATCAGCTGCTCGTGCGGTTTCCCGACAATCCGGATGTGCATTTCGCATACGGTTACTTTGTGCTTCGTACCGACGTCCAGCGAGCCATAGGTGAGTGGAACCGCACCTTGAGCATTGATCCTTCCAATGCCGCTGCTCACGCTATGTTGAGTTGGACATTCTGGTTGGAAGGCGAAAACGAGAAAGCATTTACGCATGCCGGGAAGGCGGTGGCCGGAGACCCGAATTCCACTGTCGGCCAAATAGTGTTGGGTCGATTGCTCGTGCAGAAAGGCGAGCTTGCTACCGGTGTCGAACATCTTGAACGCGCCGCTCGCAAAGACCCCACGAACCTGGAAGCTCATCTTGCCCTCGCTACGGCGTATTCGGAAGCGGGGCGCAAGGCCGACTCTCAGGCTGAGCGGCAACTCTGCCTCAAAATGCAGTCGGAAGCAGGTGCTGTTGCGCAACGCTAAGCGTTTGATCGTTTTCTTCTGTATCGCCGGCGCTGCAAACAGCCAGGCGGAGAAATACTCGTGTGCCACCTGCCACGCACGCGAAGCCGCCTCTCAGCCGGCCACCCCCATGGCTCGGGCGCTGCTGCTCCCCGGACAAAATCCTACTCTTAAGGCGCACACTAAGTTGAGTTTCGCCAAGGGAAAATTCAACTACTTTATCGAAACGCAAGGAGATGCGAGTACTTACATCGTCACTGATGGAGAGCGCACAATCTCTCTTCCCATTCAGTGGACCTTTGGAGCCGGCGCCCAGACCTTTGTGCTGAGCTGGAATGGGGAGTTATGGGAAAGCATGGTGAGCTACTATCCCGAGATCCCGGGCCTCGATATTACTATAGGAGATAACAACCTTGTTCCAAAGACATTGGAAGAAGCCGTCGGTCGCAAACTTGCGGCGGAGGAGGTCATTTCGTGTTTCGGCTGTCACAGCACGCACTCATCTGCCGATCATAAGCTGACCCTGGCTTCGCTCAGTCCCGGTGTGAGATGCGAGCACTGTCATACAAAGGCGCCGGCGCATTTGGCTGCCATCTCGCGCTTGAGCGGGCCGATGGAGTTGAAGAGCACCATGCCGGAGCAACTCGGTAAGCGGTCCTCGGAATCGATCTCGAATTTCTGTGGTCAATGCCACCGATCCTGGGAGACGGTCGTGCGGAATAACTGGCGCGGTGAAGTAAACGTTCGATTTCAGCCTTACCGCCTCGCAAATAGCAAGTGCTTCGATGGCATGGATGCTCGGATCAGTTGTCTCGCTTGCCACAATCCCCACCAGAACCTGGTGAAAGACGATACAAATTACGATGCCAAATGCCTCGCCTGTCATGCGTCGGGAACCGCCCATACTGCTTCTGTGAGAATTGTCGATGTCAACAACGCGCCGCCGCCCACAGCCAAAGCCTGCACGGTTTCATCCAAAAATTGTGTCAGTTGTCACATGCCGAAAGTGCCGCTCCCCGGTGGCCACCAGACCTTCACGGATCACAATATTCGGATTGTGAAGCCCGGAGAGCGATACCCGAATTAATTAATAAAGCATCCCCTCAGGGCTATCTGCGGTGGGCGGAAGCAGATGCCCTGATCTGATGTAACCTGTTAAAATTAAAGCAACTCTACGGAGTAGATGGAAAGCTGTCCCTTGCTTTGGGTGCAAGAGGTCCCGGGTTCAAATCCCGGCGGCCCGATCAATCGGTTGTAAATTCAAAATCGCTGTTCGCTTTATCTCGCGATCGAATGGCCGCCCTGGCTAGCCGGTCGTGACACTCTCACTTCACTAAATGCGTTTTCCAAATCTTGAAATCCCGTTCTCACAATTCGCGCTCCCGAACGGCCTGACGCTCGTCGTTCACGAGGATCATAAGACTCCCATAGTCGCCGTGAACATCTGGTATCACGTCGGATCGAAGAACGAGAAGCCTGGCAAAACGGGCTTCGCTCATCTGTTTGAACATTTGATGTTCGGGGGCAGCGAGCATCTGCAGGGGAGTTACATCGATGCGATGGAGCGGATCGGCGCAACCGATCTGAACGGAACCACCAGCGAAGATCGCACCAACTACTTCGAGAATGTGCCCACTTCGGCGCTGGACTACGCTCTGTTCGCTGAATCGGATCGGATGGGGTATTTTCACGGCACAATCAGCCAGGAGGTACTCGACCTTCAGCGGGGCGTCGTACAGAATGAAAAACGCCAGGGGGACAACCAGCCTTACGCGATTGTGGAAGAGCTGGTAGTTAAATCCACTTATCCTGCCGGGCATCCTTACGCGCACACCGTCATCGGATCGATGGAAGATCTCGATTCCGCTTCGCTCGACGACGTGCGCAACTGGTTCAAGGCCTACTACACGCCCTCGAATGCGGTTCTCGTTCTTGCGGGCGATATCACGCCGGCGGAAGCGAACGAAAAGGTTCGCAGGTATTTCGATGAGCTCCTTCCAGGGCCGCCCGTGGCGCATCAACGCGCGTGGATCGCGAAGATGAACGGGGAGCACCGCGAGACGGTGCAGGACCGGGTGCCGCAGCCGCGCATTTACAAAATATGGAATGTGCCGAGCTACGGCGCGGCGGACGCGGATCGCCTCCGTTTGGCGGCAGGCATACTCTCATCGGGAAAAACTTCGCGCCTTTACAAGCGGCTGGTCTACGATGATCAAATCGCGACGCATGTCTCCGCGTATTTGGATGAGCGCGAAATCGGCAGTCAATTCGTGATCGTCGCGACCGCTCGGGAAGGCGAGAACCTTGGAAAGGTAGAAAGTGCTGTAGATGAAGAGCTCGCTCGATTTCTTGATGGTGGACCGACGGGGCGTGAGCTGGACCGCATCAAAACGCAATCCTATGCCGGCTTTGTGCGAGGTGTCGAGCGCATCGGGGGGTTCGGCGGCAAATCAGACATTCTGGCCGCCAGTCAGACCTATCTTGGCTCGCCTGACGCTTATCGGCAGAGGTTGCAACACCTGGAGCGAGCTACCGAAGCAGATTTGTGCGATGCGGCGCGGCGATGGCTCTCCGATGGAGTCTATGCGCTCGAGGTGCTTCCGTTTACCGCCGCTAAACAGCCCGGGGAAGCAGTTTCAAAGCGCGATCGGCCGCCGGACTTGGGCGCCGCGCACGACCTAAGGCTTCCAGCAGTTCATGAAGACCGTTTGTCGAACGGCCTAAGAATCCTGGTCGCCGAGCGCCACGAAATTCCAGTCGTAAATTTTTGGCTGGATGTGGATGCCGGCTACGCGGCCGACCAACTTGCCGAGCTTGGGACAGCTCGACTCTGTTCCTCAATGCTGACGGGCGGCACGGACCGGCGGAGCGCTCTCGAAATCAGCGATGAGCTGCAAATGTTGGGCGCGCAGCTGAGCACCGGGTGCAACCTGGACATCTCCACGATTTATCTCTCCGCGCTGAAGCCGGTACTCGATGAGTCGCTCGATCTCTACGCGGATGTCATTCTGCATCCCGTTTTTCCACAGGCTGATTTCGAGCGGCAACAGAAGCTGCAGCTCGCCGCCATCGCGAACGAGAAAGTTACCCCGCTGCAAATGGCGCTTCGTGCGCTACCGCCCATCCTCTTCGGCCGCGGCCACGCATACGGCGTACCGCTAACCGGCTCTGGAACTGAAGAAAGCGTTCAAACCCTGACCCGGAGCGATATGGCGGAATTTCATGCCACCTGGTTCAAGCCGAACAACGCAACGTTGATTGTGGTCGGGGACACGACGCTCGAAGAAATCAAGCCGAAGCTGGAAAAGTTCTTCTGCGCCTGGGCAGCGGGAGAAATTCCGCCGAAGAACGTGCACAACATTGCTGAACCTCAGAAGCCCGCAGTGTATCTGATTGACAAGCCGGGAGCTCAGCATTCAATAGTGATTGCCGGTACCATTGCTCCTCCGCCGGACGCTCGGACCGAGATAGCGCTGGAGGCGATGAACAATATCTTTGGCGGCACTTTCGGAGCGCGGCTGAACATGAACCTTCGCGAAGAGAAGCATTGGTCTTATGGCGCAGCGTCGGTGCTTTACGGCGCTCGCGCGCAGCGGCCGTTTCTGGCTTATGCCTCCGTGCAAGGAGACAAGACCGCCGATGCCATCGCGGAAATGCTGAATGAGCTCTCCGGAATGATCGGGAGTAAGCCGGTCTCCGAAGAAGAGCTCGATAAGGTAAAACATCAGCAGATATTCGAGTTGCCGGGCGCTCACGAGACGATGAACTCGGTCGGGAGTCTCTTGGGGGATCTGCTGCAGCTTGGACTTCCGCTCGACTATTACGACAGCTACGTTGCGCGCGTATTGGCGCTCCAGATTCCTGACATCGAAGCGCGCGCAAAATCGCTTCTAGATCCCGGCCGGATGATCTGGATGATTGTGGGGGATCGCTCAGAATTGGAACCGGCCATACGTGGCCTTCGCATCGGGGAAATTATACTGACTGAGGCGTAAAGACGCCCCCTTTTAAAACGTGATTCGCGCCCCGATCTGCGCAGCAAACGGGATGCCCACGGTTGTGCCCGGGCCGAAGAAATCGCCCAGGGCTCCGGCGGGCACTCGCAATTGATTCAGGCTGGTAATGGGTTGCGTCTGCGTGCAGGCGGCGTTTAGGCAAAACGCGGTTGCGTTAGCCGGATTGTTCACCGGCATGGGAAACGCAGCGACGTTGGTAACGTAATTGGCGCCGGGATTATTGCGATTAAAAATGTTGAAGAACTCGATAAAAGGCGTTGCGTTCCAGCGCTCATGAAACCGGAACGGCCGGCTGACGCGCAGGTCAGCCTGAATATAGGGGGTGCCTCGGAACTGATCGAGCGCGGTCTGGACTCCATTCACCACCGCGCGATCGTCCAGCGTATCTCCAAGCCCGTTCACGTCCACAGGAGTGGTCAGCGTAAATGGCCGGGCGCTCTCAGCCTGCGTCAGTGTCGTTAAATCGAAACCGCCCTTCAGGTGTAGCGTGCCCGCAAGAACAAAACGATGCGTTACGTCTTCTCCCGATGGCCCATAATCTCCTTTGCCGAAAGCGTTCAGCGGATTGCAAACGCCGTTGACGTAATCGAACAGCTCGCCCAGGACGCAACCCCACGTCTTGGCGCTCGACAACGTGTAATTCATGACCAGGCTGAAGCGGCGTGAGACCGATCCTTGCAGATGAATGGAAAGCCCGTCATAGCGGGACCGATTGTCCGTCCGGAAGACGGACACGTTCGGAACGTACTGCTGCTGTATCGCGATATCGGGTGAGTAGAGCGGCGAAATCAAGGTGTACCCCGCTTGATATTCGTAACGCCTGTAGGCATGCACTCCCTCTTCATGGGTCCAATCCGCTCTCACTGTCCATGTGGAGCTGAAAGCGTGCTCCACTCCGGCGCTCGCGTGAAGCGCATAGGGAGTCTTGTAAGCGGGATCGATCAGCGCGCCAGCTCCGCCGTTTGCAGCTCCGGGAAGGCACCCCGGATCGCCGGGGCTCACGCACAATTGAGGAGGCTCATTCACGGCCTGAAGCGCGGTGACCCAGCCGTTTTGCGCGAGATCGTTATAAAAAAGACCAACACCGGCGCGAAACACTGTGTTCGGAATTTCTCCGGGCGCATAAGCGATACCCAGGCGCGGAGCAAAGGCCTTGCGATAATCGTGCGGCGCACCCCAATCCGCAAACAGCGGTATGTCGAGCGCTTTCAATGTCAGGAGCGCGGGGTTGTCCGCCTGAGACCGGCCGGACGCAGTAAACAGTCCAAACGTTGTATCGTAACGCAGGCCGTAATTGATCGTAAGACTGGGCCTCGCGCGCCACGAATCCTCGGCATACAATCCGAGCCGCTGCACATTCTGCGAAAAGCTGCCGTTGCCGGCCGGAGTCGTCATGCAATTCGTCCCTGGCGTTACCTGCAACGCGGCGGTTGGAGTACATGTAAGATCGACACTGAATTGAGCTGGATTGTTCAGATACTCAGTAGGATCCAGCGCGAATACGGTCAGGTTCTCCTGCGTGGCCGCGAGTGCTCCGCTCAGCACCGGCTCATGAATGAAATCAATCCCGAAGCTCGGCGCATGCTTGCCGGAAGAATGACTCACGGCGTAACGGGATTGATACTTCTCCTGGTTTCGCAACACTGGAAACGCCGTGATCGGAGTGACAAACTGGTTATCGCCAAACGTCTCGAACCCGGAAATCGTCTGCGATGTGGCGCTGAACGGAAACGCGAGCGCGAATCCGAGATTGGAGTTGCGCGCCTCGGTGAGATGAAGTCCGCTGGCGTCGAATGTGAACGAGCCAAGCCAGGCGGGACTGAAGATGTACTGCTCACCCAGCACCAGGTTCAGATAATTAGAATGCCACGTGGCGCCGGTGGAGGTAAGAGTGCCTTGTTGCACAAACGCGTTATCGGTGGTGTAGTTATCCATGGCGGCTCGAAGAAACCATTGAGAGCGGGATGACTGCGACCAGTCGAAACGCATTGTGCCCAGGTAATCGCGAAACGGGATCGGCACATTGTCAGGGACCGGAATCGAGCTCACGCCGGGAATAAGCCCCTGCGATGCGAGAGCAGACAGCGCGTTGAACTGGCTCAGGCTGGCCGGACTATACGCGATACTGGCGTTCTCGTGAACGTATTCGAGGGAAGAAAAGAACCACAACCTATCCTTCTTGATGGGTCCGCCGAGCGTGCCTAGGTAGTTTTGGCGCGAGAATGGCTGTTTTGGGAGAGGCGGCGGATTCTCGATTGGGTAACGCGCATTCAGTGCGGCCGCGCGCTCATAAAACGCTGCATCTCCGTGCCAGTCGTTTGTGCCGCGCTTGGTGGTAATGATGACCGAGCCGCCCACTGTGCGGCCTGTATCCGCGTCTTCCTGCGAAGTGCGAACGGCAAATTCCTGAATCGCATCGGGTGAAAAGTTTTGAAGAAAACCGCCTATGTAATCGTCCGAATTGTCACCGCCATCGACGGAAAGCACATCGTTCAATCCGGAGCTGCCGCCGAACGAAACGGCGGTAATGCGCGCTTTGGTAGGATCGGAGGGCTCCACCGGCTCAGTCCCAGGGACCAGGAAGGCGATATTGGCAAAGCTCCGGTTCGCCAGCGGGATGGTTTGAAGGTCCCGCGACGTGACCACGCCGCCATGTACGGCAGTCGTTGTGTCCATGGGCTGCGTGGTGACGGAAGAGGCCTGTGCTTCGACGTTCACGGCCTGGTGCACGGAAGCCGGATTCATGGTGACCGCGATTTGGCGTACTGAGCTGACAGTGACCGCTACAGCCGATTTCGCTTCCGCAAAACCCTGGGCGTTTATGGAGACCCTGTAAGCGCCCGGAAGCAGATCGTCAAGGCGAAATTCGCCGCGATTGTCAGTCGTCGCGTCGCGCTCGACAGACGATTCGAATGCCCTCAGGACAACGTGAGCGAACGGGATCCGGCCGCCGCTTGTATCGTTCACCGTGCCGGCTAAACTGCCGCGAAAATCCTGTCCAAGACAGCATGAACTGACGATTGCGAGCGCTGAAATCAGCAGACGTAAATGCACCGTTCTCTTCATAACGACGGGTATGACCCGGTTACTAATCTAACCAGTTTAAACAAAGAAGAAGCCGCTGATATCGTGCTTTCAGCGGCTTCACTGCATCGCTTATGTGCGACCCAAGAGAGTTACGGCTCGTTGGGATAATAAAACGTCGACTTCGCCACCGTCGTCGCCCAATTTCCACTGGAATCGGAAGACTGGCCCGCAAACCAGAAGGTCGGGGCACTTGAGTTGCTTACACCAAATGGCGAAGTGGCAGTGTAGTCACCCCACCGATTACGGTTCGAGTTGTCCAGTTGGCAATATTCAGCTTGCCCGCTCACAAGGACGAGGCCGCCATCGGGGAGACCTCCGCTGGGTTGCGTACTGCGCGACATGATGTACGCGGTAGACGGATAAACACCGCTGGAAGAGTAGTTGAAAACTATGGCTACATTCCCCTCGCTATCCGGCTGCACCGTGGGGTAATACTCGGATGCGCTGCCGTCGCCGCCAAAGCCGTTGCATCCCCAACAGACTTCGTTCCGTATGACAGCCGGCGGGCTTGCCAGAACTGCCTGGGCGGGTGAGTTAGTGTTGTTGACCAGGTAAGGATGGACCTGCCAATAGATCCAGCCGTCGCTGGCCCCTCCATTAAGCGCTCCCGTAGCGATCGCCAGATACAAATCCCCGGCGCTGTACGTCACAGTGCTGGTAATGCCGGCGTTTCCTGTGTTGATGGCGCAGCTTGACCCACTTGCAGCCCCCGGTTGCGCGGCAGTTACCGGATAGATATAATTATTCGCCGTACTGATGGTTGCGCCAGCCAGGTGGGCTGGGTTCGAAGAGCTGCCCGTGACTCCGTTGTATAAGGCCCAAAGCACAAGGCCGTTGCAAGGGCTGCCGGAAACGCAGTTATTGTTGAAGTCGTATGTGTTCACCAGGATCTCCGCGCGGGGTTGATTGCCCTGGGTAACAACATTGGCCGGTTGGACATGGTCCATGGTCTTGCCGCCCACGGTGAGATTGTCGAAAATGGCCCAACCGAAGCCGGCTCCGCTATAGATCGGCGATTTGGGGAGTATCCAAATTACGTCGTCGGTAAAACCGCCGCCGCAAGCGAACCGATCGAAACTGACGTAGATCGCGCCATTGGTGTCTCCATCCTCCTCCAACGTCTGACCCACCATGGGGAAATCGGCGCAGCCCGAAACTCCGCCGCTTGTGGCGGAAAGGGTGTAAATCCACCAGCCCCCGGTCGGGTTGGAAGTCTGGCTGGCAGCTACAATTATGTTGTTTGCGGTGAAATCTTCAGCAACGGCAATAAAACGAGCCGCGTGCCAGTCGTACAGAACTCGAGGGTCCCCGACTGCGTCGCCGCTGGTCGCGCCGAAGAATGAGTTTAGGTTTTTTGGATAACCCGGTTGCAGCTTACCCAACGAGCCATAAACGCTGATGCAGGCGTTGAGTATCTGGACTTCGTAAGTGCTATTAGATGCCAACGCGTGATCTGATGGAATCCAACCGCCGCACGACGATTCGGTTCCACCCGCGAAGGACTCTGCAGGGCTTTGGGTGGGAGGTTGAAAGGTGGAAGGAAGCGGCGACGGTTCTCCCGTGTAAGTAACCGGACCGGGTTTCATTCCCTCCCGTCGTTCGTTTTCCATGTCAGCCGCGTCGGGGTGATCTGGTATCACGCGACGCGGACCTTCGTAGAGGGTGTACTGGGCCAGATTATCTAGAACGATTTCTTTACCTGCTCCTACGGTGGCTCGACCGGCGGCAGTGGCGCTCACGGCGGGAGCGGCTTTCGAATTATCGGTTTGCGGTTTGGCTGCCTGCAGAGCGCAAGTAAGCGCGAACAGGAGGAGCGTAGCGCTCCCTAAGAGTTTTTTCATCGATGTTTTCCTTTTCTCCCGGGGTGGGACGAAATCTTGGATGCAACTCGCGGGCCGTTCATCCCTTCAGGACGAGCGCAGTTGGGACGTATTCTTATCCGGGTATAACGTCAGTTATAATCAAAAAAGGTTAACTTTGCAAGTGAATACTTATCCGAAGAGATAGTAGAAGTACCAGCAACTGCTAGTACTTCAGTTTCACGTGCATTACGGCGCTTACGATACTCGCTGAGTGGATTTGGTCTCACGTTTTGGAGTGTGCGAGTGCGCGTGCCCTGATGATGTCGACTTGTTAGAGCGCGCAGCAGGTTTGCTCACCGCGGAGGATTCTTGCCTTTGAGACTTCCGTTGTCGTTCCAAATCGCCTGCTTCCGGATGATCCGGGATAGCCCGATGCGGGCCAGTTGACGGTTTAGCCTGCGGGACAGCATCTAAATTCACCTGCCGCGCCGGTCCGGCTTTGGCATGGCCGGCCTGAGCAGATTGTTCTTTCGCCTGAGTCGTTTGCTGCGTCGGACCGGCGAACACAGGTCCGAGCGCAAGCAGTGTCCCGCTCAGTAGTAGCTCGCTCTTCACTGTCCTTTAACCATTATCGACGATTCCGGAGATCTTGAATCGTGCGCTATGGCGAACTGTGATAACCTTACAACCGATCATTTCTCCCCGAGGTCCCTTCGATGTCCAGCTTGTCCCCACTGACCTTTTGTTCCAGAGCATTTCCGCTCGCCGCAATTCTCTGCACGTATACCTGCTTTATTCAGGTTCCCGCCATTGCTAACGCCGATCCGGTTATCCCTGCAAACCACATTCGCATTCACTACCACCGCCCGGATGGCAAGTATAAGGGCTGGACGGTTTATGCATTCGGCGATACGACGGAAAATACAGGCGATTACAACGGAGGCCCGGTTCAAGTGACCGGCACTGACGATTTCGGCGCTTATTTCGATGTTGGCGTGATCGCGAATCCTCAGAATGTTGGCATTATCATCCATAACCCGACTGCTCCAGGCGGGGACATCAAAGATCCGGGACCAAATGAATTTGTCGATCCTTCCGCGGCAGGCATTGAATACTGGGCTCTCTCGGGTGTCGACGCCCTCTACACGGCACGGCCGACCGGCAGCGAGCCTTCTACTCTCGAACCTGGTTACGCGCGCATCCACTATTACAGGCCCGACGGAAACTTCGCGAATTGGACGGTCTACTCCTTCAACGATACGGAGGAGCCGACGGATAATTTCAACGAAGGTCCTACGTTCGTCACAGGCAATGATTCGTACGGCGCATTTTACGACGTGAAATTGGCGCCGAGTCCGCACGATCTCGGGTTTATCGTGCACAACGTCATGACAGGGGTGAAGGATCCCGGCCCTGACATGCATCTGAACGTGGCTGTCTACAAACAGGCCTGGGTTATCTCAGGCGACTCAACTGTCTACACTTCAGAGCCGACGGCGGGGCAGATACTCAACGCCGGTTTCTCCCGCCTGCAAGCCTTTTGGATCGATCGCACGAGCATCGCGATCCAGCCCCAATTTGAGCAGCCGGGCGGCACGTACTCCCTCGTATATTCTCCAACCGCGAGTCTGAACATTACGTCTGCCGGGACCCTAACCGGAGGCACGGGCGTTGCGCTGGCTCCAGCCGGCGGTCTTACCTCCGCCGAACTGGCTCGATTTCCGCAACTCTCCGGTTATGCAGTTTTCCATTTACCTGCCGGCGAGACTACCGCTGTTGAGAAAGAGATGCTGAAGGGACAGGTCGCGGTCACCGTGGCCAATTCAGCCGGGACCTTGAAGTATGTGACTGGCGTGCAGGACGCGGGCGTGCTGGACGATTTGTTCTACTACCCCGGCGCGTTGGGCGCCGTGTTCCCGAGCGCAAGCGGTTCTGCGTTCACGGTCAACGTTTGGGCGCCCACGGCGCAATCGATGAAACTGCTCCTGTACAACCATCAAGGCGATAGCTCTCCCGCCGCAACCGCGCCGATGACTGAAACGAACGGCGTGTGGACGGCTAAAGTAGACAACGCCTGGAAAGGCAAATACTATTTGTTTGATGTGGTTGTATATGTGCCTAGCGGGCACGCGCTTATCGAGAACATTGTCACTGATCCCTATTCAGTCGATTTGGCGCTAAATGGAATCAAGAGCCGTTTCACCGATCTCGATGACAATCGAACCAAGCCTGAAGGATGGGATGCGAGCCAATCGCCTCTCCTGCGCGCTAAGAACGATATTTCTGTCTACGAGTTGCATGTGCGGGACTTCAGCTCCGATGACCCCAGCGTTCCCGCTCACTACCAGGGAACCTATCTCGCATTTACGGATCCGCGAACTTATGGCATGAAGCATCTGGAGCAGCTTGGGCAGGCGGGATTAAAAGCCGTGCATCTGCTTCCGACATTCCATTTCGCCACCGGCGATGTCAATGAAGACAAATCGACCTGGCAATCGCCTGGCAACCTTTCCCCTTATCCGCCCGATGGGACCCAGCAGCAGGCGGCGATCGCAAACGTCCAGAACACGGACGATTACAACTGGGGCTACGATCCCGTGCATTACTTCGCGCCGGAAGGCGCGTATGCGTACAATCCGGACAACCGCGTCGAAGAGTACCGGCAGATGGTGCTCGGCTTGCATCAAATTGGCCTCCGCGTCATCCAGGACGTTGTCTTCAATCACACGAATTCGAGCGGGGAGTCGCCGAATTCAGTGCTGGATGAGATTGTGCCCGACTATTACTATCGCCTGGACGCCGACGGAAACGTCGAGAACGGCAGCTGCTGCGCCGATACCGCGAGCGAGCATCTCATGATGGAAAAGCTCATGATAGATGCGGTTGTGCAAAGCGCGCGCGAGTACAAGATCGACGGCTTCCGGTTCGATCTGATGAGCTTCCATTTTGTTTACAATATGCAGCACATCCAGAACGCGCTTTCGCAACTTACGCTCGCAAACGATGGAATCGACGGGTCGAAGATCTATCTCTACGGCGAGGGTTGGAATTTTGGCGAGACGGCCAATGACGCGCTCGGCCCGAATGCCAGCCAAGTCAACATGTATGGCACGGGAATCGGAACCTTCAACGATCGAATCAGAGACGGCATTCGCGGCGGCGGCCCGTTCTCCGATGAGCGAGTTCAGGGTTTCGCTACGGGGCTCTTCACTGATCCCAGCTTGTATACGAATCAGAATCAGGCATCTTCCGATCAGCAATCGATGCTTCTTTTGGAGTCGGATTGGATTCGGGTCGGCCTCGCGGGGAATCTGCGCGATTTCACCTTCATTGACATGAACGGTAACTTGGTGACGGGATCGGGAGTGAACTATAACGGGCAGGGCGTCGGTTACACGCAGTCTCCGATAGAGGTCGTCAACTACTGCTCAGTGCATGACAATCAGACTCTCTTCGACGCGGTTCAACTGAAGGCTGCGATTCCAGGCTCCGCAGGCGGCGATTCGATTGAGACACGCACGCGGCGCCAGGTGCTTGCGATGAGCGTGGTAGGGCTCGGCCAAGGCGTGCCGTTCTTCCTGGCGGGCGACGATCTGCTGCGCTCGAAGGATATGGATAACAACAGCTATAACTCGGGCGATTGGTTCAACCGCATTGATTTCACTTACCAATCCGATAATTGGGGCATTGGGCTGCCGATCGCGAGCCAGAATCAGAGCAACTGGCCAATTATGCAGCCGCTCTTGGAGATGCCTGCGCTGAAACCCGCTCCGGCCGATATTGCGCACTCCCGAGACGCTTTCCAGGAATTCCTCAACATCAGAAGCAGCTCGCTTCTGTTCCACATGTCTACGTTGAGCGAGATCCAGAATAATCTGCATTTTCTAAACACCGGCCCGGCGCAAGTTCCCGGCTTGATCGTGATGAAGCTTGATGCGAACGGAGGCTTCTACGGACCATTTCGTCATATCGTCGTGGTGTTCAATGCTACTGATGGCACGGTTCACTTCCAGAATGATGCGCTGAAGGGACTCGGCCTGTTTTTGCATCCTGTACAGGAAGGGTCAAGCGATCCGACAGTTCGCGCGTCCTCGTTCGATACGAACACAGGTACGGCGACGGTTCCGGCTCTGACTACCGCAGTGTTCGTTAGCTGGCGGGAATAGATTTCGACGGGAAATACCGTCGGCCTCTCATGTTACTTGTGAGTGTCAAGCCATTTGATTGATACTGCAGTAGCGGCCGGTCCGCTGCCGCCTGATTCTCTGTTGGTCTTATCCCAAGCTTCGCGCGTGAGCGGATGAATGGCTTGCATCTTTTTCGCCGCGAGCGAGGCGTTGACTGGCTGCAGATCGGTGGCGACGAGCGCGTCGAATTCACCGGAAACGTCTTTTCGCTCGTGCGACAGAGAATCGATTCGCGAGACGTAATAGTCCGCTGGCCTTCCTTCATAATTCATCAACGCACCGTATAGCTGTGCGGTCTTCTCGCGAATTCGCTCTTCCCCGGTAATAGCCCCGCCTTCCGTGGTCGCCACAATCTTTTTGCGAATAACCTCGGTCTTCGCGGCCAGATCGTTCAATTGCTTTCGCAACGGATCATTGTCGCCGAGCTTACCGGCTCGGTCTACCAGTGCATCGTGGACTCCGTTGATACGATCCACATCGAAGCTCAGATCGCCCAACAGGTTATACACGCGCATAGTAGCGGCCAGCTGCAGCTTGCGATCTTCCGCAGTGTAGGTCGCGCGCGGATCGAGATGGACCACCAGCTGAGTGGTATACGTTTCTTTGCCCCGAGTCATCTTTACCGTATATGTCCCGGGCAGCACTCTCGGCCCAAAGGCGGCTTCGAAAGCTGCTATCGCCGCCGGTGGGACTCTAGGCGGTTTAAGCCGCATCTGCCATTCGACGCGGCTGATGCCGCGCCGGCTGTTGGCAGGCAAGGTATCCACCAGCGTGCCCTTTTCATCGAAGATCTCGATTTTCATTCTTCCGAAGATGTGCCGCTTCTTCTGGAAGTACGTGATGAGAGCGGCATCCGGCGGATTTTGACCGATAAAAGTGGCATCGCCCTCTGACCAGCCGCCGTCCGCATTGAGACGCTGTTGCGCGGGCTTGCCTTCCAGGAAGACGGCATCCTTGGCCATGATGTCCGGCGTCAAGGCGCGCAGTGGCGTGATGTCATCGATGATCCAGATGCCACGGCCATGAGTCGCCAGCACCAGACCCGATTCGCGCGGATGCACGACGATATCGCGAACCGCTACATTCGGAAAATCGTGGCCCTTGTACTGCGCCCACTGCTCGCCTCCATCGAGCGAAACCCAAAGACCGAACTCTGTGCCCAGAAACAGCAGCCGCGGAGAAACGGTGTCTTCCTTAATCACATGCGCATAGCCTCGCACGCCGCTATCCTTGCGGATGACGGGCGACCAAGTCTTGCCGAAATCGGTTGTCTTATAGGCATACGGGGCCATATCGCCGAAAGAATGCCGGTCGAAGACGGCATAGGCCGCGCCCTCATCGAAACGGCTTGCCTCAACCCATGAAACCCACGAAGCTTTCGGCAGATCTTGCACGTTGGCAACGACGTTCGTCCAGGTCTTGCCTCCGTCGCGCGTGAGCTGCAGGTTGCCGTCATCGGTTCCCACCCAAATGACCTGCGCGTTGCGCGGCGACTCGCTGATGGAATAAATGGTCGTATGCATTTCAGCCGCCGAATTATCGACCGTGACGCCGCCTGACTCCTCTTGCTTCTGCTTGGACGGATCGTTTGTGGTGAGGTCCGGCGAGATGCGATCCCACGTTTGCCCGTGATCGGCGGAACGGAACAGGAATTGCGCCCCGATGTAAACAACGCCATCGTTTTTCGAGCTTATATGTATCGGCGTATTCCAATTGAAACGCAGTTTCCCCTCGCCATACTTCTGTTGCGGCTGAATGCTGCGCGCCTGCAGCGTGAGCCGGTTAGTGCGCGAGACAAATCCGCCCTGTGACTCTACGTAGACATAGGCAGGATCGGACGGATCGGGGAAGGCGAAGAAGCCGTCGCCGCCGTAAAGATTCTCCCAGCGGCTGTTCGTGATGCCTCCGGGGTAAGCCGAATCGCCCATCCACACACTGTTGTCTTGCAATCCTCCGAAGACGTGATAGGGATCGCTCATGTCGACGCTCACGTGATAGAACTGGCTGATTGGCAGATTATTGGCCTTGATCCATGAATTGCCGCTATCGTGGGAATACCAAATGCCTCCATCGTCACCGGTGATCAGGTTGTTGGTGTTTTCGGGATCGATCCATACATCATGGAAATCTCCGTGAGCCCGGCCGGAGATGCCGCTGAAGCTTTGGCCGCCATCGCTGCTCATGATGAGCCCTCCACCGGGCTTATAGAGCTTGTTTTCGTCTTTTGGATCGACGATCAGGTTGGCGAAATAGAAAGGGCGCCAAACCATCATTTGGCTGCGATCCCTCTCCTGCCAAGTCTTGCCGCCGTCTGCGGAGCGAAACAGCGCGCTGCGGGTGGATTCGATTAGCGCATAAACGACGTCTGGATTCGAGGGCGCGGTAGCCACTGCAATGCGTCCCCAGGGTTTCGGCGGCAGACCCTTCGCGGATTTCTCATCGAGCTCCGTCCAATTGACGCCGCCATCCACCGTCTTGAAGAACCCGCTTCCACTGGGCGCAGCCGGGCCGTCGCCGCCGGATCGAAATGTCCAACCCTTGCGCCGGAAATCCCAGGTACCCGCGTACAGAGTTTTCGAATCCCTCGAGCTCATTGAAATCGCCGAGCATCCTGTGGAGGCATTAGCCCCTTTGAGAATCTTGGCCCAAGACTTTCCGCCGTCCGTGGTTTTATAAACGCCTCTGTCTTCGCTGTCGCTCCAGAGTTTTCCCGGCACGCAAGCGTAGACCGTATTGTTGTCTTTCGGATCGATCAAGATCTTGCTGATCCGCTCCGAGTCTTTGAGACCCATGTTGGTCCAGTTCTCGCCGCCGTCAGTGGATTTATATATGCCGTCGCCGATCGAAACGCTGTTCCGCGTCCACGATTCCCCCGTGCCTACCCAAACCGTTTTTGGGGAGGCTGGATCGATTGCGATGGCCCCGATAGACTGAACCGGCTGCTTGTCGAATACCGGCTTGTACGTTGTGCCGCCATTCACGGATTTCCACACGCCACCGCCCGCAGCGCCAATGAATACCGTCAGCCTGCCATTCTCACGGACAGCCGTCAGCGCGGCGACGCGGCCGCTCATCTCCGCCGAACCGATATTTCTCGCTCCAAGTCCGGAGATCGAATCGGAATCGAATTTGATTTCCTGTCCGAATAAATGAGCCGAGATAAATATCGCGGAGAGAACGCAAAACGATACGCCGAATTTGATCATTTGGCCGCTCCACTTGGAATAGAAAATCGCGTTTCACTCAACGGCAGGTTTATATCTATCTTGTCTACCGTGAACCTCTCATGCTCCGAACTGCCC
>JBAUUG010000113.1:0-8032 GCA_049582585.1 Bryobacteraceae bacterium | reverse complement strand
GCTTTGGAGCAAGGGCGAAATGCGCACGCTGCGGGCGCTCGCCAAAAAGACTACGGCGGCTGAGGCCGCCCGACGCCTGGGCCGCACGCCGGCCGCGACGCAACAGAAGGCGATGCGGATGGGTGTCTCGTTTCGGTAAAGGGCCGCTGTGGGCGATCGGCGCATCCATCATGCTGAATACTACCGCCGCACGCGGGCGCGTCGCCTTGAGCTGAAGGCGCGGCGGTATTGGTGCGAGTGGCTCGCGCGCGAAGTGTTGAGAAACGCATCCAGTAGCCGCACTGCAGCGGCTATGCATGGACGCGCGCGCGCTCAAACTCAACACTGGCCGCATGGACACTCAAGCGACCCCGCTGGCCGCGGTCACGGTCAACGAGATCCTCGACCGGTTCGTACGCGACTCGCTGCCGAAGCGGGGCCTGCGCACACAGCGCGATTACCTGCGGCACATCCGAATACTCCGGCGCGAGTTCGGCGAGCGGATCGCGGACGAGCTGCGCCCGCGGGACTTCGGGCCGTTCCTCGAGGTGAGGAAGGGGCCAATCCAGCGCGTCCGCCAGCTCGCGGTGCTCTCGGCCGCATTCACCGACGCGGTGAGCCGCTGGTACATGATCGAGCGGAACGTGCTGCGCGACGTCAAGCGCCGCAAGAACAAGCCGCGCGACCGGCTGGTGCTCGACGAGGAGTTCCAAGGCTGCAAGGCGATCGCCAATCCGCGCATGCAACTCGCGATGACGCTGGCGGTGCTCACCGGTCAGCGCCAGGGCGACATCATCGGCTTTCGCTGGTCGGACGTTCGCGAGGTGACGATCGAGGGGCGCACATTCTTCGAGCTTCATGTTTTCCAAGCCAAGACCGCGAAGCGCATCGCGATCGAAGTGACGGCGGATCTCGAGGCCGTGCTCGACCGGTGTTGGCTGCTCAATGGCGGCGGTCATGCTGGCAGCGAATACGTTTTGCCCACGCGCTTCGGAAGGCCGTACACCAGCGAGGGGTTCCGGGCGTGCTGGCAAAGAACCATTGCCAAGTACTGCCGCCGCGGCAACAAGCGATTTACGTTCCACGACCTTCGCGCCCTAGCTGCAACGAAATGCGCCAGCCTCGAAGAGGCCCAGCACCTCCTCGGGCATTCGACGTCCGCGATGACGCGGCGCGTGTACCGCCGTGGAATCGAGCGAGTGAAGCCGCTCACGTTGTCAGCTGTGCAAATGTAGGGAGCGTCTGACGATGGCCGAACAGTTGCTCCTCAAAGTTCAGGCGTTCGTGTCGTACTATTTATTGCGATTGCCAGCTGTCAAGAATCTTAGCGGCCGATACAGGACATGGCGCAGCCTCCCGACGAGTAGACAACGCGCGGTGCGTCACGTCCTGTGGCCTCCGATAGCCTTCAGGACTCCCCGCGGGTTCGTAATTTGTCCGGATGCGCGCGCACTCGCCAGTGCGATAGCACGTGGCTTGAACACATGAAAGAGCCGGTCACCGCAGAGGAGCAGCTCTCCCCGCCCCGGAGCCTGCGCAAGGCCATCGATGCCATGTGCAAGTGGTGCATCTATGACCCGAAATCGGGCGGCGGGAACTGGCGGCAGCAGGTTACGGCCTGCGCTATCACCCGATGTGCCCTATGGCCGGTGCGTCCCCTGTCCCGGGGAGAATCCCCCGCCAGCGAGGCCGAGACGGCCCCGGAGGAAGGCAACGGTGACTAAGCAACGACCATTGGTAGACGAGCGGTCTTTCGACCTGGCGGAGCACTTCTTGCCCGATGGCTCCGACGACGCCAAATGGAGCCTCGCGGGCATGATCCAGCAAGCCATCGAGGACTGGTTCGAGGACTACAGCCGCGAAGACGAGCCGGAGGAGCGGGAGCCGGATTCCTTCTCGACACTCGGCCTTAGCGAACGCGACTTTCTTCCGTCGGAGTACCTGAAATGAACACGCGGATAGGCCCGGACCTGCGCGAGATCCCGGTGGAGGAGGAGGACTATGACGAGGAGCGGGCCTGCACCTGGTGCGGTGGTGACGGCATCGCAGACGATCTCGACCCGCTCGAGGACGACTGCGACCAGTACGGCATAGGCAAATGCCCATGTTGCAATGGCACCGGCGAGCGCAAACATCAAACCATTTTCTAAGGGGAAAGCGGCCTTGAAGATCACGATCGAGAGCACCGACAAAGTTGTCGAGTTCGAGTTCACGCGCGCGCACACATTCAGCGTCCCGGCTCGCGTGTGGCAGGGCGAGACAGATACCGGGATTCCAGTGCAGGTCTATGTCACGCGCATCGCTCCCGAGATCCCGCCCGACGATACCCGGAACCAGCAGTTCGCGGCCGAGCTACAGGAGACAGCAGCTCCCAGGCCGACCGTGCAGGCGATCCCATTGCGGATGATCTTGTGAAGAAGGCGAAGCGCAAGCCAGACCCCGCGCGCGCCGCGTTCGATGAGTATCCGCGCATGCGTATCCGGTGGATCGATCGGCTGACCAGCGCCATCAACGAGACGCCTGGCGCGCCTGTGGCGACTCCGGTGGCGCGGTCGTGCGTGAGACTTCTGGCGGAGCTCGAGAGCTATCGGGATGGGTTTGTGCATGCGCTGAACCACATGGAGCAGAAGGAGCGCCGTCGTGGCTGATGCTCCGCTCTCTATCGAACAGAAGGTCGTCGGCCTACGCGGCGACAAGTATGACGAGCCGTGCTGCGAGGTGAGCAAGATGCGTGATGACGGGACGTTCTCCCGCTGGTGCTACAAGCATCACCACTGGCTAAACGACGCGCCGCCGCAGAAGACTGCGACCGATGAGCTACTGGAGTCCGTACGATGACCGAGCCGCTGTCATCGGAACACCGCGTCCGGCGACGCATGACCGCTAGTGAAGCCGCCACGAAGATACATTTCCGTCAGCTCACAGCGATGCGATGCCACGAACTCACTAAAACTGATCCCGGCCAAATTTGGGGACTTATATACATGACTCCCCTTGACTCCAAACCCGCGAGGGAGTAATCTACACACCGTAGATTCAACCAACGGGAGATTTAACATATGAAACCCTCGATTCCACACCCATACGTCGGCAGCCAGCGCTTCCAGTCGCTTGAGGATCTGCGGCGCGCCGTTGTCGATTTGGAGTCCACGGCCCGCGAGTTCGGCGTGCATCCAGATGAGGTGCTGTTCAGCGACGAGTTCATGCTGTCACTGCATAGCTCGCAGCTTTCGGACAGTAGCCGCGTCCTGAACCTGACGATGGCCATCGCGCCTGCGGAGGGGCAGCGATGAACGCTAAAAACGACATTGCCATTTACGATAAGCGTCTGTCGCCCGGACCGTGGCATAAGGGCCTGCGCCGGTCTGCAGGCCGGATCGAAATCAAAGACGTTGAAGGCAAACTGGTGGCCATGGCCAACGGTTGGCCGGAAGCCGATGCCAATGCGCGCGTAATTGCGGCAGCGCCCGAGTTGCTCACGGTGCTGAAAATTCTTCTTTCGGCGGTCGAGAAGGATCATCCGGGCGCCCTATGCATAAAGGCCGGTCATGAGGCAATTGCCAAGGCGACCGGGAACGGCAGCGGGCCGGTTTGGGGCCATCCGTGAACGACAATCTCACCATCAGCACCTTGCAACTGTTCCAGTTGTTTCCGGATGTCGAATCCGCGCGCCTCTACCTTGAGGCGCGGCTCTGGCCGAACGGCCCGCGCTGCCCAATCTGTGCGGCCGGCGAGCGCATCACGGCCCGCAAGGACGGTTACTACCGCTGTCTGACCTGCAAGGAGGATTTCACGATCCGGACTGGCACGATCTTCGAGCGCAGCCATGTGCCGCTCAACAAGTGGCTGTTCGCCATGTACATGCTGGTCACGGCCCGCAAAGGGATCAGCAGCATGCAGTTGTCCAAGGAGATCGGCATCACCCAGAAGTCTGCGTGGTTCGTCCTGCATCGTCTCAGGGAGGCTTGCGGCACTGAGATTGCCAAGCTGGGCGGCATCGTGGAAATCGACGAAACCTATGTCGGCGGCAAGGAGGGGAACAAGCACGCCGGAAAAAAACTCAACGCCGGGCGCGGAGCAGTCGGTAAGACGGCCGTGCTCGGCATGCGGGAGCGCGGAGGGCGCACCGTGGCGGCTCCGGTGGCCGATGTTGACATGGATACCGTCCATCAGGCGATCCACGCCCAGGTGGCCGTAGGCTCGACGCTGCACACTGACGAGGCGCTGGCCTACAACGGGTTGGATGGCCTGTTCTTCCGCCACGACACGGTGAACCACAGCGCGGGCGAGTACGCCAGAGGCGATGTCAGCACCAACAGCATCGAATCTGTTTGGGCCGTCATGAAGCGCGGCATCACGGGCGTCTATCACCACACCAGCCCGAAGCACTTGGGCCGGTACGTCAACGAGTTCGCGTTCCGGCTGAACGACGGCAACGTCAAGCGGCACACCATGGACCGTCTCGATAGCTTCGTGGACTCGATGGCCGGCAAGCGGCTGACCTACAAGGAACTGATCGCATGAAGCCACCCAAGGAGTTAGACCGTGTTGCAGATGTTGTACTGGCCTACCGGCCGAAGGCGAAGTCCAAAGCGGCGAAGAAGCGCGTGCGCCGCCGCAAGAAACTTCAGAGGTAGTCATGTATATAAGTCCCCAAATTTGGGTCACTCTCGACGATGTCGCCGCAATGCGTACAGCGACTCTAATCGGTCCCCTCCGATACATAGGCGACCTTGCGTTGGCGATATGCAACTGCTGTGCTGCCCGAGTGGACCTGATAGCTAACTGCGCGGGTGCGAACGTCTGCCAGCAGTGCTTAGACACGGGAAGCCAGATATGACCGACCCGCAGTCCAAGGATCTCCTGAGCAGGCTGCAGGCCAAGTATCCGAAGCACAAGGTCATCAGCGAGCCAGACCCGGACTGCATCTGCAAAGGCACCGGGGAGCGCAAGATCAAGCCTACCCGGCTATGGCCCAACGGTAGGGAGTCCCCCTGCCTGTGCATATGCCTGTCTGGTGCGGGTCGGGCTGCGGCCGTCAGGATCGTGGCCAATGCGGCGCGGAAGATTAAGCAAGAGGAGTTTGGAGAATGACCGACCCGCTGTTCAAGGATGAGCGCGTCGAGATTACGCGATGCCCGCGCTGCGGCGGCCTGCCACGGCCCACATTACTGGGCCGGTGTATCTGTGACCGATGCGGTGGGCTGGACGTACCGCAGGAACCAAGCCCAAGGGTGTTGCAGCAGCTTGAGGAGCTGAAGTCCTCAAATCCGTTGGCACAACGGGACATCGTGTACCGTGCTCGCCTGCAATGGACCTACGAGACCCCGCAAGGGGAGTTGGCTCTAGAACTTTGTGATGCACTGGAGGCAGAGCGAGCCGCCACTGCGGACATGACCACCGAGATCGAGCGACTGACTGCCGATGAGGCTGAAGCCTGCGCTGCGAAGGATGCGGCATACCGACTGTGCGACCAATACACGGCCGAGATCGAGCGGCTGCGCGCGGCGCTGGAGCGAATCAACACGCTGGCCTGCTATGCCAGCGAGGAGAATACCGACTCGCGCGGGGCTGTGCTGCTGGAGATTGGCAAGTTAGCGCGAGGCGTTGCACAACCGGACGAGACGCCAGTGTGCACGCACGATTGGACGCTGCAGGTTGATAAGGCAGATTACGCGATCTATTGCTGCGAGCACTGCGGGAAGTTCGTGAAGCGCAGCAAGGATACTCAGCCATGCCCGGACCAGTAAGCGACTCCAGCAAGGGGCCGTCCGACACGGCGCCCTACGTGCCGAGCTGGTGCTTTGACGCGCCAGGGCCTCGAATGTGCGCCTGTGGTCATCACGAGGGCTACCACGGCGACGATGGCCATTGCGTCGTGCAGCGCTACGGCACCTGCAAATGCCGAGGGTTTAGAGCCGAAGTGAAACCAGACGAATCACGCAATGTAACAGGAGATTAAAATGCCAGAAGCAAACGTGGACGAGTTGAAAGAGTTCGTCGAGTCCACATCAGATCGGCGCGTCGCCAACAACATCATGCGACACCAGTATCGCGTGCTCACGGATCAAGAAAAGCAGTGGATGCAGAACATCAAGGATATGGGGCTCGCATTTATCCGCGATCTGCACGTACTGGGCGGCACTGCGGATCAGTTCGATGCGGGAGAAGACCGATGCGGCTCGCGGGAATTATCTCTCGCGCAGACCAAGATGGAGGAAGCGGTCATGTGGGCGGTCAAGCACATTACTCGCTGAGAAAACAACGGGTGATACATGACTGCCATTGAGGCGCTGTCGCAACTTGATGCCCTGACCGGAGAGGATCAGGAGGGCGGTCACATAGACGCTGACGAAATCCTTCTGTCTTTCCTGAAGGATCACGACCAGACATGCAAGGACGTAGCTGCGGCTTACGAGCGGGCGAGAGATCGCGTCGTGTTTTGGTACGCATGAACGCCGAGAACGGGGACGGTAAGCATGGCTGAGAGTTTCAAAGAAACCAAGGATGCCTTCGCGATTCATCGTGGCCGGGTTTGGGTCTCGCAGTTAAACCTGCCGGATTCCCCGATGTATCAGGAACGCTACCGTGGCCGCAGCATTCTGAAATTCGCTGGCGTCGATCAATTGGAACTGAACGTTGCAGAGGCGCGCGCACTGCGCGACTGGCTGACCTCTGTGTTACCGGAGAGCGAGAAGGCTGGCATGCCATGAGCGAGGCGTCTCCTGCGACATACGATCCGGTGACCGACACCCTCACGATATTCGGAATCCGCTATGCGGTCGGACTGTTCGAGCATCTAGGTATTGGCCCGGTCGGCAGGATTCTGCAGATCGTTAACCGCCACGATGAAACCGTGACCCTGCAGGCCCTGACAGTCTCGGATGAACAGCTAGAATATGTGACCGATCTGTTGGAGAGAGCCTTTGACGAGGACAAGGCATGCGCGCCGAATCTGAGCGATAGCGGCGTAAAGGCCGTAGTCGCGATGCTCCGAGTCGCTGTGGGCAAGACCGATGTTCGCAATCGCTGAATGCCCCGTGTGCCATGCCCACGAATGGCTAGATGGCGAGATGTACTCTCCTTGGCAATGGGCATGCGCGCGTTGTTATGCGCTGGCGAGGTTCGAGTACACGCAAAAGCTGGTACCGAGAGAATGGCCGCCAATGCAACAGTCTGATTCCTCCGAGCACACGAAGGTAACGAAATGAGGTCACTGATAGGGTCGTGCGCAGCCCGAGAGGTCCTAGGCATAGGACTTACCTCAGGGCACGGTGAAGAGTGGCAGCCGTGCTCACATGTTAGTGCGACGGGAGCTACGGACAATGGATGAGCAGCTACGAAGCTTTCCGCGCTTCGACACCGCCACGGTCGGAGAGTGGTGCAGTTATGCCAGCCGAGCAGAACAGGAAATCTTGCGGCTGACTAAGGCGCTACGTGACATCGTTCACGTGTACTACGGCGAGTCAACCGAAATCTACCTAGTAGCGACTCAGATGCTGAGCATCGCCGAGAGCGCGCTCGTGAATGATCCGCAGCGCCCCGCTGCCCGCGCAGGTAGCGACAATGGAACAGCGTAACGCGATGGCCTCTTGGAACTGGAGCTGTCCCTTTTGCGGACAGCGAGCAGGGCACACGCTCGATTGCCAGCGCAATTCCCCGCGGGCGCGTGAGATACGGGAAGCGTTTGGCCAATGCTTGCCCGGCGGCTACGCGATAGAACCGGACAGCGCAGCGGAGGTGTCGTTCGAATGAACGACCTCGATCGATACTTGAGGTTTGGACGCAGAAAAGTGCCGGGTTGGCTGACTGCCGATAGCGCCGAAGTGATCGTCGCGCTCGCGGCCATCCAGCACGAGCTGGGGTACCGGGGAGCCGTCGGCGAGATCGGTGTATATCACGGGAAGCTGTTCATCCTATTGCTGCTGACAGCTGCGGTCGACGAGTGCGGCTTCGCCATTGACGTGTTCGAGAAACAGAATTTGAGCGCCGATCAGTATCACGGCTGCACGATGCAGATGTTTCAGGACAACGTGCGGCGCTGGACTAGCGC
>JBAUUG010000112.1:0-6208 GCA_049582585.1 Bryobacteraceae bacterium | reverse complement strand
AGGCTGACGGTGAGGTTATAGCTAATCCCACCTTGCCGCTAAGCGCGAACAGCGGTGAGGATTCAATATTGCAGGCCGTGGTGAACAGGGCGATGCTGTTGGCGCTTGCCGTTCCATCGCTGGTCACCGACGAACAGGCTGTCGGCGTGTTTACTGGCGCCGTCAATGCGCGCATCATTCCAGTTTCGTCGGACGCCGGAGGAGATGTTGGCGCTGCCGCTGCGCCGGCGGCACTGTTCTCGATGGTGACGTAAGCTGAGGCAGGTTTGCCGCCCAGCGTATCGGCATCGGCTGCTTTTAATGCATACGGCACGCCAACGAGCAGCACGCGCGGTTGATCAGGCTGCTCCGGCGTTTGTATTGCGAGCCATCGCGCCGCACCCGTAGTAAAGACGTCGAGCGGCAACCCGGCTGGACTGGCCGCACCAAGGTGAACGGTATAGTTTCCCTGCGCGTCCGGCTCCGCGACTTGCGTTTCCGACCAAAGCGGGAAGCCGCCGTCTTGCTCGGCGAACAGCGAAAATGTCACCGATACCGGCCCGGTAACCGGCTTGCCGGCTGCATCCTTTATGACTCCGCTGAAACTTACTAAGCGGGGAACGGTCGAGCCCGCGGTTTGGATCGCGGCGGGAGGAGCCGGCGCTTGCGCCTGCTCCTGTGCGGCCGAAACTGCGCTGAACGCATACAGCAAACAGCACATCAAAAATAAGGGCCAGAAATTTGTTCTCATGGCGTCTCCTTTTGACTCAGCGGGCTCAGTCCGTGCCTTGGTGGACAGTCGCCGCTGTGGGTACTTAGCGTTCCCTGTCGCGAATCGGACCGAGTTTTTCCGCGTCGCTGTGAATGGCAACCGGCAGAGGTGTTGAAGACCCCGGAGGGAGCAACTTGGAAACAATGGCGTGAATCGTGCGTCCGTGATTGCTCAAGACCAACATGAGATCGATCTCCGCGCCGGAGCTAACACCCTTGGGCGCAGGGAAGTGAATCACGGCTGAACCGGTGCAATCCGGATTTACTTTGTACGTTCCCGACTCGTCGATGTGAAATCCCGTTTCCGGATCAGCCGGCCCCATCAGGGGTTCGCCGTTCGACATCACCCAATCGACCTGCGCCAGACCGCCTTTTCCGTCGAAGTGCGTCATGGCGACACCTTCGCGGCTATCGACTGGCGCTCCCGCTGCGTTCAGAATCGCTCCCGTGACTCTAAATGCGTAATCTCCCTTCAGGGAGGCGTCCGTGCAAGCGTCGTTGTCGCTTTCTTGAGCTAGTGCGCCAAGAGGAGCGAGCAGGCCAGAGGCCAGAATGATTATTACGGGCAGGCGAAAATAATTGATCATTTCAGCGTTTTTTTCCGTGCAGTCTCGACTGCAACTGCCGAAATCTTAGGGGTTTGAGTGGTGAAATTTCTGAATCTGGCCTGAATTGTTTCTGAAATTGTTCTTGCGCGGCCCAGCCATCGAGTCGTACACTCGTTTCGACTCCGCGATTGACAATTCCCAATGGCCTCGATCCTCAGATTCGGATCGTTCGAGCTGGACCGCCGGAATTTCGAGCTGCGGCAGAACGGCGAGCCAGTAAAGTTGGACCGAACGCCGTTGGAGCTGCTCTTCTTCTTCGCCGAACGGGCAGGCACTCTTGTGACCAAGGAGGAGGCGGTCGACCGCGTCTGGGGCAAGGAGGTATTCGTCGAGACGGATTCGTCCCTCTACACTGCGGTCCGAAAGATTCGCAAGGCGCTTGAGGACGATACCGGAGAGCCGCGCTTCATTCGGACGGTTTCGCGTAAGGGATACCGGTTTATTGCCCAAGTCGAAGAAGTTCGGGTTACCCCAACCGCGGTTGCTGAACCCGTCATCGGGCCGGGGGACGCAACCACCGTCCCCGGAAGGCCCGTTCGAATCGGCTGGCGAACGGGACGGTGGCCGCTGCGGATTGCCGTCATTTTGGGTTCGCTGGCGATTGACGCCTTTCTGATCAGGCATTTTGCGACGCAATCGCCGGCCGGCAAAATTATGCTGATTGTCCTTCCTTTGGAGAACCTCAGCGGAGACCCGCAACAAGAATATCTGGCCGACGGAATCACGGAAGAAATCACGACCGAGTTAGGGAGCCTTGATCCGAAACATTTGGGAGTGCTGGCGCGGACTTCGGCCATGCAGTATAAGCATGCCGGAAAAACCACCGCGCAGATTTCTCGCGAGCTGGGTGTCGCGTACCTGCTCGAAGGCAGCGTCCGCCGCTCGGGTGGAAACGTTCGCATTACGGCCCAGTTGATTCAATCGTCAGATCAGACGCATCTCTGGGCCAGGAGCTATGACCGCGAGCTCGGCGGCGTTCTGAAGGTGGAGAGTGATATCGCTCGTGATATTGCGCGAGAGATCCGCCTGAAAATGTCCGAGCAGACCAATGCGCGTTTGGCGGGAGCCGCGCGGGTGAATCCAGAGGCCCACGACGCTTATTTGCGAGGGCTGCAGGGCTGGAATCAACACGGCCGGGATGGGTTCGTGCAGGCTATCACAAATTTTCGGCGCGCAACAGAGTTAGACCTGAATTACGCGCCTGCCTTCGCGGGACTCGCGCGCGTTTATTCGCTCGCTCCGATTTTTGCCCATATCCCGGCGAGCGAATCGGCGCCGAAGGCGCTTGAAGCTGCCCAGCGCGCGGTCAGGTTGGACGAAACTCTCGCAGATGCCCACAGCGCACTCGGGTTCGTAAAAGGGCATTACCAATTCGATTGGCCTGCGGCGAATCGCGAGTTTCGCCGTGCCATCGACCTTGAGCCGAACAATCCATACGCACACTTGTTCTATTCAAACAGTTATCTTTCGCCCTTCGGCCGCCATGAGGAAGCAATTGCGGAGATGAGGAAGGCCATGCAACTGGACCCGCTCTCGATCGCTATTCAATCCTTTGCAGGCAGGACGTTTATCTGGGCTCGGCGCTACGACGATGCCGTTGCGCAATTCCAAAGAGCGAATCAACTTGATCCCAATTTCGCATTGAATCATGAGCGTGTGGCACAACTGAATGCGCTGCTCGGCAAATTCGATCCAGCGATCACGGAAGAGACGAACGCACGTCTGCTAAGCGGGGAAAAGCCTCAGGACGTCGTCGCTGACATGAGTACGCTGCGGCGCGCCGTGGCCGCTCAAGGGCCCAGGGGATATTGGGAAACTGAGCTGCATTTGCTAGCCGGAGAGCAACAGCCGCCTGAAGCTTACTCGCGTCCGTTCGGCCTCGCAATCGTCTATGCGCATCTTGGACAGACGGACAAGGCGCTGGTAAATCTCGAGATTGCTTATCGTGAGCGCGACACACAGATCACCGAGCTAGCTGTCGAGCCGCAATTTGATGCTCTAAGGACGGACCCTCGTTTCGCCGACCTGGAACGGAGGATCGGAATTCCAGGTCCCTGACCCAAACGACCCTGGTTCTACGTTCGTAACCGCCGCTGCTAGCGTTGGGCTGTCGCTTGCGCTGTTTGCGTCGCCGATGCGACGAATGCGCTGAAAGAAGCGCACGATGCGGCCGAATCGGAAGCGGCGCTACGAGCGATGAAGAAGGCGCAAGCGCGGATTGACGCAGCGGAGAAATCTTAACAGATTCGTGATGAACATCGGGCTAGAATGAAGGCGAATGGCGCTAACTGAAGAAGACAAGCAGTGGGTGAGTGAACAGCTTGAGAAAGTAGAGACGCGGCTGCTCACCGAGTTTCACAATTGGGCTTCGCCGGTAGAGATGAGGCAGCGAAGCCACGCGGCGGCCCCTAACGTTGTGCCGTCGCTTGCGCTGTTTGCGCCGCCGACACTACGATCCAGGGATTAGCTTTCAGATCTTCTAACAGGCTGCTCTGCCAGGCGTACTCCTTATGCGCCTTCAGGAACTCCGCGGCGTGAAATTCGAGACCGCACGGATGGCCCATTCCGGCAACAAACGACATCTTCTCCGCCATCGCGCTGTCGGCAACCTTTGCTTCCGCCGCTCCAGCCGGGCCGTAGGGATCTTGCCATGGCTTCAGACCTCTGCTGGATTTATCGATATGGCCGCAGATGGTTCGCTCATTCGGATCGATCTCCTTGGTGAGAGCATCATAATGGTCGGTCTCAAACTTCTTACCGGCTTCGACATCAATGCGTCCCTTGTACTCGGCCATGAGCTGATCCCATCGCCGATGCCGCACTTCGTTCGGAGTGTTTGGATCTTTCGGGAAATCCGTTTCTTCGGCGACGAGCTTGGGATTGATCGGGAAATTCGAGCCTACGAAATAGCCGTCCTTGGTGCGTTCCAGCGTGACATATCTCAACCCGAGCTCCAGCCTTCCGATCTCATTCGTCTTGCGGTCACCCACCAGCCACTTATTCGCATAGCCTCCGTTTTTACCGTCTTCCATGATCCTGGCGAAATCGTCTATAGATTCCGAGTACTGCATAGCTTTACGCGCCCGGACAAATTCCGGAATGCCGTTTTCATTGAAGCCGTGGAAATCGCCGATGGTCGTTTCGGTGATCATCATTCCCGCGTCGGTTATCCCGAAATCGTCAGCGCTGTGGATCAGACCCGGCATGCCATCCATGATGAGGTGGTGTCCTGAGGCGGGAACGATGTCGAAGATAATGTCCCAACGGGTTCCTGTCAGATAATCGGTCCAGTTGTTGTGGCCGATCACAATGCGGCCGTCTTTGGTGTATCTTCCCGTCGCGAGGAAGGCGCTGCAGTGCTCGCCCACGGAGCTGGGGCTCGGGACGCCCTTCGCCTCGTTCTTCCGTGCTTTGTCGTAGTAGTACGAAAACTCCATGTACCCGTTCATCGCCACTAGATCGATAACGTCGAGCTTCGATCCGCGGGCTTTCAGTCCGTCGCCGATGCCCTGCAACTCTTGGCGATACTCCTCGGGGACGACGGGCCAGAAGATTTTTTGCGCGATATTCCGAAGATCGGCCCAGGAATGGTTCACGCCGTGCGTCGTGCTCAGCTCAATGGCGCGCTTTGAATCCTCGATCTCGGCGGAAAGAAGATATCCGTGCTGGTAGCCGATTGCGGAAGGGCTGCCTTCGAGGTGAACGAATGTCCAGCCATCTTTAGCCGGATTGCGGAAGCCGCCGTTCAGACGGGCATCTGAAGATTGCGATTGCGTGGCGGATATCGCGGGAAGCGCGCCGCATAGAAGTAAACAAAAGAAGGCCTTCATCTCCTCTCGATTAGAGCATCATATTAGTTGAGAGTGCAATCAGCGACAGAAGCGGCTACGCGAGAACGGGACTTGAATTCCCTGTCGATTTTGACAGTCATTGTTGTACTTGCAATAGTCACGATGACTTTCGGCGCGATGATTGCAGTTTTTGTGATCCGCTCTCAGGCGCCTCAACTTTGGACCCATATTCAAATCCCCCGAGTGCTCTGGGCGACAACCGGCATTCTCATCGCGAGCAGCGTAACGCTCGAGATCGCGCGACGGGACCTGCTCCGGCACGATCGACGAGCTTTCTTCCATCTGACCGCGCTTACCGCCGGGCTAGGAATGTTGTTTCTGATCGGCCAGATCGCGGCCTGGTTCCAGATTCTTCATTCCGGCGTCGTCCTGACACGCAATCCTCACTGGTGGTTTATCTTCCTGTTCACCGGGCTGCACGGCCTGCACATTCTCGCTGGGTTGGCCGGTCTCGGCTACTTGCTATTTCGAACGCGCGAGCCGGCAAGCGGCCCGAAATATCAGATGAGCACGCGAGTGGTCGCCAACGGGGTATCCGTCTTTTGGCATTACCTGGACTTCATGTGGGTTGTCTTATTCAGCCTGTTGCTGGTTTGGCGGCGCTGAGCTCACCGCGCGGATTCGCGATCCATTTCTTCACGATCGCAACCAGTTGTTCGGCTTGGAATGGCTTGGAAAGATAATCGTCCATGCCCGCCCTCAGGCAACGCTCGCGTTCGCCGACCAGAGCATTCGCGGTGACGGCGATGATTGCCGGCTGCGGCTCTCCCAGCGACCGAATCTGCCGGCTAGCCTCAAAACCGTCCATAATCGGCATTTGGCAATCCATGAGAATCACGTGATATGGATTGGCGCGATGGGCTTCAAACGCCTCGTTCCCATCGGCTACCAGATCGATGTTGAATCCGGCTCGCAGCAGAATGAGCTTGCCTACGCGTTGATTGATGAGGTTGTCTTCCGCCATCAAGATGCGGAGAGGCTCTGCGGAAAGTGCTGCCA
>JBAUUG010000111.1:0-17765 GCA_049582585.1 Bryobacteraceae bacterium | reverse complement strand
GGCTAACTTGTGTCGCATGGCGCCGCGCAAATGCCAAAGCGAGACAGAACCGATGGACGAGTCCGTGTTGCATTAAGTTACCTCCGCTCACGCTTTTCGACGTTTTTAGCAATTTTTTATCGCCGGTAGCCTGGGTGGAGGTATTTTCTGAGGTTCAGCTTACTAACTTCGCGGTCTGTGGAGGAGCGAATCAGGATGACGCATTGTTGGTGCTCGTCGGTATCGCAATCTGCTGAGGAATCACGCCCGAGCCCGTATTGTACGCCTCGGTAAACTCTTCCAAACCGTTCGACCCGCCGTTCACCAGCCGCCGCGCTTCCCGCAAATCGTTGTTGGCCAGCGCCGCCCGAATGTCGCTCTCGTGAGCCTTCAAAAAGCTCGCCATCAACTTCGCGGCGATTGTGGGGTCATGCGCCATAAACGGGTCGCTGATCAGTTGGTCACCCACGCCTATCGCCTGCCCATGCACATTAAAGTTGGTTCGACCGGTCAGTTGGATGAATCCCCTCCCGCGGAAGTTCGCCCCGTCGGGAGCACCCTGATTGCCCAAGTCGGCGCGGTTGTCATAAAGATCGAACGGGTGTCCGCCCGGCGAGGTGTTGAAGTGCGATACGCCCTCGCTGATGGGCAGAAAAGAGCCGGTCTCCGCGCGGATCGTCGCCAGCGCCATGAGGATCATCTGCTGATCGCCCAACCCTGCGGCAACCAGCGCGTTCAAAACATAGGGCAGATTGGCCTCGATGTTCTCGACCGGAGTATCCGGGAACATCGGTGCAACCATTTCCGCGTTCAACTCAGGAACCAGGCAAGCTGCCGTCGTGTCTTGTACGTTGAGGGCAGCCGCCGTAGCATCGTCCACGATGCCTGTCGCCGGCAAGCCCTTCTGGTTTTGAAATGCCGTTACCGCTGCCGCGGTCTGCGGCCCGAAGCAGCCGTCGAAATTACCCGAATACACTCCGGCCGACGCTAGGGCGCACTGGACATTCAGCACGCCTTGACCATTGCATCCAATTTTTAAAACTGTCATAAACGCATTTTAATGCCTTTCATTGAGGCGACAATGATATCGACCCATCCCCGGTTCGCACGCTCAGCAGCGGGCCCCCTCCATTCAGCTTTCCGCGAACCTCATGATCGCTCTGCAGAGTCGTGACCGATAGCGGTAGCCCCAGCCCGATGCTTCCATCTCCCGTTCTCAGCTCCACATCGGCCGCGAAATCACGCGGAAGCCGCAGCTTGACGCTTCCATCTCCCGTCTGAACCCGCCAGTCCCCACGCATCCTTGACCCGTTGATTGCCTCAAAATCCACCGAGCCGTCGTCCGTGTGCAGTTGCACATTCTCGAATCGCCCACCGACATGCACGCTTCCATCACCGGTGCGAGCTTCGAGCGAACCCTCCAGATCCTCGCCCTGAATGCTGCCGTCGCCCGTGTCGACACGAACCGATCCATGCAGCCCACGCAGGCGAACGGAGCCGTCGCCCGTATGAATATCGCCCATCATTTCCCTCGGCACTCGTACCTCAAGCTCGATGGATCGGTTTCCCCAGCTGAAGTGAACGCTAGGCACTTTTATATCGATCTGGACCAGATTGCCGCTTTGATGGTCGATGACCTGTACCCCGGATGAGCCGATGGACCATCCTTCTGTCCTAAGACTTGCTGAGATGCCGTTCGTTTCCCCTGCCTCAACCGTTACCGCGGCATCACCCGCCGTTATTCGCAATTCGGGTTTCTCGCCCACCGCCCAGTGTTTATTCCATTGATCCGCTCTAGCGCTTGGCTGAACCAGCGCGATTGCAACAACTGTGAGACTCGCAATTGCCAAATTCATGGCTTTAGATACGTAAACCCTCGGAAAAGAGTTCCGGCCCAGTGCTTCTTATAAGTAGGCCATTTCGTGCGCGAGTAGGCTTTGGCCTGGCCTGAGGCCTAAATGGCGCAGCCTGCGTCCACGGCCTCGTATAATTTGCTTAAACCGGAAAGGGTCTGAGGAGAAATCATAAAACGCCCACACTATGGTCATTGCCAGTTGGAATGTCAATTCGATTCGCGCTCGCCTGGAGCACGTAAAAACCTGGCTAACTATGCGCAATCCCGATATTCTGCTGCTCCAGGAACTTAAAGCGGCGGAGTTTCCCGCAGAGTTGTTTAAGAATCTCGGGTACGCAAGCGCGGCCGTTACGCAGAAGTCGTACAACGGTGTTGCGATCTTATCCCGCCACCCAATTGACATAGTCTCGACAACGCTCATTGGCGACGAAACAGATAGTCATGCGCGATTTCTCGAAGTCATCGTCGACGGTATTCGCATTGCCAACATCTACCTTCCGAACGGAAATCCGGTCGGCAGCGACAAGTTTTTTTACAAGCTGGCGTGGATGGATCGCCTCCATCGGCGAATGCAGATCTGGTTAAACAGCGAGATTCCAACGCTCGTGGGCGGTGACTTCAACGTCATTCCCGAGGACATCGACTGCCACAAGCCTGCTTCCTGGATGCACGACGCGCTGTTTCAGCCCGAGCCCAGGGCCCGCTACCAAGCCTTACTCGGGATTGGCTACATCGACGCATTTCGTTTTCTACACCCGGGGCAAGGCGGCTCCTTTACTTTCTGGGATTACTTCCGAAACGCCTTTGAGCACAACCGCGGCATTCGCATTGACCACTTTTTGCTCTCGCCGGGGCTGGCTCAACGGCTGGAGAGTTGCGAGATCGACAAAGGACCGCGAGCACTCGAGAAACCCTCCGACCACACGCCCATCGTTGCGCAATTCCGCAGCGGCTCGGCAATTCCTTCAGAGAGCATCGCGGGCTCTAATCCAGGCGGACTAATATAGCGGTCAGATCATCCTGCTGACTATCCGTCGCGATATGTTCGAACAGGCGTTCAAGGATTGCGACTGGCTCACTTCCATTTGAGTGAAGAAGAAACTGTCCAAGCCTCTCGCGCCCAAACTCTTCACCGGAGGCATCGGTCGCTTCGGTGATTCCATCAGTGTAGAGAAGTACTCTATCCCCGCTGCGAAAGACGACCGAACCGTTTACGTAGGTTGCGTCTGGAAACGGGCCGATGAACAGGCCGTTCTCGGAGAGAAGCACTAACTCATCAGTCTCGGTTCGAGCCAGCAGGATTGGCGGATGACCGGCGCTGGCATAGGTAAGGGTATGCGTTCTCGTATCGATGGAGGCGCAGACAGCAGTTACATATTGGCCGCCCAGACTGCCACGAAGCATGAGGCCGAGTCCAGACAGAATGGCGGCCGGGTCCGCAGCTTTATTCTTTTGCGCAGCGAAACAGACCTTTAGCATGCATGCCACAAGTGCGGCTGGAACGCCGTGCCCCGAAACATCTGCCACCAGGATTGTCAGAAGATTGTCGGAGGAAGTCAGGAAGTCATAGAAGTCTCCGGCTACCGACGTCATCGGTTCATATCGCGTTGCAACGTGGATGCCCTTGAGCGCCGGAGGAGACTGAGGAATGATTGAGCTCTGAATTCGTCTCGCCGTTGACAGTTCTTGCTCAACCTCGTTGAGCTTCCGCTCTGTTGCCAGCGCTCGTCGAGCCGCGATGGAAGCTAAGCCACCGAGCAAGGTCAGGAAACCTATCGGCTCAACGTCGAGGCCGGCCGGCCTGACACCCTTATTTTCGAGCAGGATAAAAACGCAAAAAATAGCCAACGGCCAGAGCAGAGACGCTGCCAGCGCGTTCCCAGCTCGGCGCGCGATCAGGGCGTGCACCAGAACCAGTAGTGTTCCGCTTACAACCAGCACGTGATTCATGAGATCGGTCCAATGCGGCTGGGGAGCCGTGAATGCGGTAGGAATGGCGACGATGGCGAACGCAATGTACAGCCACACCATGATTACGAAGACTCCCTTCCAGCCGCGGCCGAAGAGTTCCCGCACGAACAGCGCATATGGAACGTTGATCGCGTACGTGATGCAGAGAGTCCAAGAACGAAAGCCTGGACCTGGAGCATTGAATGCAGCACGAACCGCTTCGTTCTCAACCAGTAAGCGAATCGCATAAAGGACTGAGAAGAGCCCCACCCATGCGAGTAGGGGATCTCGCGATCTGATCCGCGCAAGCAATAGCGCGCAAACGCCCACCAGGAGACATACGCAAGCGATAGCGAAGAACGGAAGACTCGTGCGCAGTGCGGCGTTGACTACCTCGCGAGGAACGTAGTCCGAGCTCACGCAATCAGGCTAACTCACGCCTGGCGCAAATCATCGCGACGCCCGCAGAGGACGCTGCCCGCGTCGCGCTGGCACTCGCAGCAATCGCCATCCTCGTCAATCGGAAGGCGCGGCTTGCGATAAGACTAATGGCCCCCACATCGTCTCAATGCGGCTTGAATGTCTTCCCGGTCTCAAGCAGCGTCTTCAGGCGGGAGAGAATGCGTGGCCATCCATCGGCGCAGGGAGCGTAAGTGGTGTCGTCCTCGGCCCACTCGTCATGCGTCACCGTTACTTTGGTGGCTTCGGTCTCGGGCACTAATTCAATGGTTACGCGTGACGCCTTATCATTCTGGCCCATTGCGAAGGTGTACTGAAAGGCTTTCGGCGGATCAAACCGCAGGACCTTCCCATGGACGTAGGTCATGGGCTTTCCATCGGGTCCTGCGCCCACCCATGCGATTAAGCCACCAGGCTTGAAGTCCGCCTGAAGCTCAGCGCCTGAGAAGATGATGCGGTTCGACTCGCGCGACACAAAGCCTTCCCACACCTTTTCCGGAATGGCGGCAATGTAGAAGATATATTTCAGTGGTGCTTGGTGGGTCATGAACTACTCTCCTTTCATCGGAAACGCAAAGGTCACTTGGCAGGCGAAGCGGCGGCAGGGTGCGGCTGCACTTTGCTCCAAAAAATTGTGCAATCTCCGATATCGGTTTTATGCGGAAAAAGACGCGGTAATCCGAACTCGTCGATTTTATCGTCATTGCAGGTTTGAACGGTATCGAATTTTCCTGCGGCGATCTCTTTCTTCAGCTCGCCATAGGAGATGAGGTGCAGCGCGGCCGCTTTGGCCGGAGGCAAATCGAGCTTGTGGGCGTAAGAGAACTCCATACCCGCAGGCGGCGTGCGGCGCAGCAGAAAATAGACCAGCTCGTCCGCATACAGGCCGCCGTTCGGAGGCGTCACTTCATTGACCTTCTTGGCGATTTGCTCATAATCTTTCCAGCTAACCGAATCGCGGTCATCAAACAGGCCTTTACCTAGGGCTAAGATAACGAGCAAGGCGATGACGGCCGCAGGCCAAAAGGGCCGGTCCGGATGGGCTAACCGGGAGCTGACCGCGTACAATCCCACGGCGGCTACCGCGCTGAGAAAAGGCACCACGAAAACGAAGTAACGCTCAAAGGTGGGATGAGCGGTCGCGATATAAGCGGTTAGAGCCAAGGCAAGCCAGCCGCACAAGTAGAACTCGTTGCGGCGTGCGCGATCCCAGGCGTTCTTCTTCACCAGAAAAACAATACCCGCGACGCCCAGGAAACCCATCAGCAAGGCTTGCGTCGAATTGAGCCATCCGCTCAGCACATCCACATCGTGCGGGGTCGCACCGGCCCAATCGACGCGGCGGAACATGGCCTGGTATTGAACGATGTTGAAAAAAACCTGGTAGGGCGCCTTCATGAACAGCCAGAGCACCGGGAGGAATGGAAGAATCACTCCGGCAACAAACGCCGCGCACTTAATCCAGCGATTGCCGCGTGTGTTGCAGAAAAACATCCAAAGCAGCAGGACAGGCGCGACGGGAGCGGTCAAGAGAGAGGAATCGGCTGCGGCTCCCGCGAGCAACCCCGCCGCGATAGAGTAAAACACGGTCTGCCGAGAAACTGCACTGATGGCCGCGCGAAAAGAGGCGACCGTGAGGAACAGGCATATGCCATAGGCTTGGGCAACCGTGCCAAACTCCACGGCGTTGGTGTTCAGGCCGACGAAGAGGGCCACCACCATCGCGCAAGCCACCCGCCAGCGGGGCGCCCCAAAACGTGCGAAGACAAAATCAGTGATGAGGAATACACATCCTGCGTCAAGGAGAGCAGCAACCACATGCGTTACGCGCCAGCTTTGCCCGAAGAAATGCATCCAGGCGGCGTTCCAATAAGCGTTTAGAGGGGTCTGGGGAAAACAGAAATCGATATACGGCAACTTGCCAGCGTCGATTAGTTGCGCGGTGAGCAGGTGAAAGCCTTCGTCCCAGACGAAGGCCATGGTTTGGGAGTAAACGAGCAAGCCGACGGCGATGAGCAGCACAAGGCTCGAGACCAGAACATAAGCGCGCCGCATGGACGCGCCGCGCTCGGAACCGCGGGCGGTTGTGTCTTCGATAGTAGCTGGAGACCGGTCCATTCGGGCAGTTAATAATATGATGCCGTGCGCAAGCAGACCGCAACACGGTCTGCTCCACCCACGCTACACTAGGGAGTTTGAAACCGGCGTAGAATACGCAACGTCAGGGGAGTGTCTCGCGATCATGGAAAGGACCCGCTTTTAGATGATTCATCACAGGCTTAGGGGCCTGGGTGTTTGCCTGTTTTTTTCATTGGCCGCGTATGCGGCGCAGACTGCTCCGCCACAGCAGACTGCGCCGCAACAGCAGCAGAATCCGCCGAAACAACCGAATCCGTTCGAGAACGTTCCTGAGCAACAGCAGCCCGCACCGCCGCCGAATGCTCCTCCGATCCAGGAGGCAAAACCCGCGACGGTGGGAGAAAACATTATCGAGGGCGTCGATTTCCGAGGCCAGCACAAAGTACCTCAAGATACGTTGCGCGCCCTGATCGTCACCAAGAAAGGTGACGTATACGACGAGGAAGCAATCCACCGGGATTTTATTGCGTTATGGAACACCGGCCGGTTTGACGATTTGAGGATTGAAAAAGAAAAGGGTCCCAGCGGCGGCATTATCTTGCGCTTCGTGGTTACGGAGCGCAGGACCGTTCACACCATTGATTACACCGGCAATAAATCCATCAGCAAATCGGAGATCCTCGACCGCTTCAAAGACCGGCACGTCAATCTTTCGCCGGAATCGCAGTACGATCCGGGCAGGGTCCAGCTCGCGAAAAACGTGTTGCAGGAATACGAAGCGGAGCGGGGGCATCAGTACGCAACCGTGACGCCGCAGATCCGGCAGGTTCCCCCGGGCGGAATCGACATCACGTTCGCCATCGATGAGGGGCCAAAGGTGAAAGTAGGCAACATCATTATTGATGGCAATCATGCCTTTAGTACGAGGGACGTGATTCGGGCCATGAAGAACCTCAAGCCTATTGGGATTCCGCACTCATTGCTGTTCGAAAATCTGTTCGCGCGCACCTACGATTCCACCAAGCTGGACGAAGATTCCGAACGCATACGCCAGGCGTATCAGACCAAGGGCTACTTCAAGGCTCGGGTGATCAACCACTCGGAGCGGGTCTACGACGTTTATGGACACGGCATGAAGATCCCCTTGTTTAATCCGAAAAAACCTGGCAAGCGGGTAGACATCACTATGGTGGTGTCGGAAGGCGACAAGTATTTCCTCCGGAATTTCCAGTTTGTCGGCATGAAATTGTTCCGCACGCCCGACCTCATCGAGCGTTCCGTGTTCGGAATGGGGCCGGGGTCCGTCTTCTCGACCGAAAGGCTGCAGAAGGGATTGGACAATCTGCGGAAGCTCTATGGCAATTTTGGTTATATCGACTTCGTGCCGTCGCCCGATCCCGAAGAGGTTCCCGGCAAGGATCAGATCGACCTGACCATCGACGTTGACGAAGGCCATCAGTTCTTTATCCGCCGAATCGATTTTCAGGGCAACACCTCGACGCGCGACAAAGTTATCCGCCGCGAGCTGCTCATCAATGAAGGCGATCTGTACAGCCAGCAACTCCTGGACACCAGCATTCTTAAGCTGAATCAGCTCGGATATTTTGATCCGCTGAAGCCGGAGGACGCCTGGACCATCTCACGCGACACCAAGACCAATACTGTTGATCTGCTGCTGAAAGTGCATGAGCGAGGCAAAAATTCGATTCAGCTCAACGGCGGCGTCTCCGGAATCTCGGGAAGCTTCATCGGCTTTTCTTACTCGACGAACAACTTCTTAGGCCTCGGCGAAACTCTTAGCCTGAATAGCCAAATCGGTACGCTTCTCAGCAGCGTTTCCTTCGGATTCACGGAACCGTATCTTTTTGATAAGCCCGTACAAGCCGGTTTCAATGTCTTCTACCAGCGATATAGCTATAACCAGGGACAACAAGCCTCTATTCTTGCCGGTGAAAATCTGATCGGGTATTACAATTCGTTCGGCACCCAGAATCTGCTCAACTACGTTTCGAACGGCAGAGGCTTCACCACTTTCCTCAGCTATCAATTAAGGCGCAGCTTTGCTCGCGTCGGCATCAGTTACGGCTATAGCACTCAAACCCTGACGCCGCTCACCGCCGCTGCGACATCGTACTTCGATTACCTCGATTTCCAGGGGGTTAGCGGTCCCAATTCGTTGAACGCCCTAGGCGGCATCCACACGAGTACCATCACGCCGACGTTTGCCTACAATACCGTGGACCACCCCATCATTCCGCATCATGGATTACGCGTGAGCCTGAGTTTGGGCTTTTCCGGCGCCGTGCTTGGCGGAAACGTGAACACCATGCAGCCTGCGTTTGACGCTGCGTACTTCCGCCGGGGAATCTTCAAGAGTAATGTTATGGGGTTCCATCTGAACGCGCGGTTCATTTCCGGTTACGGCGGAAGGGTTGCTCCTCCCTATAGCCGCTATTACATGGGCGGAGAAGATGATATCCGTGGCTTCGACATCTTGAGCATCAGCCCGATTGCCTTTATTCCGAGCGACGCCTCCGTACCCATATTGAACCCGGATGGTTCGACAGCCATAAATCCAAAGACCGGTCTCGCGCTTCCCCCGATGACTATTCCGATCTATCAGCTCGTTGTGCCGGGAGGCGACACCGCTTCTGTGTTTAACTACGAGTACCGAATTCCTATTATTGGACCGGTGACCTTAGCGCCATTCATTGATGCCGGAGTTGACCGGCTGACGATTCCAAGCCAGTTGGGCCTGAACCCGGTACGCGTCGAGCAACTGAATTCCGAGTTCGGCTATCTCTATCCCGAGGCGGATATCAACTTCACTCGACGAGCGCTGATCGTGGCGGGTACCCAGAAACCGCGCGTCACGTCCGGACTTGAGTTGCAGGTCCTGATGCCCGTTGTGAACGCTCCGTTCCGGCTGTATTGGGGGTATAATCTCAGTTACGTCAACACGAATTTGACGCCTCCATTCCTGCTGGGCCCCTCGGCGTTTCCGAATATGGCAACGTACAACTTTGCCTTATATGGCGACGGGGTCACCAGCAACGGATACGGCAGGACGATTCCTTTCGATGAAAGGCGCTCCATATTCCGCTTCTCTATCGGACGGACGTTCTAGTGTAATGGGGTCTCAGTATGAGACCATAATTAAGAATCCACGGAAGGAATCAGGAAGTAGATGTTAATCAGAAGCAGTTTGATTTCAGCGGTCTTTTTGTGCCTGGCCTTTGGCGCGCAAGGGCAATCTCCAAGCAAGGTTGGCGTCATCAGTGTACAGGGCGCAATCGTCGGAACAAAAGACGGTCAGAAGGCCTCACAGGAGCTGGATACCAAGTTCGCGCCGAAGCAGAAAGAATTTGACGCTCGCAAGAGCGAGCTCGCTCAACTTCAGGACCAATACAATAAGGGCGGCAGTCTGATGAGCGATGAAAAGCGCAACCAGCTTGCCCGCGATATCGACGAAAAGAAGAAGCGGCTCGAACGCGATATGCAGGACGCGCAGGAAGAGCTTACCGGCGAGCAACAGCGCCTATTGCAGAGCTTGGGCCAGCGCATGATGGCGGTAATTGAGAAGTATGCCAAGGACAACGGATACAGCGTGATTCTGGATGACAGTAATCCAAATACGCCGATACTCTACGCCTCAACCGCCATCGACATCACGCAGGACATCGTTTCGCTTTACGACAAGACTTCAACCAACGGCGCTCCTGCGGCAACGCCCGCCGCACCCGGTTCCACCGCTCCCAAAGGGACCACCACGCCCGGCAGTACGGTAAAACCCGGAGCATTGAGGTAGAGTCAGCCCGGAATCAGATGCGCGAGAAGGTCGCGATTGGACTAGCCGTCACGGCTGCGGCCCTTTTAGCCTACAACCTGCATCAAATTTTTCTCGGGCTCCCCGATGAGGCGATGCAGGGCGCTATTTACCGCATCATTTTTTTCCACGTTCCTGCCGCGATAACCGGGATGATCGGCTATTTCGCCGCGCTCGTTCTCAGTGTTCTCTATCTGACTTCGGGTAATTTCCGCTACGATTCGCTCGCTGCCTCCGTGGTGGAAGTCTCGGTGATCTTTTCTTTGGTCAATATCGTGACCGGCAGCATTTGGGCCCGCATAATCTGGGGCATTTGGTGGACCTGGGATTACCGGCTGACGTCTGCTTTAGTGTGCGTTCTGATATTCAGTGGATATCTGATGTTGCGCCGCGCGATCGACGAACCGACGCAGCGGGCTCGCCTGTCAGCGGCGCTTGCGATATTCGGTTGCATCGACGTAGTCATCGTGTGGAAATCGATTGAATGGTTCCGAACGCAGCATCCGGGGCCGGTCCTCAGCATCCGCACGGGCGGCGGCAACATCGATCCGGCGATGGAGCGCATGCTCTACCTGAACTTCTTCGCGGTTTTGATGATTGCGGCGGCCTTGGTGCTGATCCGAACGCGGCAAGAGGCAACCGCGCGTGAAATCGATTCCCTTCGCCGCTTGGGCAACGCAGCTTAGAAATTCTATGGACGCCCGAAATTTCACATTCATGTTTTACGGCTTTCTCGCCGCTTGGTTGATTGTTCTGTTGTATGTCATAAGCCTTGCGCGGCGTGGAGCAAGACTCAAGAGAGAGCTGGAAGACGTGAAGCAACTGGTCGGTGGCGAGCAAAGCGGACACGCAGGACGCCTGGAAGATCGTGTCCGGTGAAGAAGACCGGGTAGTGTCTGAACTGTGCGTGCAAACGCCTTTATGACACTATCCATCGCGCGTCAGCACTGAAGAGGCATGAAGAACTTGTGTTGCTGTTTGCCGAAAAGGTGATTCTTACCGCAGTCGTCCCGCTATTACTCCTCGTTCTGACAAATCCGATGAACTTTGACCGGCAGCAGCAAATCTCAGCAGTAATAGCACTGTTGGCAATCGGGTTCTTCACCGCTCATTCCCTCCAGAAAGCCAACAAACAGACGGTGGTGGCTACCTTATCACCGCGTAGCGAGAACCTCCAGCGTCAAATAGCCATCGAGTGCTTCTGCCCACCAATATCGACCCGGCATATCTGACGGGACTTTATAGAGGGCATACGTCTGTACAGGCTGACAGTATCGCCAGGACTTATATCGGCAAATGGATGAAATTGTCAGTCAGTGTAGGCGATGTTTCCAGTAGCGTTCTGGATAAACATATTCACATGCTTTCCGGGCTAGATAACGCGACCGTCGGAATGGACTTCGACGCCGCAACTTGGGCTGACCGCGTGTCGGTTCTCAGGCGTGGATCTCAGGTGACGGTAATAGGGACCGTATACAGAATCGACGCGTACACTCTAGAACTCGACAATTGTGAGTTGGTGGATTAGATCTACCCACGCACTTTTAGGACACTACCACCCAACAATGTGCTAATCTATAGGAAGTAAAAAATCGAGATTAAGGTAAAGACGCGGAGTATCGTTCTCTAGCATGGCCCTCGCGGTTGAACAAAAGTCTAACATCATCGGCAAATACCGGATCCACAAATCGGATTCGGGTTCGCCAGAGGTCCAGGTTGCCCTCCTGAGCCGGCGTATTTCGGAATTAACTGAGCATCTGAAAATACATCCAAAGGATCACCACTCGACACGCGGATTGCTTAGCATGGTAGCCCGCCGCCGCAAGCTGGTGAAGTACTTGAAAGATCGCAGTCCGGAACGCTACAAGACTCTTATTCAGAGCCTCGGCATTCGCCGCTAAGTCCCCGCCTAAAGTCCCGAGTTTGTGCGCAATGACGCATTGGGAAATATAAATGTCACATACAGTTGAAATCGACCTGCAAGGGTCAAAGGTCTCCATTGAGACCGGCAAAGTCGCGAAACAGGCCAACGGGTCTGTTGTCGTCCGTTCAGGAGATTCGGTGGTGTTAGTCACCGCATGCTCCGCTGAGAAGCCCAAGCCCGGAGCTAGCTTCTTTCCGCTCACGGTCGATTACCGTGAGTACACATACGCCGCGGGAAAGTTTCCCGGCGGGTTCATCAAGCGCGAGGGGCGGCTCTCGGAAAAGGAGGTTCTCACCAGCCGCCTGATTGACCGCCCGGTGCGGCCGCTCTTTCCGGAGGGCTACAGTCATGAAACGCAGATTATCGCGATGGTGCTGTCCGCCGATCCGGAGCGCGATCCAAGCGTATTAGCCATCATCGGGGCCGGGGCGGCGCTCGCCATCTCCGATATTCCGTTCCATCATGTGTTGGCTGCCGTGCGCGTGGGGCTGGTGAAGGGCACTTACAGGGCAAATCCCAATTACATCGAGACCAAGGACGCGAAGCTGAGCATCGTAGTCGCCGGCACTGAGCAAGGCATCGTGATGGTTGAAGCCGGCGCAAATGAGGCGATTGAGGCTGAAGTGGCCGACGCGATCGAGTTCGGACACGACTGCTGCAAGAAGATCGCGGACGGCATTCGCGAGTTGGTGAAGCTTGCCGGTAAGCCGAAGCGCGAATTCACGTCGCCAACCGTCAATGAGCAGATGCTCGCTACGATTTCGGGCGCCGTACGCGCGGATCTCAGCGATGCTCTCAATACCGGGAAATATGAAAAACTCGAGAGCTACAGCCGCGTTCACAAAGCTAAGGAAAACGCCATTGCTCTCTTTACCTCAGAAGCGGAGCAGGTGGAAGCCGCCAAAGTTTTCGATCACTTGAAAGAGCGCATCTTCCGCGACGAGATGCTGAAGGATCGGCGGCGGCCGGATGGGCGCAGCTTTGATCAGATTCGCCCCATCACCTGTGAAGTGGGGGTTCTTCCGCGCACTCACGGGTCCGCCATTTTTACACGGGGTGAAACGCAGGCGCTGGTCACCGTTACGCTTGGCACAAAAGACGACGAGCAGCGGATTGAGATGTTCGATCTCAGCGAGACGTCGAAGCGTTTCATGCTGCACTACAACTTCCCGCCGTTTAGCGTCGGGGAAGTGGGTTTCATGCGTGGGCCGGGGCGGCGCGAGATCGGTCACGGCGCTCTCGCCGAGCGGTCGCTTTCTCCTGTGATTCCGGAGGAGACGGGTTTTCCCTACACCTTGCGCGTGGTCAGCGACATCCTGGAATCGAACGGCTCGAGCTCCATGGCCAGCGTCTGCGGGGGCACGCTTTCCCTGATGGATGCTGGAGTGCCGATTACGGCGCCGGTTGCCGGCATCGCCATGGGTCTGGTGTTAGAGGGAGATTCTTACGCCGTCCTGACCGACATCGCCGGTGCGGAAGATCACTACGGCGACATGGATTTCAAAGTCGCGGGCACCAAAGACGGCATCACCGGCCTTCAGATGGACATTAAAGTTCCGAACGTGACCACCCAGATCATGAAGGAAGCGTTGGAGCAGGCGCGCCGCGGAAGACTTGAGATTCTGGGCAAGATGACCGCGACTATATCCGAGCCTCGCACGCAGCTTTCGCAATACGCGCCTCGGATTTACACGACGAAGATTCCGACCGATAAGATTCGCGAATTGATCGGCCCGGGCGGAAAGGTGATCAAGGGCATCATCGAGCAGACCGGCGTCAAAATCGATGTCACGGACGATGGCACGGTAAACATTTTTGCCTCCGACGGCGTGTCGGCTCAACGCGCGCTGCAGATGGTCAGTGACATCGCGGCCGTGGCTGAAATCGGCAAGACCTACCTCGGCAAGGTGGTGCGCATTGCGGATTTCGGAGCTTTTGTCGAGATCTTCCCGGGCACGGACGGGCTTTTGCACATCAGCGAGATTTCGGAAAGCCGTATCAAGAACGTTCGTGACGAGTTGAAGGAGGGCGACCAGATCTTGGTGAAAGTTCTCGCGCTCGAGGGCAACAAAATCAAGCTCAGCCGCAAGGCTATCTTGAGAGAACAGCGCGAGAAGCTGAAGGCTGGAGCGGCGGAGTAAGCCGCTCTAAATCCCCGTCAGCCGTATCACAATCGCGGCCACAATCCCGCCGCAGATCGGCCCCAGGATCGGCACCCAGGCGTATTTCCAATCCGACGTGCCTTTACCCGGAATCGGCAGAAACGTATGCGCCAGGCGCGGACCGAGATCGCGCGCGGGGTTGATAGCGTATCCCGTGGTTGCGCCGAGCGACAGCCCAATACTCCAAACCAGCGCGCCTACCAGCAGAGGCCCGAGACCCGGCGCGACGCCTCCGGGCGCAAGGCGGCGCGACACCAAAGACGCGGCGACTAAGACCAGCACGAAGGTGCCAATCACCTCGCTCAAAAAATTGCTGGCGGGCTTTCGTATAGCCGGACCCGTCGAAAAGCACGCGAGCTTTTTTGCCGCGTCTTGCGTGGGCGCCCAATGCGGCAAATAGAATAGCCACACTAACACCGCACCGACGATCGCTCCGAGTATCTGAGCCGGTATGTAAGTAAACAATCGCTCCGCATGGCCGGTCATGAGAACGGACGCGACGGTGAACGCGGGGTTCAAGTGCGCATCGGAATCCCCAATGGAGATGCTGACGGCGACACCCGCAAATACGGCAAGGCCCCACCCCGTGGTAATTGCCAGCCACCCGGCGTTCTCCGCCTTCGAGCGCGCCAGCAGAACACCGCCGACTACTCCGTTTCCCAGAAGTATAAGAACCATGGTCCCGACAAATTCACCCATAACGGCAGCATCTATGTGCATAGGTCACTCCCAGACGTATTGCTCGGCGAGCCGGCGATATGACGAAACCTGCTCCTCTTCCCACTCCAATTTTTGCCCCATTTCCCGCGCCATCAATCGCGCTGTTGCGGGCGCTGCTTCGATGCTGGCCTTGGCATCGAGGAATAGCGCCCGCGTTCGGCGAGCCAGTACGTCTTCAACCGAGCGCGCCATCTCATGCCGCGCGGCCCAAATCGCTTCACAGCGCCGAAACGGCAGTTGAGGATGCAGAAGCTCGCCGAATTCAGCATCTTCGTTTGCAATCGCGTCCAGTTTTGGCAGATCTGTTCCGTAGACCCGTTTCCATCCTTTGGAATCGGGAAGGTTTTTGGAAGCGCCGTGGAGCCGCAATTCGGCTGTTCGTGACGGCACAACTGGAAGCCCCGCCAGCGGAGCGGCGCGATCGATCGCATCCTCAGCCATTCTGCGATAGGTAGTCCATTTACCGCCAACTATGGTGATGAGTTTCGAATTAGAAATCAGAATCGTGTGATCTCTCGATAAAGCTGCAGTCGTGGATGCGGCATCGCGGCCGACCAGCGGGCGCTGGCCTGACCATACGCTCGAAATCTCATTTGTTTGCGGTTTTCGGCCCAGATAATACTCGACATGCTCCAGCAGAAACCGGCGCTCCTCCGGCATGGCGCGGGGTTCCATTTCAGCTCGCTCCACAGGTTCGTCCGTGGTCCCCACCAGCACGCGATCGTGCCAGGGAATGGCAAACAAAACGCGGCCGTCGGAGGTTCGTGGAACCATCAACGCAGTATGGCCGGGCAGGAATGAGCGCGGCAAGATGATATGCGTGCCTTGGCTGACCGTCACGATAGGTGCATCCCGAGGTTCGTCGAGCCGGCGCAACGAATCCGAGAATACGCCGGTCGCGTTGATGACTATTTTTGCCGGCGCTTCAAACTGTGATCCGGATTCACAGTCCTCCGCAACCACTCCCGCAATGGTCCCATTCCGTTTCATAAATCCGATGACGGGCGTGTAATTGACCGCCGTCCCTCCGAGATCGAATAATGTCCTGAGCAGCGCGATGGCAAACCGCGAATCGTCGAACTGCCCATCGTAGTAAAGAATGCCGCCCTTCAGTCCGGATTGCCGCAGCGTTGGCAGAGCGCCGCGCACGCGCTCATTCGACAGCACGCGTGAACGTCCTAGTGTTTCACGGCCCGCGAGCAAATCATAGACCGTCAAACCGGCGCCGAAAAACGGAAGCTGCCAATAGGCATATGCCGGAATGACGAAACCGCGCCGGTGCGCCAGATGCGGCGCATTGCGCAACATGCGTCCGCGCTCGCGAAGCGCCTCGAGCACCAGCTTGAGGTTGCCTTGCTGAAGATAACGGACACCGCCGTGGACCAGTTTGGTGCTGCGGCTGGATGTTCCTTTCGCGAAATCGTGAGCCTCCAGTAAAAGCGTCCGGTAGCCGCGCGATGCCGCCTCGACGGCTGTTCCCAAACCGGTCGCGCCGCCACCCACCACGATAACGTCCCACTCATCGGCCGCGCCTACCTGTCGTAGAACGTCTTCCCGGCGTAGGCTCACGCTTGATCCGCCGCTTACGTTTCCCAGCTTCGAGCACGTTCCAGTGCCCGGGCCCACGCGCCACGCCTGTCACGCCGTTCGTCTTCTCCGATAGCCGGCGTAAACTGCCGGTCGGCTCTCCATTGCTTCGCGATGGTCTCTTGATCGGGCCAAAATCCGACACCGAGCCCGGCAAGATAGGTCGCTCCGAGCACCGTCGTCTCGGGATTCGAAGGCCGCGTGACCGCCACGCCGAGCAGATCCGCCTGGATCTGCATCAGCAGATTGTTTCGCGCTGCGCCTCCGTCGACGCGCAGTTCCTGCAGCGGCACTCCGGAATCGCTTTGCATCGCTGAAAGCACGTCCGCAACTTGAAACGCGATGCCTTCGAGTGCTGCCCGCGCGATATGGGCTCGGTTGCTGCCTCGCGTCAGTCCGACAATCGCACCCCGAGCATATTGGTCCCAGTGCGGAGCGCCGAGCCCCGAAAATGCCGGAACGAAGTAGACGCCTGCGCTGTCGGGCACGCTCCCCGCCAGAGGTTCAATCTCTTCCGCCGCCCGGATGATCTGCAGTTCATCACGCAGCCACTGGACCACTGCGCCGGCGATGAATATGCTGCCTTCGAGCGCGTACGAAGTTCGTCCGCCCACCTTCCATGCCACCGTCGTCAGAAGCTTATTGAGCGATGGGACCGGCTCCTCTCCCGTGTTCAGCAGCATGAAGCTGCCGGTTCCATACGTGCATTTCACTATCCCCGGCTGCGTGCACATCTGGCCAAAGAGCGCCGCCTGCTGATCTCCGGCAATGCCCGAGATCGGAATGCCTTTCAACATGCCCGTCGTCTCGCCGCAGACTTCGCTCGAGCCGGCAACCTCAGGTAAAAGTGACCGGGGAATCTGGAAAAGATTGAGCAGCTCCTCGTCCCATTGGTGCGTGTGCAGGTTGAAAAGCATGGTGCGCGAGGCATTCGTCACATCCGTGACATGCCGCGCGCCCTCTGTGAGTTTCCAGATCAGCCAACTGTCCACGGTTCCAAACGCGAGTTCACCCCGCTGAGCCCGCCCCTTCACTCCGGGAACGTTGTCGAGCATCCAGCGGATCTTGCTGCCGGAGAAATAGGCGTCGATGACCAGCCCGGTCTTCTGCTGCACCATCGCCAGGTGCCCGTCGCGTTTGAGTTGATCACAGAATCCGCTGGTGCGGCGGTCCTGCCAGACGATCGCGTTGTGGATCGGCTCACCGGTTCGTCGATCCCAGAGG
>JBAUUG010000110.1:0-4452 GCA_049582585.1 Bryobacteraceae bacterium | reverse complement strand
CTGTAAAGGAGGCCGACAGCGCCGCCCGTGCCGCCCAGGTCTCCGCCGCTCGCGCCGCTGTTACTAGTAGAGCTCCCGCCGAAACCGCCGCCACCGCTGTTAGAGGGCCCATTGCTAGCGTTGTCGCTGGTGCCGCCGCCCTGCGCAGTATTGCCGTTGAGTACGGCGTCGGTTATGTTCAGTGTTCCGCTTTCCTGAAAGATGGCCCCGCCCATTCCGGCTGCGCCGCCGCCGCCGTTTCCGCCCAATCCATACCCGTTGGCCAGCGTCAGGTTATTGATATTGACTGCCACGCCGGAACCCGGGTTGATAAAGAAGATGCGCGTGGCGTTGCCGCCGCTGACGGTGAGGTTGGTTGCGCCCGGACCGTTAATGGTCATGCCGGCGCTAATGACGATTTCGGGGTCCGAGTTTGCCGTCGAAAGCGTGATGGTCGCCTGGGAGGAGAGACTGAAGTCGATCTCCGAGCCCGGGCACGCATTGGCCTGCCCGACTGCCCAGCGGAGGGTGCCTGACGAGCCGTCATCGGCGTTGCTGGTGACCAGGTAAGCCTGGGGCGTGCAGGTGGCCCACGCAGATGCGGGCGCGAGCGCGGCTGACACCGTGGCTAACAACGCGAGAGAACGGACGATTACGGCGGACAACGGGGATTCAGGAACCATTTGAGTTTTTGCCTCTATACATGCAATCGAGAAATCTCGGTTCCGGCGATCACGAAATCGAAAAATAGTACGTTGCGTTACCTCTGCGGGGCGTATACCCGGGGTCTCGGATCCTAGCCCGGCTGGAAGTCGATGCAACGGAGGGTTAAGACCCGGCAGGATTGGAACACGGCTTCTCGTCTTCGTTGTTTCCGCATGAACGTCTCAGGTATCCTGGAACTGTACTCTTTAGAAGATTGGGATTACCAGGTTAATGGCAAATACTGTTTCCGCGTTGAAGCGTGTCCGCATCACTGAGCGGCGCACGGCTATCAATCGCATGCGCAAATCGAAGCTGCGGCATCAAATCCGCGCAATGCGGCGCTTACTCGACGAAAAAGATCCTCAAGGCGCCACGAAAGCGATTCCGGCGACTTTCTCGCTGGTCGACCGCGCCGCCAAATGGGGCATCATCAAGAAGAACACGGCAGCTCGTTACAAGAGCCGCCTGACGCTGCGATTGCGCAAGCTCACTGCTGCATAAGCATCGACACGGACTAGCTTGTTAGACTGGCTTGCATAATGCAGAGCCGGCGGTTCCGCGCAGCTTCTCTCGCGCTTTTACTTTCCCTCGCATCGCTCCGTGCGAAAGAGCCGGTTCAGGCGAAGCACGGAATGGTGGTGGCGCAGGAGCCCATCGCGGCCGACGTTGGCCTCGCGGTGCTGAAGAGCGGCGGCAATGCAGTGGATGCCGCTGTGGCGGTCGGGTTCGCACTCGCCGTGACCCACCCGGTGGCGGGAAACATCGGCGGCGGCGGGTTCATGTTGGTGCGGTTGGCTGATGGCAAGACTGCTTTTCTTGATTTCCGGGAGTGCGCGCCGGGAAAGGCGAGCCGGGATATGTACATTGGTCCCGACCGCAAGCCGACGCACGATAGCATTTTCGGATGGCGCTCGTCCGGCGTTCCAGGATCCGTGGCTGGGTTCGCGATCGCTCACGAAAAATTCGGATCCAAGGCCTGGCCGGAGCTGCTCGCCCCCGCTATCAAGCTGGCGCGTGACGGCTTGGCAGTCAGTGAGCCCGTTGCGGCATCGTTGCGCGGCACGCACTCCCTTCAGCTTGATCCGGAATCGAAACGTATCTTCCTGCGGGACGGCAACCCCTATCAGCCGGGGGACACGTTCAAGCAGCCTGAGCTCGCCTCAACTCTGGAGCGCATAGCCAAGGGCGGCGCCAAAGGGTTCTACCAGGGCGAAACAGCCAGGCAGCTCGCCGCGGCAATGGCGGCGCACGGAGGTCTGATCACTGCCGAAGATCTGAAGAGCTATAAGGTGATCGAGCGCAACCCCCTGGAGGGCGACTATCACGGTTTCCACATCATTACCTCGCCTCCGCCCAGCGCCGGCGGCGTCGGCTTGCTGCAAATGATGGGGATGCTCGCCGGCACAAATTACGAAAGCTCCGGGCCGGATTCCCCTCGCGCCGTGCATTATGAAGCCGAGGCCATGCGCCGCTTCTATGCAGACCGCAGCCAATATTTGGGCGATCCCGATTTCTACAATGTGCCGGTCAGACAATTACTGGATCCGAAATATCTCGAATGGAGGCGCGGCACCATCGATGCCACTCGCGCTACACCGAGCGACATTATCGGGCCCGGCCTGCCCAAGGCGCTCGATGCGCGACTCTCTTGGATTGAGAGCCCCCAGACAACCCATTTCAACGTGGTTGACGACAAGGGCAACGCGGTGGCTGTCACATACACCCTCAACAACGCTTACGGCAGCGGGATCACCGTGCCTGGATTGGGATTTCTGCTCAACGACGAAATGGATGATTTCGTAGCGAAGCCTGGCGAACCGAACATGTTCGGCATGATTGGCGCGGATGCGAACGCGATTGAGCCGGGCAAACGTCCGCTCTCTTCCATGACCCCGACCATTATCACCAAAAACGGCAGGTTTTTTATGGCGGTTGGGGCGCCGGGCGGAGCAAGGATTACAACAGGCGTAACGGAAGTGATTCTCGATGTGCTTGATTTCCACATGAACGTGCAGGACGCGGTCGACTTGCCTCGTTTTCACGAGCAGTGGAAACCCGACGTGCTTTATCTTCAAACCGGCTTTGCCCGCGAAACGGAAGAGGCTCTGCGAAGCATGGGCTACGATGTGAAGCCGACGGATGGCGTAGCGCGCGTGGAAGCGATTGTCGCGAGCAATGGAGTTCTCGAGGGCGGGACTGAATCTCATCTCCACGGTAAAGTCGCGGGATATTGAAAATGACCATACTCTCGACGCATCTCTTCGTCAAACATCGTTTAACCACCGTTTGGCTCGAACGGGTTTGGGATGCCGGTTTTCCCGCAGTCGAAATCTTTTGCGCCCGCCAGCACTTGGATTATTGCGATAAGGCGCAAATCCGGGAACTCGGACACTGGTTCCGCGATTCTGAGCTGAAGCTGCATTCGCTGCATTCGCCGATGTACAACGACGATGTCTGGGGCCGTTCCGGGCCTCAGGCGATCGTGGATATCACCGAGCCCACAAAAGGCAAGCGCATGAGCATGGTGGACGAGGTGAAGCGCGCGCTCGAGATAGCCGATATCGTGCCTTTTCGCTACCTTATTCAACATCTCGGAGTGTCAGGCCAGGAGTTCGATCAGCGCAGGTGGGACTCCGGCTTTTCCTCGCTGGAAGAGATCAAGGTGTTCGCAGGACAGCGCGGCGTGGAAGTGTTGCTCGAGAACACGCCGAATGCCTTGTCGTCAGGCGAGCGTCTGAACGATTTTCTGGGACAAACGCATTTGAAGCTGAATTACTGCTTCGATGTCGGGCACGCTCACATGTCGCACGGCATCGAGTCTGAATTCGAGCTGATGAAAGAGCGGATCCGCTCGACGCACATCCATGACAACGACGGCCAGAAGGATCAGCACCTATTTCCCGGGAAGGGAACCATCGATTGGTCTGAATGCATGCGGCTGCTGGGATCGCGCCAGGGTCAATACCCGCTATTGCTCGAATTGAAGGAGCCGGACGGTGTTCCGCATCCGATTGAAGAAGCCAAGCGCGCCATGGACGGATTGACCGAGCGCCTATGAACATCAGCGAAGCCCCGCAGCATGTGGGCGATTGCGTAGAGATTCAAGGCTGGCTGTACAACCTTCGTAAATCGGGCAAAATCGTGTTCCCGATTATTCGCGACGGCACGGGGCTGATGCAGTGCGTTGCAGTAAAAAACAACTTACCGGAAGAACTCTTCGAAACGCTGAAAAACCTGACCCAGGAAAGCTCGCTCACCGTTAGCGGCAGCGTGCGCGCTGAACCGCGCGCCGTGGGCGGCTATGAGCTCGATGTCTCGGGCGCGCATGTAATTCAAAAGGTCAGTGAAGAGCATCCGTACCCCATTACTCCGAAAGAGCATGGCGTGGATTTCCTCATGGATCACCGCCATCTTTGGCTGCGCAGCCGCCGCCAGCACGCGGCCATTCGAGTGCGCCATGAAGTGATCAAGTCCATCCGCGATTATTTCGATTCGCACGGTTTCACGCTGGTCGATACGCCGATTTTTACTCCAGCCGCGTGCGAAGGCACCAGCACGCTTTTCGAGGTGGACTACTTCGAGGACGAGAAGGTGTATCTCACGCAATCCGGCCAGCTCTACAACGAAGCGGATGCCATGGCTTTCGGCAAAGTCTATTGCTTCGGGCCCACATTCCGCGCGGAAAAATCCAAGACCCGCCGTCATCTCACCGAGTTTTGGATGGTCGAGCCGGAAATGGCGTATGCGGATCTCGAAGAGGTGAAGCGA
>JBAUUG010000109.1:0-4225 GCA_049582585.1 Bryobacteraceae bacterium | reverse complement strand
TTTTCAAGCGCTTCCTGCCCGTCTGATGCAGTCTCCACGTTGAAACCCCACGCCGTGACCATGGCGGCCAAAGGCCCGCGCTGCGCTTCTTCGTCGTCGACGATCAACACGTTCACTGGCTGGCGTGTGGCTGGATTTCCCACGGTATTTCAGTGTAGCCGATAAAACAAACTTACTATCCGTTTCTCGTTATGGACCGCTGCCGGACCCCGGCTCTCGCAATTAGCTTGAAATATGAGGATAATCCACGGACCCTCGTGTTGCTACCGATGAGATTTCCAGCGCATCCTGGAGGGAATGGAACCGCCAATCCCGCCAGCTCGCGAGACGGATGAGGAACTGCCGCCCTTTCTCGGGCGCTGGTCTCGAGTGTATGCCGCCGTGCTGTGGTATTTGCTCCTGCTGATCTGTGCGTTGTACGCGGTTACGCGCATTTACAGATCTTAGGCGCAGATTCGTGCGGAGCGCGGTTTTAAGGATGACGCGCGGCTTTAATGCAGCGGTGGCCGAAAGGCTGCCGTTACTTGAACACTTCCGTCGCTCTTGCCGAAGTCTGGGAGCGGCACAGATCTATCTCTCCGCCGATCAGAGATTACGACCTCAACCCGAGGTCTCAGCGAACTTGCCTCATCCGGCGTAAGCAAGTGAATGCTCTCGAGCGAGGCCAGGGCAAGATGAAACGCGGTGATTTGTTGTTCAATGGCCGCGCTCAATCGTTGCGCGTAGTTTATTTCATCGCGCCACTCGATTGATATTAAGGGATACGGGTCCAAGCTGATTTTGGGGAAAGTGAATTGCAGCAGCTTGGTAACGTACTGTGCCCGATATTGATCGCGGTCGCCGTCATAACAATAGCCTGGGGAATCGGGTGGATTATCATAGTTCCCCGGTTCGGCGCGCAAGTAATAGACGGGCGTGGGGCCATCGATAAGAAACGTCGCCGTTACCCACGGGATTCTGCCCGGAAATTGCGTGAGCTGATAAAGCCCGACAGGCGGCCAATCCATCTTCGGCTCTCTTAACGAGAAGCCGCATTCGCTTCCGCCCCCGCCTGAACCACCACCCAAGCCCGGGTCCCATACAGATACGCTCACGTGTTGCGTAAGCCGGTCCATCAGCCGTCTAGCAAAGCCCGGGGCTTGCTGCTTAAACAACACATTTCCGGCCGCAAGCCACGTCCAGTTCGTCTTGGCTTTATCGAAAATTTCGAAGAGCGCCGATTGAGCGTTTTCGGGGGAGCGAACGAGCAGGATGAGAGACTGCGCAGCGAACTCCGGGTAAAGCTTGCGAGCGTCTTCAACCCGCACACTCGCATTTAGCTGAATCAAAGTGTCAAGCGCTTCCAACATCGCGTCCTGGCTGTCTCTATCGCGTGTCCCTACGGCCGGCTCCTCCATGGGTACATATTCCTTGACTTTTTGGACGAGCAGCGGGATGAAATTCATCTGACGATCCAGCTTTACAAGCCACGCACCCCAGGCGATTTCAAGCGGATCGTCCGAATGCAGCCAGGCATCTGTCCATGTTGCGCGCACTTGCGAATTGGTCCGCATCAGCGCCGCAGGGGCCAAGATGTCGGGCGTCTGTGCCGAGGCGCCTGCCGTGAGCTCCAAAAGAATGCACGCGGTCATTAGAGGAACGACGGATACCATAGTTGCGAGCCTGAGAAGGCGCTGATTGAACGCTCTTGGACCGGCCTCAGCTTATCTACGTTGCGAGCAAGTACGCGGTTTCTAATTCATGCCTAAACTCCTCGAAGTGATCGTCACCTCGCTCGATGAGGCGGTCGAGGCAGAAATTGGCGGCGCGGACCGTCTGGAGTTAGTGAGGTCGCTGGATGAGGGCGGCTTTACTCCTTCGCCCGACGATGTGCGGCGGGTTGTGGAAGCAGTCGCGATTCCCGTGCGAGTCATGCTTCGAGAGAATGCCACCATGTCAGCCGGAGGACGTGCTGAAATCGAAACGCTGATCGGACACGCGAGGACCTTTTCTCGACTTGCGGTCGACGGCTTAGTCCTGGGGTTCGTCAGGAATGGATCGCTCGATTCGGAATGCATGCGCGAGATCCTGGCCGCGGCTCCGAATTGCCGGGCCACCTTTCATCTAGCGTTCGAACATACGAACGATCCCCTCAGGGCAATTGAAGAGCTGAAGCGGTTTCCACAAATTGACCGCATCTTAACGCGGGGCGGGGAAGGTCCATGGAAGGAACGGAAGGCGCGCTTATTGGAATGGCAGCGAGCTGCCGCTCCGGAAATTAGGGTTCTCGTCGGCATCGGGCTGAGGACGTCTAATTTCGCTGAGTTGAAGCAAGAGCCAAGCCTTCAAGAGGTTCATGCCGGTCGAGCTGTACGAGTGCCGCCAAGCACGTCCGGCAGAGTGGATCGCACTCGAATCGCGGCGCTCAAGAGCGCGCTCTTATGAGAACGCTCGATTGGATCGTTCTCTTCACCTGGCTGATTTCTCTGGTTTCGTATGGGCTATATCGAGGGCGCGGCAGCAGCACGGTTAATAAATACCTGCTGGCGGGAAAGACCATGCCCTGGTACGCCATGGGACTCTCGATTTTGGCCACGCAGGCCAGCGCCATTACTTTTATCTCCACTACCGGCCAAGCTTACATCGACGGCATGCGCTTTGTGCAGTTTTATTTTGGGCTGCCCATCGCCATGGTCATTCTGTCCGCCACTGCGGTTCCCATATTTCACCGCGCGAAAGTTTATACCGCCTACGAGTATCTCGAGAAGCGCTTCGACGCCAAGACACGGGCCTTAGTGAGTCTGGTATTCCTGATCCAGCGCGGTCTCGCAGCGGGTATTGGGCTCTATGCGCCGGCAGTGGCGCTCTCTTCCGTGCTTGGCTGGTCTGACCGCCTGGTCACCATTCTGATTGGCGCATTGGTGGTGACTTACACCGCCAGCGGCGGCATCAAAGCCCTGACCTGGGCCGACGTGCAACAGATGAGCATGATCTTCGTAGCTCTGGTTATCAGTTTGGCCGTGGTGATCCACGCCTTGCCGTCCGGGATTTCGTTCACCGATGCGCTGCACTTAGCGGGAGCCGCGGGCCGCCTGAATATAGTCGATCTTCATCTGGATCTAAGCGACCGTTACAACCTTTGGAGCGGCGTGATCGGCGGAGGATTTCTCGCACTGGCCTATTTCGGCTGCGACCAGAGTCAAGTGCAGCGCTATCTTACGGGAAAATCAATCGCTCAAAGCCGGCTGAGTCTTCTCTTCACGGCGGTCGTCAAGATTCCGATGCAACTGTTCATCCTGTTCATCGGGGTCATGGTTTTTGTCTTATCGCTGTTTGTGCGGTCGCCGATGATCTTCGAGCCGGTGGAGGCTCATCGCGCGGAGCAGACGACCTCCTGGAAGCCGGTCGAAGCAGACTACCAACTCGCCTTCGAGCAGCGCCGGAATGCGGCATTCAAATTAGCCGATGCAATGCGCCACTCAGATTCCACAACCGGACGAGCCCTGTCAGATTTCCGCGGGACGCAAAGCGCCTTTACTCACAGCCGCGGGCAAGCCCTTCAGATCGTGGAGCGCCTGCATAACGGTGAAAAATTCGACGATGCGAACTACATTTTCTTGACCTTCGTAAAAACCTATCTGCCGATTGGCTTGGTCGGCTTGGTGATCGGCGTCATTTTTTCCGCCTCCATGGGATCGACCTCCGGCGAAATCAACTCGCTTGCGACGGTTTCGGTGGTGGATATCTATCGCCGGTTCCTGGTGCGCGGCCGCAGCGATCGTCATTATCTGGCTGCTTCTCGATTCCTGACGTTATTCTGGGGAGCTTATGCGGTGGCGTTTGCCGCTTTTGGCTCGCGAGGGTTTGGAGCGCTCATTGAGCGCGTGAATATTGTCGGGTCTTTGTTTTACGGAGGACTGCTGGGCGTCTTTGTCCTGGCGTTTTTCTGCAAGCGAGTAGGGGGGACGGCGGCATTTTGGGGCGTGATCGCGGGCGAAGCAGCGATCTTCGGCGCGGCGAAATTTACCGAAGTTTCCTTTCTCTGGTACAACGTAATCGGCTGCGTGGTGGTGGTGGCGGTGGGTCTGTCGATTTCTGCATTTGAGGGCTCCGGAACTGCTAAAATAGAGTTGCAGGATAGACCGCAATAGTCACTGTGTTTGCAATGACTTGCAGCACGGTCTGCCCTCCTTAGGAGTTCCTTTTGCCCGATCAAGACGGCTCGTCAACCGGTGGTCTGTTTCCA
>JBAUUG010000108.1:0-10224 GCA_049582585.1 Bryobacteraceae bacterium | reverse complement strand
GGTACAAGCGCTGACTCAACTGCAAGAACGCGTGCGGCAATCGACTGAGCAGCTCAAAACGGCTTTGCGATCGCCAATCCAGCGTGGCCGTTGGGGCGAGATGCAGCTGCGGCGCGTGGTTGAACTTGCGGGCATGCTCGAATACTGTGATTTCGCTGAGCAAAAGACCTTGTTTGGCGAAACCAATCAACGGCCTGACTTGATTGTTCGATTGCCGAATCAATGCCAGGTGGTTGTGGACGCAAAGGTTTCGCTCGAGGCTTATCTTCGCGCGATAGAGGCACAAGATGACGTGGAGCGGTTGCGCCACCTGGTCGCGCACGCGGATCAAGTTAGAAAGCACGTGAAATCGCTGGGCGAGAAACAGTATTGGGAGAGGCTTTCTTGTTCTCCCGAATTTGTAGTGGCGTTTCTGCCTTTAGAGTCGCTGTTCAGCGCGGCTCTGGAGAACGATCCGGAGCTGCTGGATTTTGGCGTAAAGCATCGCGTGATGATTGCCACCCCAGTCACGCTGATCACGCTGTTGCTGACCGTCGCTCACGGCTGGCGCCAGCAGGTTCTCGCGGAGAACATCGATAAGATCCGGGAGACCGGCTTGGATCTCTACAAGAAATTGTTCACGATGGCTCAGCATTTCTCTAAGCTGGGCGACGCCATCGAGAGGACGGTCGCGGCTTACAACGATACCGTCGGCTCCATGGAGCGGAATGTGTTCTCGTCAGCACGCAAGTTTCGGGAGCTTCGCCCGGCAAACGCGGAGCAACTCGAGGAAATAAGTACAGTGGATGCGGCTCTGCGCCGTCCGGATGGATCCAAGTGGCAGGTGCTGGAAGCGGTGAAGAGGGGTTAGTAGCTCAGTCTCTCGGTAATTGTTACAGGAGCCGCTAAGCGGAAGGTCAATCGCGTTTCGGCGGGCAATACTGCCGATTTTCCGCGAGTTGCCAGGACCGTGCCAGTACCGGCGCCGCCGCCCACGCCGGCTCCAATGGCCGCGCCTTTACCGCCGCCCGCGATACCGCCGATGATGGCTCCTAGCGCCGCTCCACCGGCGATTTTAGCTGCATCCTCGCCCGTACTAACAGGGCCGCGCTTGTCGTATGAGCTCGTGTCGATTCGGACGCGCTGCCCATCCGTGGTGTTGATCTCCGCAAGCGTGAGATTTAGATCTGCTACCCCGTTCACCCGGCCTGCTCTTTGGACATTCACGATTCGGCCCAGAACCTTGGAACCCTTGTCGGCGATGATGAAGCCGTCCAGGATCACCGGCGATTCCAGGGATGCCCTGAACGTGTCTCCGGTATAGTTATGCTCAGTCGACAGAGTCTCTCCGAGCCGGATGGTCAGGTTGGTTCCGGGCTGCAGGGTGACTACATGCGGTTGGCGCGATGCTTCGGGAGGGGGCGCAACGTCAGGCGCGGGCGCCGGGATTTCCGGCTGGGGCTCTGGCTGTGGCTGAGGCGCCGGGGCCTGGGATTTAATATTGGGGGCCGGGACCTGAGAGTCAACCGGGGGGAGAGGCGCAGGGCTATTTTGCGCGATCTGAACCACTGAGCTGCTGGGCTGCTGCGGGCGGGAACGCAATCGGGGCGCGGATACCGGAACGCGTGTCCTGACCGCTTTATTGCTCTTTGGATGCACCCTTTCAACCGGAGCGGGCGGCGGGTTTGGGACCGCCTGATGGGATGCGTCTTGAGCCGCGGCGTCCTGTGCAGGAACCGGCGCCGGGGTCTGGGTGTCAGCCGCTTCTGGCGCGGGCGGTATGGTTTGGACAGCGGGCTCAACGTGAACCGCTTCTGTTGCTCTTACGTAAATAAGAGCGCTTCCCAGCGCGATCACCACGCCCGCGATGAATGCGGCGATGACTTTGGCCACGTGAGATAACTCCACTCTTACGTACTCCCCACTATATGTGAAAACGCACGGGCGGGTATAAGGTTTCGCCGGTGACCGTTAAAATAGGGTCATCCGGGCGCGTGAGTTTGCTATCCGGGTTTTCCTCGCTATGACCGACGGCTACATGTTCGAGTTCCCGGCCCAGTATCGAGCTGGTCCTGTGTCCATCTCTCCGGCTACTATCCTTGCTCCGATGGCCGGCGTGACCGACACGGTTTTTCGCCGTCTGATCCGCAATCAAGGTGGCTGCGGCCTGCTGATGACGGAGTTCACGAGCTCACACGGAGTGGTGAGCACGCGGCACTCGAAAAAGCCAAATAGGAATTTTCGATACCTCTATTTCGAGGAAGACGAGCATCCCATCAGTTGCCAGCTATTCGGTTCCGATCCGGACGTTATGGCGGAGGCGGCAGCGGTGTGCGAGGAGCGCGGCTTCGATATGGTCGATATCAACTTTGGGTGCCCTGTCAACAAAGTGGTGAAATGCAACGGGGGTTCCGGTCTGCTGCGCGATCTTCCGCTGGTGGAAACGATTCTCAGGAGAGTTCGTGCGGCGATTTCGATTCCGTTGACTTGCAAGTTCCGGTCCGGCTGGAACGACCACGAACTCGTCGCGGTGCGGATGGCTAGAATCGCGGAAGATTGCGGTCTCGCCGCTGTCGCGCTGCACCCGCGCACGCGCGAGCAGGGATATAGCGGCCGCGCCGATTGGTCGCGCATCGCGGAAGTGAAAGCGGCGGTGAAGATTCCCGTGATCGGAAACGGCGATGTCCTCACTCCCGAAGACGCATTGCGGATGCATCGCGAGACGGGATGTGACGCCATTATGATTGGCCGCACTGCTTCCTACAATCCGTGGATTTTTCGGCAGGTTCAGGAGTATCTGCGGACCGGGTCGTACACCGTGCCGCCGGACCGCGAGCGCTACGAAATGATGAAGACCTACTACGTGATGCTCGAGGAGCACGGCGCGGTGGATGCGATCGGCAAAATGAAGCAGTTCGCCACGTACTTCACGCATGGAGTGCGGAACGGATCGAAACTCCGGAGCGAGATTTACCGCGCTCAGGACGTACAGCGGATTCTCGACATTGTCGACGCCTTTTTCACAGATCAGCTGAGCGAGCTTCCGGCGCTGGAGTGCGCCGAAGTGGCTTGAAGCGCGTTCAGCTCATTACCGACGGCGCTTGTTCGGGCAATCCGGGGAAGGGCGGTTGGGCGTGCATTCTCCGTTTCGGCGAGCACGCGCGCGAGATCTTCGGTTGTGAGCCGCACACCACCAACAACCGAATGGAACTGACCGCGGCGATAGAAGGGTTGAAGCGCCTAAAGGAGAGTTGCTCGGTAGAAATCATTACCGATTCTGAATACGTGAAGAACGGTATCACGCAGTGGATACAGGGATGGAAACGCAATGGATGGAAGAGCTCGGACAAGAAGCCGGTAAAAAATCAGGATCTCTGGATGGCACTGGACGAATTGGTGAACGGGCATCAGACGCGGTGGTCCTGGACTAAAGGCCACGCCTCTCACGAAGACAACAACCGTTGCGATGAACTGGCTACGCAAGCGGCTCGCGAGCAGATCTCGAGCGAGCCAACGGCCAAGACGTTCTGCTGAGTGCATGCGAATTTGCTTGTTCGGAGGGACGTTCGATCCGATCCACAAGGCACATTTGCGGATTGCCCAAGAAGCAAAGAAGGAGCTGAAGCTCGATCGAATTTTATTCATTCCCGCGGCCAATCCCCCGCACAAAGACGCAGCGGGACTGACTCCTTACGAGGATCGTTTCCGCATGGTAGAGCGCGCGTGCAGTAAATATTCCGGCTTTATCCCTTCTAGAATTGAGGAGGGCAACGAGCGCAGTTACTCGATTCAAACGGTAGAACGGGTAAGGGGCGCATCAGGCGATGAAGATGATCTGTTCTTTCTGATCGGTGCTGACGCATTTGACGAGCTCGAGACTTGGAAGCGGTGGCAAGACCTCGTCGGTTCCGTCACCTTCGTCGTGGCCGCGCGTCCCGGACGGGAGTACAAGATTCCGGAAAGGGCGCGCGTCATCCGCTTGGACAGCCTGGCGCTGCCGATTTCAAGTTCTGAGATTCGCAGCCACTTAGCAGCCGGAGAGCCAACGCCTGAGTTGCCGGGCAGCGTGCGCGACTACATCAAGGCACACGGACTTTATGGGGCGGCAAAGCGAAGGACTATCGTTTCGCGGTGACGCAGTATCGATCGAAAGCTTCCGTCAGAAGTCCGGCGATTTCCGGAGCCTGGCGAGTCTCAATGTCATGCCTATGCAGCATGAAAACCGGCTTGCCGTCCCGAAACAGGGCGATGGAGGGCGAAGAAGGCGGGACGCCCGGAAGCAGCTCGCGAAGCTTGGCGACTGCTTCCAAATCCGCGCCCGCGAAAACCGAAACGGCCGCGTCAGGACGAGCATGATAGTTGAGCGCCATACCCACGGCCGGCCGCGCTTTCCCGGCCGCGCAACCACAGACAGAATTGACAATCATCAGCACATTGCCGCTGCCGGGCTGAATGGCGTCGTCGACCTGCTGAGGCGTCCGGGCTTCTTGAACGCCATACTTTGTCAAATCCTCGCGCATGGGCGCGATGAGTTGTTCTGAATACCGCATAGGAGTGTTTCGAAACATATTGAGTTAGGTTCCGGCCCTGGCCGTTTGAACTTTAGGAGTCGCCAGATAGCCGATGATAGTATCCTTGCGCACCTGGTTGACCACGATTTCATCGGGCTGTCTAGCCTTCGACGTATAGAACTGAATCGGCTCGTTGATGGTCTTATCCTTCTTTTCCACGGTCTTGTCATCCACCGTCAACTGAACCGTGAACCGGTTGTGCTTGGTATCGACTTTCTTCAACTCAAGCATTACATCGCCGACTCGGCTGGGCTTTTTAGATTTAGTGATCGTGAATTCGGAGTAGTTGCGCTCACCCAATTCCCGGAGTGCCTGGAGTTCTTTGCCATTAGTCGCGATCAAGCTCGCGTGGCTATCCAAGTCTCCGTTCACTCGCTTCAAGTTGGCGATGGTTTGCTCCAACTGGCTCTTCGTGTTCTGCACGTCAGTCTTGACATTTCCGACGTCAGTCGAGACGCTCGCGAGCTGAGTGGTTGCGGTGTCCGCAGTCTGCTTTACCTGAGTGATGGCCTGCTGCTGCTGAGCCTCTTCACTAGCAACTCTGGTTTGCAGCTCTTCGACCTTTCTCTGCGCGTCGATCTTGGCTTGCCCTACGGCCAGATTCGCGGCGCGCCGCTGCTCCGCCAAGCGGGCCTGCAAGTCGTTCACGCTCTGCCGAGAGCGCCGAACTTCCTCATTCGAATCGATGCGCAGCCTCTCGATTGCATTGTTCATATCCTGATTCAACTTCGCGATATCGTGCCTGCTGTCGGTTCTGGAGCGATCGACCTGCACAAACAGATAAATGTTAGAAGCGGCCAGAAGAACCAATATCCCGATAAGCAGCGGAGTTTTCCAATTGGGTCCCGCGGGGGGCGGGATGATGTATGTCGGCTGTTGTGGTGTACTACTCATTCAAATTTTCCTCGAAGGATCTAGAGACAGGCGGGACAGAATCGTCTCCGCTGATGCGCCACTAGACGTGCCTCTCTTCTATTATGTTTCAATCGTGGCAAGATGTCGTGCCCGGGCGCCCTTTCCAAGGTTCAAATGCCCTGTGTAATCATTCTTGTACCACTTTCGGAGGGTCCGACTGTTTTCCGAACGGCTAATCAAACCGGAATTGCTGGACCATGCCAGGCCAGAAGAAGCGCGGCTGAATTTGGAAAACCTCGCCCGCATAAACCGGAACTTCGGCGGGCATTCCGTACTCCGCACGATGCTGGCGCGGGTGGCGCGGAAGGAAGACGCGTTCACGCTGCTGGATATCGGAGCCGGATCCGGAGACGCTGCGAAGATTATTCAGGATCTGTACCCTCTCGCTACGGTAACAAGCCTGGATTACAGGCAACTGCATCTCGAGAACGCCCCGCATCCGAAGCTGGTGGCCGACGCCTTCCAACTGCCGTTTTTGCCCCGAAGCTTCGATTATGTTTCTTGCTCGCTCTTTCTTCACCACTTCGCCGATGGCCAAGTCGTCGATTTCCTGCGCAGTTTTTACGGCGCGGCGCGGGAGGCATTGCTGGTCAGCGATTTGGAACGCCACGTTCTTCCCTATTGGTTCCTGCCCGCCACCAAACTGCTGTTCGGATGGCAAAGAATGACGCTGCACGATGGTCCGACTTCAGTCCGGGCATCGTTTCGGCCAGACGAGCTTCTCGAATTGGCGGGGAGGGCGGGCATCCGGAACGCTCAAGTGGAAGCGCATCGCCCCGCATTCAGAATTTCACTTATCGCCGTGAAGGAAGAAACTCCGGGGTGTAACACAGGAGATTAGAGGATCCGGTGGGCACTCGGAGGAAGATACCCACCGGGGGCGCACGGCAGCAATTTGCAGGAGGTGCGCCAACTCGCCGGTTACCGACAGACCGGCATTACCAGCCATCGGGTCACACCATAGGCGATGCTTCAAATTTTAGAACACAGCTCAAAGTTTGAACTCGGGGCACCCTGGATAAGTCACGCCGAGTCAACTTGAGACTTCTATACAGGTTAACCGATATTTGAGGGTTCCGGCGTCCGCCAGTGGATTTCAGATGGTTTGCCAACTACAATCCAGTACCCCAGTACTCCGACGAGAAGAACTGCACAGGCAATTGCAAAAGCCAGAAAGAATGAATGAGTTGCGTGTAAGACGACGCCGCTGAGGTAGGGCCCGATCACTCCAGCAAAGTTGCCTAGACAGTTTTGAAGACCTGTCCACTTCCCGGCAGCGTGAGGTCCGGCGAGCATCTGGGTGAGGGCCCAATGGTTTGAAGAAAAGGCGCCCATGGAGATGCAGGCAAGGATCAATAGCGCGTTCGCAAGAACTTCTCCGGACACCCACACGGACGGCAGCATGAAACCGCAGCACCCTAGCAGGCCGAGCGAAACGAACGTTTGGCGGACGCGACCGGCATCGCGGCCCCGCCGGACCATGGCATCGGCTAAGAGACCGAAGAGCATGGATGAGCCCGCTACCGCCCAAAATGGCAAGGAGCCGATTATGGCGAGACGATCCTTTGTATAGTGACGATCGTTCTCGAAATAATAGGGCAGCCAATTCAGGAAGAAGAACCAGGCGTAATTGCCCCCGAAAAGGCCCAAGGCAGTACCCCACATCGCCCGTTTTGAGAGAAGCTCCCGATAGCTGGGCGCGGCCCAATGGGAAGCCTCGGTCATGCGTTTGCCGGGGAGGCGGGAGGCGATGAGGCACCAAGGTATTAGCCAAAGCAAGCTGGCCGCTCCTATGACGAGGAACATTCCTCGCCAGGAAAACCAGCCGATCATTTTGACTCCCATCAACACTCCGAGCGCCGGGCCGACTTTCGACCCGGCATCTATCAGGGCGTTGGCTGTTCCCCGAAGCTGCTCCGGAAAACTGATTACGATCATCTTGGAATAGGCGGGATAAGCAACGGATTCGCTGGCGCCTAGAATGAGCCGCAGACACAGAATAGAGGCGAATGTACTGGTCAGGCCCGTAAGGCCGGTGGCCCCGGACCAAAGCAGGAAGGCCGCGGCATACACCCAATTCACGTTCCAGCGATCTATCAGCTTGCCCGCCAGGATCTGGAAGAAGGCATAGGTCAAAGAAAAAGCGCCAAGCAGGATTCCGAGCTGGTCTTGCCTGACGTGCAGCTCAGTTTCTATGCTCTTTGCCGCCACGCCAAGATTGCCGCGATCCGCGTAATTGATGCAGACCGAGATGACGAGAAGCCCGAGCGCTACCCAATACAAGCTCTTTGGCCTGGAGGCTGGCGCTGCCACTGTCGAGACTGTATCAAAATCAGTGCAAATAGAAGAGACTGAGGCGGGGCAGCTTCGCGCGTTCCAGCAATGCGGTTTCCAGATAACGGCGCTCGAGCATGGCAAGTTGGTCCGCCGTCATCTTGCTTCGATAGGGCCGAAGCTCTTGATCGAGCGTCTGGCGAATGGAGAATAGATCTTCGTCACTCTCGAGAGTTCGAAGCGCGGCAACAATTTTCTCTTCCATGGCGGTCAGCCGACGCTCCAAATCTTCAAGATCTTGCATGCGGGACTGCGTATCGGCGAGCAGGGCTTCTAGCGATGAGGCGACTTCGTGAAACGGAGGCTCGCACCTTTGATGTAATGCGTCGAGCGCTTTCGCCAGGTGAGCGCGCACATCGTCGGTGGAGAAGGGGGGCTCGACCGAGGTGGCGGCTGTGCGCGTCCGAGATGTCAGTCGCTGGGCAGCTTTCATAACCGCCTGCGCGCAATAGGCGACCGAATTCACCGTACGCCGCTTGATCTTGCGGCTGCGCCACTTCTCAAACGCCTCGTCGATGCCCTGCAGCACTGCTTCCACTGGAATACCGGAATTCTTCCAGTTTTCGATAAGCGCCCAATCGATCGGCGAGAGCAGAAATAGCCCGGTCCCGCGGGCCCGCTGAAAATGCTCTTCGATTTCTGTGAAGTAGTTGAAGTAGTTGCTTGGCCAATCCGGTTCGTCGGGGTTCATGTCAGTGAGCGAACACCGCCTGCCGCAAGCCTTTCCACATGCCCGGAATCGGAGCGGACCAGAAGAAATCCATTGCTGTCGAGCCCGGCCGTCACGCCTCTCAGGCCATTCTCTTCGACGATTACTCTTCGGTTCAGAGCATAGCTTGAAGCCGAGACGAACGCGCGAAGGATGCTTTCAGGGCCTTCATCGATAAGCATCGAACAGAAGGTATCCAGCGAGTCCAAGAGGTTAACGATAAGGTATTCGCGCGATTGCGCGCGGCCATCGCTTTGGATGCGTAGAGAGGTGGCAGGCGTACGCAGATCGGCGGCAAAAAAGGTTTGGTTCACATTGACGCCGATGCCGGCAATGACGCAATCCTCTATCAGATGAGTCAGTATGCCCGCCACTTTGCGCTCACTAATGAGAACGTCGTTCGGCCACCTGAGATCACACGCCACGTTTGTCGATTTCTGAATGGCTTCGGCGGTCGACAATCCCAGCAGCAGGCTGGCAACCGGCAGGCTGCTTGACGGAAGCGGCAATCGAAGAACGAGCGAGCAGTAGATCCCGAGCTCTGCTTCCGATTGCCAGGAACGCCCAAGCCTGCCGATTCCGGCGGTTTGTTCATCGGCGAGAACAACGGTTCCGTGCGGAGCGTCTGCCGCAGCCAAACGAGCGGCTTCCGTCATGGTAGAGCCCACAGTTGAGAAATAGTGGATGTGGTTTTGCGGCCGCAGATTTCGGATTGTGTCTACATCAAGCGGCATTACGGCGGATCTAAGACGAGACGGAAACTAATATCTGCGGCAGGCGCGGAATGAGTGATCGCTCCACAAGAGATGAAATCCGGCTCCGCCGCCGCATAAGATTGAATAGTTTTCAAGTTGATGCCGCCGGATAGTTCGACGGTGGCTCGGCCAGCGATGTAGCCGATCCATTCGGCAGCTTCAGCGGGAGAGAGATTATCGAGCAGCAGATGCTTTGAACCCGCTGAGAGAGCTTCGTCCAGCTCGGCCCGGGTTCGCACTTCAATTTCTACCGGTCCTGAGAAATCTCTGGTGGCTTCGAGTGCGTTGCGAACACCTCCGGCTGCCGTAATGTGGTTGTTCTTGATCAATACAGCGTCAAAGAGCCCCTGACGATGATTGGTGGCGCCGCCTGCGGCTGCGGCCATTTTTTCTAGCTTCCGCAGGCCGGGCGTAGTCTTGCGCGTATCGAGGACCCGCACTTTGGTTCCCGCGACAGCGTCGACGTGCTCACGCGCAAAAGTGGCAACGCCGCTCAACCGCTGCAGAAAGTTCAAAGCTACGCGCTCACACTCGAGGAGTGTGCGAGCCCGGCCCGCTACAGTGGCGATAACGTTGCCGCTGCTAACACTTGATCCGCTTTTCGCAAGCGATTGAACCTGAGCGCCTCCCCGCAGATCGTAGATGAGCGGTAACAGCTCGATACCCGCCAAGGTCAGGGATTGTCGAGCGATGAATTCGCCACGCGCGCGCAAGTCCACAGGAACCGTCAACTCGGAGGTGATGTCCCCGGAACCGATGTCTTCGGCGAGAGCGCGCTCCACGGCCGCACGCACGCTGGGGTGCGAAACGTCGAACATCAATCGAGTCCCTGGAGCAGATCCCTATTCTTATTCAGCTGGTCTTTATAGGCAAGATAGGCTTGCAACTCCTTGTTCCTGACGTCCTCCGGCGCGCGACTGGCGAAAACGGGGTCGTTGAGCCGGCGCTCTTTTTGTTTGAT
>JBAUUG010000107.1:0-12403 GCA_049582585.1 Bryobacteraceae bacterium | reverse complement strand
GTCCCAGGCCCAACTCATCGCCAATCGAGACAACGCACAACTGTCCACCGGTCCGCGTTCACTCGACGGTAAAGCGAAATCGTGCGTGAATGCTGTAAATTCCGGGCTCACAGGCCGCACCGTCGTTCTTCCTACCGACGATGCCGCCGAATATGCCGCTCTTATCGCCGCGTTCCAAAAAGAGTTTGCTCCCATCGGCCGCGCTGAATGCGAGCTCGTTCAATCCCTCGCCGATACCGATTGGCGCCTTCATCGCATCCGCGCTCTCGAATTCGCCCTCTACACGCAAGGCCATCTGCAATTCGAAGAAGCTTTCAATCACTACCCCCAGGACATCCGCCACGCCATGATTCAGTTGCAAACGCACGTTACATACGAGAAGCAGTTCCGCAATCTCAATATTCAGGAAGCTCGTTTGCACCGCCGCCAGGCAAAGGACACGGTCGAGCTGCGCCGCCTCCTCGCTGAGCGTAAGGCCATGGAATCCGAATCCGGGCCACTGAATGCTCCCGTGAGTACCGCGACCGCAGCACCGCAGCCCCAAAATGGGTTCGTATTTTCAACCGCGGATTCAATGGTCTCAACCGATCCTGAAATTTCGCTTCCCGTCAGTTCAATCGGAGCCGGAACGCAGTGACCGGGCCAGCCGAGGCTAGTAGACGATCAAGCGCTGAGACAGGTCGAAACTGGGTAGGAAGACTACCCTGATCGATTTGATTCAGGGTAGAATATCTACCAGCAGGTTTGAAATGCGCTGGTGGTGGAAGAAAGAACGCGAGCAGGATCTGGAGCGCGAGATGCGCGCCGACTTGGATCTCGAGGCTGCGGAACAAGAGCAGAACGGCCTGTCGCCAGAGCAAGCCCGCTACGCCGCCCGGCGCGCCTTCGGAAACACGACATTGGTGAAAGAGGAGCTGCGTGAAATGTGGGGATGGTCGTGGTTTGAACGGTTCGGGCAAGACCTTCGGTACGGTCTCCGGTCACTGGTCAAGGGTCGTGGGCTCACCCTCATAGGGGTTCTGACGCTCGCTTTGGGAATCGGAGCCAACACCGCTATTTTCAGCGTGGTTAACTCCCTGCTGATTCGACCCTTACCGTACAAGAACTCCGGCGAGTTGGTGGTTCCCGCCACAGTTTTGAAAAAGTACAACACGGATCGCGCCAATGTCGCCTACGCGGACTTTCTAGACTGGAAAACCCGGACGGAAGTGTTTCAAGCAGTGGCGGTGCATTTCGAGCAATCGGCTGACATCACAAGCGGCCATGTGCCTGAACGAGTCAAGACCAGTTTAGTCAGCGACGACTACTTCCGCGTGATGGACGCCGCGCCGTTACTCGGCAGAACCTTTGTGGCGGAAGAGACCTTTTTCAACCAGGCGCATGTAGCTGTCTTAGCTTACGCGTATTGGATGCAGAGGTTCGGGGGCGACCCGAAAGTTGTGGGCGCCAGGATAGAAATTGGAGGCGCGCCATACCGGATCGTGGGCGTAATGGCCATGAACTCAACTTGGCCGGAGGATGTCCAGGTTTTTCTGCCAGGGGCAATGGGCGCTGATCCGCCCGCCGCGGTCATGCGCCGCGACAATTTCATGTTCAGCGCGATTGCACGCCTTCGACCTGGCGTTCGACTCGAGCAGGCGCAGGCTCAGCTGAATGTAATGGCGAAACGGATCGAACGGCAGTATCCGGCCACCAGGTCCGCCACGGGCTGGGTGCTGTATCCACTATCATCCTGGATCGTCGGACCCCAGCTAAAGCAGATGCTGCTGGTCATGATGGGCGGCGTGGGCATTGTTCTGGCTATCGCGTGCGCCAATTTAGCAACTCTACTCTTGGCGAGAGGCGCGTCGCGAACCCGTGAGATAGCGATTCGAATAGCACTTGGCGCGCGTCGCGTCCGGCTGGCGCGGCAACTTCTTACTGAACAGCTGGTGGTTGCCGCGATTGGAGCGGTTCTGGGGGCGTTGCTGGGAACCGGAGGCGTGTACGCGCTGGTGCATGTCGCTCCGCGGGATACTCCGCGCTTAGACGAAATCCATATCGATGGTGTTGCTCTTGCGTTCACGTCGGCGCTCTCGATTCTCGCGACGTTCATCGCCGCTGTAATCCCCGCTTTGCACGCTTCGGGAACAGATCCGGCCAATGCTTTCCGTGAGGGCGGCCGCACCTCATCGGCGGGGATGCGCGCCGGCAGGCTGCGAGGGCTTCTGGTGCTATCGGAAGTTGCTCTGAGCGTTGTTTTACTGGCTGGCGCTGGATTGCTGCTGAAGACGTTCGCGAATCTGCTCCACGTGGATGCCGGTTTCCGGACGCAAGGTTTGACAACCTTTGAACTTTCGCTGCCAACTTCTCGTTACGGCAGCTCGGAGCAAACCGTCTCTGCTCTCACGAGCATTGTCGATAAAATCCGGCACGTGCCGGGGGTTTTAAATGTAGGCGCCACCTCGGCTCTACCGCTCGGCGGCGGCGGCTTTTATCTCGTGAGGTCCTACATAGCCGGAGGACAGCCGGAACCGCCTCTTGGTAAAGCAAGCTCCGCTGTATGGGACGTGGTCATGCCGGGGTATTTCGAAACGTTGCGGGCTCGTCTCATCGCAGGGCGGTTCTTCGACAACCGGGACATCAAGTCAGGCAAGCCGGTGATGATTGTGAGCCAGTCTCTGGCGAAAGAAATGTTTCCGAACGCGAATCCTCTCGGAAAATCAGTGCGAGCCTGGCGAGACGAAAAAATGTATCGAGAAGTCGTCGGCATCATTGGCGATATGCCTTATTTTTCGCTGGCCGATGATCGATCGCCCGCTGTGTACGTACCCATTACTCAGCAGGAATGCGTAAACACAATGCTGATCGCAGTTCGCGCGCCTGAAAACAGGCATGCCTTGATACCGGCACTGCGTACGGCCGTTTGGAGCTTCGACAAACAGCTCGCCGTGGCAGAAATCAAAACCATGGATGACGTCATGTCGAAGGCGCTCGCCCGGCCGCGCTTCGTGATGTTCTTGCTCTCTCTGTTCGCTGGCGCAGCCTTGTTGCTCGCGGGCGCAGGCATTTACGGGGTGCTTTCCTACGCCGTCGCTCAACGTACGCAGGAGATTGGCATTCGCGTAGCGCTCGGCGCAAAACGCATCGACGTCCTAAGGATGATCGCAAGCCGAGGCATGGCTCTTACGTTTTGTGGGATTGCCATCGGCGTCGTGCTCGCCGGGGCCCTGACTCGCATTATGGCTAGTCTGCTGTTTGGCGTTACTGCGCGCGATCCGGCAATCTTCACCCTTGCCTCGCTGTTTTTGCTGATTGTTGCAGTGATGGCATATCTCATTCCCGCGTGGCGAGCCAATCAAATCGACCCAGTAGCGGCTTTGAGATGCGAGTAGGCCTACTCACTGTGTTCCCGGCTCTGATGTCCCGCTGAATTGCGGATGATAATCAGGGTAGGCGGGCCGCTTATAAGTCGCCGGCGCATTCTTCTTCAGCAACTCCATCGCAACTTCTACAGCCCGTTCTAACTGCGGATCGTGACCCTCGCGCACCAGCTTGGGGTCCTGATCGACCTCGATATCCGGCGCGATCCCATGGTTCTCCACTTCCCATTCCCCGGTCAACCCGTAGAACGCCCAACGCGGAGCTGTCACCGCGCCACCATCGATCAGAGCAGGATATCCTCCAATCCCGACCAATCCGCCCCACGTCTTCATGCCCACCAGCGGCCCCAGCCCCGCTTTCCGGAAGTACCATGGCATGGCATCGCCGCCCGATCCCGCGAATTGATTGATGATCATAACCTTCGGGCCGTAAATTGCCTCTGAAGGATCTGTAACGTCTTCACCCTCCCGAGAGGTAATGCGCCCCATTGGATGCCGGTTCAAATACTCGATGATGTAATCGGCAACGTCGCCTCCGTGGTTATAGCGCTCATCCAGCACCGCGCCCTGCTTTTCGATTTGAGCAAAGAAATACCGGTTGAAGCTGGTGTACCCGCCCATGGCGGTATCCGGCAGATGAACATAAGCGAGCTTTCCACCGCTGAGCTGATCGACCTTGCGACGGTTGCCTTCGATCCACGCAAGATGACGCAAGCGAGCCTCGTCTTCAACCGGCACTACCGTGACTTCACGCGACCCCGTGCCATCCGGATTCGGGCCTACCCTCAGCACAACCTGTTTCCCGGCCGTCTCCTGGAAAAAGCTGTAAAGGTTATCGACAGCCCGCAACTCCCGGCCGCGAACTGCAAGCAGGTATTCGCCGGCAACCACATTCACTCCAGGCTGAGTCAGCGGCGCCTGCAGATCCGGGTTCCAGTTTTCGCCGTTATAGACCTTTGCGAAACGATACCGGCCGTTTTCGATTTTGTAGTCCGCGCCAAGCAGGCCCACTTTGATGTGCGGCACTTCCGGCTGAGTTCCGCCGCGCACGAACATGTGGCCGACATTGATGTTACCGAGCATCTCTTGAAACAGATAGTTCAGATCGGAACGGCTGCTGAGGTTTTCAACCCACGGCGTGTAGTACGCCTCGGCGCTCTTTAGATCCAAGCCGTGGAGATGCGGGTCGTAAAAGAAATCCCGCTCGATGCGCCACACCTCGCGATACATCTGCTTCCACTCTGCGCGCGGCTCGACATAGACCTCTAAATCGGCCGTTTTGAGTAACCCGTCACCCGGCTTGGGAGCGGCTTCCGCGCCCGTGATGAACCACTGTTCTCCCAAGCGGTAAAGCATCTTCTCGCCATTGGCTGAGAGGGTGAACAGCGTGATTCCGCCGATGATCAGATCCGTTTTCCGCGTTTTGAAATCGAACTTGTTGACAACAATCTGCGGCGGCCCGGCATTCATCTCCACGATAGGGCGTTCCTGAACGTAGATAATCCCTTCTTTCCCGGGCGTCACTGCGTAGTAGTTCTTTTCGGGAAGCGGAACAGCCAGGATCCGCTGGCTGATGTTGTCGAAATCTATCCGCACTTCTGGAGGAGGCTTGTCCTTCTTCTCGTCTTTCTTCTCGTCATTGCTGTCCCCCTTCGCGGAATCTTTACTCTTATCCTTGTCCTTATCCGCGTTCTCGTCATCGCTTACCGGAGCCAGCGGAGAGGGCAAATCTTTCCGCAGCACCATCACGTATACCGCGCTGGTGACCGGATGTCCGATGCTTGACATGTCAATCCAGCCGCCGCTCAACCCGACATTGGTGCTGGCGAGAAAGTATAGATATTTCCCGCTCTTGTCGAACTCCGGAGCGGAAGCGTCGCTGAGGCCGTCCGTCAGCTGCGTACATCTGCCGTCGCTCACTGAGTAGGCATACACTGCGTGCAAATGGTTTTCAAGCTGCCGGGCATAGGCAAGCCATTTGCTGTCCGGCGACCAGCGCGGCCGCATGTCAAAACCGGGGCTGTCATATAAATCGGTGTCGACGCGAACCGGCGTCTTCTTCTCCACGTCCACGTACCACAGGTTCAGGCGCTTGTCGTTATAAGCGATTTTCTTGCTGTCCGGCGACCACACGGGCGAGTAGAAGAAAGACGGAGGATTGCCGAGGTTGATCTTGGTCACTGTTCCGAGTCCATTTTGATCCCGGATATGGAGCGCGTATTCGCCAGATTCATCGGAGAAATAAGCGATCGATTTGCCGTCCGGAGACCAGGCCGGATCCCGATCGGCAATCGTTGGGCTGCTGGTCAGGTTGCGTATGTCCCCCTTCTCCGCCGGCACAGTGAGAATTTCGCCATGCGCCTCGAAGACCGCGCGCTGGCCGGTGGGCGAAATTCCCGAGTTTTCAATCATCGGATTCGTGATCTTCTCGAAGCGCGGCCGCACTTCGGCTAGATCTGCGGCCGCGCCGATGCGTACCGCATGCGTCTCGCCGGATTTCAGATCGAGGACATGAATAGACCCGAACTGCTCATAAACGATCGCGTCGCGGGCGGCCGATGCCGATTTCAGGTCCAGGCCGTTATTCTTTACAACTTCCGAGACCTTCTGAGACGCAACATCGTAGGCCCATAGACTCACCGCGCCATTGCGATCGGATAAAAAGTACACTTTGTTTCCGACCCACATGGGATTGAAATCGTTCGAATTCTCGCGCGGAATTGCAACAACGCTCGAATCGGACAGATCCGCCAGCCAGATCTTCAGCGTCTGTCCGCCGTGATATTTCTTCCAGGCCTCTTGCCAATGGAAAACAGGCTCATAGGCGATGTGAGCTCCATCTCCGGAATAGGAGCCGTCTTCCGCCATGGAAAGAGGAAGTGCTTCCGGCAGCGTGCCCCCATTGACCGCAATGGTGTAGAGCTCCCCGCTGTCGGCGAAACTGTCACGGCGGGAATTGAACAGCACGCGCTTGCCATCCGGTGTCCAGCCGATCGCGACATCCGGCCCGGGGTGGTACGTGAGACGCCGCGGCACGCCTCCGGATGCCGGAACGACGTAGATGTCTACATTGCCTTCGTACTCCCCGCTGAACGCAATCTGCGTTCCGTCGGGCGAGAAATGCGCATTGAACTCGCGGCCCACTCCGGTTGTCAGCCGCCGCGCTTCGCCTCCTTCGCGCGGCACAATCCAGAGGTCGTTCGCATACTCGAACACAATCTGCGTGTCGCTGATAGCCGGATTGCGAAACAGGAAATGCCCGCTCGTTTGCGCGCCGAGCGAGAGACTCGCTAAAAACAGCGCAGAAATCCCAAATGCTCTAAGCATCGTTAGTCCCGGCCATTATACCGGTGGGGCGGACGGCCTCGTCCGCGCCGGACGTCCTCGTCCGGCTCCGCTTTATTACTCCGCCGCCTTCGCCGCGGTCGCCCCAACCCGCTTAATTGAAATCGCGATAATCTTCACCGGAGTCAAAGGCTTGTCGTCCGCATCCCTCGGCACTTGAGAGATGGCATCAGCCACGTCCTGTCCGGAAACCACTTCCCCAAAAATCGTATGCTTGCCATTCAAATGCGTCGCGGGAGCTACCGTAATAAAGAACTGAGATCCGTTAGTATTCGGGCCGGAATTTGCCATCGCCAATATCCCTGGCCGCTCGAATGTAAGATTCGGATCGATTTCATCTTCGAACTCGTAACCTGGGCTGCCGTTCCCGTTTCCGGCGGGATCGCCCCCTTGAATCATGAAATCCGGAATCACCCGATGGAACGTCGTGCCCGCATACAGTGATGTGTGTTTTACCTTTCCAGTCACCGGGTCTGTCCAGGGTTTCGTCCCGGTAGCCAAGCCGCGAAAATTGGCGACCGTCTTGGGGGCGCTCTTCTCAAACAGGCGGCATACCATATTGCCCATTGAGGTGTATATAACCGCATACAACCCCGGGTCCGCGGGCAGTGAGACGGGAGGCAGAGCGGGCGTGGTCGATCTGGTAGCGTGGTGCGCCGGCGCTGATTTCTGTGGCCCTCCCGACTGGGCGAATGTTGACCCGGATGAGGAGATTATCAGGGCTGTCACAACACTTAGATAATGTCTAAGGGGCCGCCCAGTTACGTAATACCTTGGCCTGATTGTCATCACGCTTTGCAATCTCCTACAATCCTAGTAAGCACTATTGTATGAAGTACCTACTTGCCTTCGCGCCCATCTGCGCCCTCTTGTTCTCTGCAGCTTGCACCCAGAGCCCTCAAAGACTTATAGCGGCCGGAAATAAGTATCACGACAAGAAGAAGTACAAAGAAGCTTCGATCCTATATCAAAAGGCCATTGCCAAGGACAAGACGAACGCTGAAGCCTACTATCGCGAGGGACTTAATCTACTCGACGCTCACGATATGGTGGCCGCGGCCAGTTTCTTGCGGCGCGCTGTCGACTTGAAGCCCGACAACAGCGACGCAGAATCCAAGCTGGCCGAGATTTATTTGACTGCTTACGCCACAAATCCCAAGAGATTTAAATCCCTTTTGCCTGACGTGCAGGATTTAACTTCGAAAATCCTCCAGCACAACCCGAATTCTTTCAATGGGCTTCGTCTGAAGGCGATTTTGTATCTGACCGACAGAAACATCGACAAAGCCCTCGAGACATTCGCGAAGGCGAATCAAGCAAAACCTTACTCGCGTGATTTGATCGGTTGGTACGCGCAAACGCTGTTAGCCGCGCAACGCCCAGCGGACGCCGAAGCGCTTACTCGTGACATGTTGAATCACGATAAAACCTGGGGCCCGGGATACGATCTTCTCTTCCGTATATACGTCGGCCAGAACAATACTCAGAAGTCCGAGGCTGTGCTTCGGGAACGCTTTCACAACGATCCCTCCAACCCCATCGCGCTTCAGAACCTGGCGAATTATCTAGTGGCGACAAACCGCTACGGTGAGGGCGAAACGATCATGAAGCGCGTCCTCGACGATAAGAAAAGCTTTCCCGGGGGAAGAGAATTGCTGGGCGATTTCTATTTTCGCAACCGGAAATTCGATCAGGCTCTTCAGCAGTATCAGGCTGGCGCTGCCGAGGATCAGAAGGACGCCGTCCACTATCAGGAGCGGATCGTGGCCGTCGATGAGGTGATGGGCAAACGTGACACTGCCATTGATCTTGCAAGGAAGCTAGCTACCGCCAACCCGAAAGACGCTACGGCGAATGAGATCTATGCTTCGCTTTTGTTGCAGCGGGGAACCAGGGCAGACATAGCGCGGTCGTTATCTGAGCTCAAGAGTTTGGTTCAGAACAACCCCGCGAGCGCCGCGTTGCACGTCGATCTGGCGCGGGCCTACTTCACTATGAATGAGATGGACAAATCGCTGAATGAGTCCCTGGAGGCGATTCAGTTGGAAGAGAAGGCCAGACCGCCCCGGACTCCGGTCTTGGTGACAGCCCGCTCCATCGCCGGGCGCATCTATGAAGATCGCGGACAGCACGCCAAAGCTGCCGAGCAAAGCGATCTGGTTCTAGCCGTTGAGCCCAAGAACCCCGATGCCCGCCTGATAAAGGACCGGGCTCTCATCGCAACCAATCAGGCCGATCGGGCCCAGGCTGATTTAGAAGAACTCCTGCAGCAGTATCCGACCATGAACGACGCGCACCTTCAGTTGGGCAACCTGTACTTGAATCAGAAGAAGTTCGACAAAGCTTCCGCCCAGTTCGAGGCTGTATGGAAGGGAAATCCGCCGGATGACCGTGGCCTGATTGCGCTGCAGAGTGTGAAGCTCGCCCAAGGCAATGGGGAGGATGCAGTCAAGACTCTCGAAGACTTGGTTCAAAAGAACCCTACGCAGCTCGCTTACAAGTATCAGTTAGCCGACTTCGAAGCAGCAGTGGGAGCGCGGGCGATGAAGGCTGATCCGGCGCACGGCCGGCAATTACTGGCGCAAGCGGCAGAAACCCTCAAGGAGATTCTAAAGACCACAGCGAATCCGGCAGTGGTTTGGCTGCGGCTAGGGATCCTCCAGCGCGAACTGGGGCAATTCGATGCGGCGTTGGCTTCCTTCGAGCAAGCCGGCAATGCGGACCCCCACTATGCTGAAGCGTTCCTGAACCAGGCCGTGCTCCTCGCCTCGTTAGGCAAAAAGAAAGAAGCGGCTGACGCCTATAACAAGGTCCTCGGCATCAATCCTGAAAACGCCGTTGCGCTGAACAATCTCGCATTTCTGAACGCTGAGAGCGGAACGAACCTGGACCAGGCGATGACCTTCGCGGAGCGCGCGAAAAAAGAGGCGCCGAACAGTCCGGACATCTCGGACACTCTGGGATACGTCTACTATCAAAAGCACCTGAACGCGGAAGCACTGCGTATCTTCCGCCAGGCGGTTCTGGATGAGCCGCAGAATCCGACCTTCCACTTTCATCTTGCCATGGCATTGTTGAAAGACGGCGACAAGCAGGGCGCGCGGTCGGAAGCCGAGAAGGCGCTGAAGAACGCTTCACAGCCGGATGAGCAAAATAAGATCCGCTCTTTCGTAAACCAGATCGGCTAAGTCGGGGAGTGCCGCTTCACTGGCCCGCAAGAGCCGCATTAGAAAAGTATCCGTCGGCGAGATATGTCGCGCCGTTTGCCGCCTTTCTTCTCTTGCTGGCCATCGCTCCCCGGCTCCCGCTCGATCCGCGCTGGGAGTCGCCGATCCGTGTCGTTCTGCTCGGGCTGCTTTCGCTCATCTGCTGGCCGCGTGAGATCTCGCTCCAGCCGAAGCACTGGCTGGCAAGCACGATCGTCGGCGCCGTCGTCTTCCTCATCTGGATTGCTCCCGACCTGCTGTTTCCGGAATACCGGAATCTGGCGCCATTCTCAAATTCGATAGTGGGGCATGTGCATTCGTCGCTGCCGTCCGCTGCGCTTCGTAGCCCCTGGGTGCTGGGCTGGCGTACCGCCCGCGCCGTTGTAATTGTCCCGGTCATCGAAGAGCTCTTTTGGCGGGCTTGGCTGATGCGATGGCTGATCAATCCCAACTTTCGAAAGGTGCCGCTTGGGGCCTACTCTCCATTCGCGTTTTGGGTAACCGCGGTCCTGTTTGCGTCCGAACACGGGCCTTATTGGGATGTCGGGCTAGCCACGGGCGTGATCTATAACCTGTGGATGATTCGCTCGAAATCGATCGCGGATTGCATTCTGATGCACGCCGTCACGAATGCGATTCTGAGCGCTTACGTCATTGCCGCCGGTCAGTGGCAGTACTGGCAATAGAACGGCTGCCCGGCCGCCGCAAAATACCGCGCGAATGGTACAGTCTACAGTCAGGAGAAACTCAAAAATTATGCCTTGTTTACTCGCCCTGTTGGCTGTCGCGTTCCCTCGAGTGGCCATCGTTCTTTTGTGGCTATTCACAAATTTCTTCTCCGCGATTCACGGGATCGTCATCCCCGTGCTCGGCTTCATCTTTTTGCCCCTGACGCTGATTGTGTACACCTATCTGCAGCGCGCCTACGGAGGGCGCATGGGAACCACCCAACTCTTGTTCCTGGCTATCGCGGTAATCCTTGACCTAGGGTTGATCGGAGGTGGAACCTATCGTCGCCGCCGTACCCGCTAACTTCTGGACGGTTTCGAACGTATCTGCTTCGGCGGCCAATTTATCGGGACGGTACCGCTTCACGCGCGCGAAGCGTAACGCGAGACCGCTCTGATAGCGCGGGCTCACCTGAATCTCATTGAAAGCTATTTCGACCACCAGCTTCGGTTCGACGTAGACGGTGTAACTGTCGCGGCCGATCTCCAGCCTCAGGAATTCAGCGGTTTGCCACGCCAGCATTTCGTCAGTCAGGCCTTTGAACGTCTTGCCCAGCATGGCGAAGCCGCCCTTCTGGGTATCGCGCGCGCCCAGATGCAGATTGCTCAACCAGCCCAGGCGGCGCCCATTCCCCCACTCTGCGGCCAGCACAACCAAATCGAGCGTTCGCGCTTGCTTGATTTTCAGCCAGCTTTGGCCGCGCGCTCCGGCGGCATAGCCGGCATCTCTTGCTTTTGCCATGACGCCCTCATGTCCGTGCTCTAGCGCCTGACGAAAAAACGCTTCCGCCTGCCGGGCATCGCCTGCGATGATATGGGGCGCCAGGGTGTCTGCAGGAGCCAGTTTCTTCAACTCCGCAAATCGCCGCGCTTGCGGCTCATCGAGAAGCGGCGCGCCATTCAAATAGATCAGGTCGAACCAAAACGAGCTCATCGGCAGCTCGCTCATGAGTTTGTGCACATCCAGCTTTCGTCCGAATCTGCGCATCGAGACCTGGAAAGGCCGAGGCCTTCCTTGTGGATCGAGACTGAGAACCTCGCCGTCCAGGATCAGATTTTCCGCGGGCAAAGATCTTACCGCGTGAACCACTTCGGGAACCGCGGAGCTCACGTCATTGGATGCCCGGGAAAACACGCTTACCTCGTCTCCGGATTTATGTACCTGGACCCGGGCCCCATCGAATTTGTACTCGAGCGCGGCTTCTCCCAGTTCTTCTAGCGCTTCGGAAACGTCCTCCGCCGTTTGCGCCAACATGGGCTGTACGGGGCGGAACAATTGAATATCGAACCGTGAGAGGCCGGTATCGCCCTCCTCCAAGACGGCGCGAGCGATGTTGGCAACACCTCCCGCCAGCATGGCCGCTCTCCGAATCCGTTCCAGCGAGAAGCCGGACGCTTTCGCCAACGCATCCAGCATCACGCCTTCGAGCGCGCCTTGCCGCAGCTCGCCGAGCAGCAGGCTTACTAAGAATTTTTGCTCGCTCTCGGCCGCCCTGCTGAGCATCTGGTTCAACAACTCGCGCTTTCGCCGTTCAGAACCTGATCCGCGCACCTCCGCGAGTTCTTCGAGCACGCGGTCAACCTCCAGAATTTCGAGGCTGGAGTTTTCAGCGGGCGTGGCCCCGGCCTCGCGAAGCGTGGCATAACCGACGCCGATTCGCCCCTGACGCGTTGAACCGGACAGGTAGGCGACAGAAATCTCAACTTCCTCCGGGTTGAGCCGCTTCAAAAGCCCGGCAAGAAGATCGACTTTTTCTAAACG
>JBAUUG010000106.1:0-4387 GCA_049582585.1 Bryobacteraceae bacterium | reverse complement strand
CTCCCAATCAGCAACATAGAGGCGGGTTCCGGAACAACAGCACCGGTAGGAACTCCGACGATACCGATGTTGCCCGTGATGCTGCCCGCGAACATGCCGCCAGACTTGATGGCCTGTCCGTCGAAATTTTGAGCGGTCACGTCCTTGTAAGGAGAAAGCAAGGTGAATTCCCCCAGATCAACGCCGCCCGAGAGCGTCGTGCCCGCCGGAGCTGTAAACGTCCAACGCAGGTTGTACAGGGAAGCTGAATCGGTTGGATCTGTCTTATAAGCAGCGGTATTGGTGAGAGCCCATGAAAAGGTGAAATCGCTCTTTAAATCCCCGGTCACGTCTTTAAGGGCCAGCTTGTTCGACGAGACATCGTATATCGTTCCGAACTGAGGGTTAACATTCGGGTTCGGGTTCATCAGCTCCTCACTATTTGTGAGGACCACGTCGTAGGTAAAATCGGAGCCGCCACTTGGATCGGGAGTTACACTCACCAAGCTGGTTAAGATGTCCGCTCTGGCGGGTTGATTTGAAAAGACAACGAGCATAGCGCCGCTAAGAACCATGCCTGCTACCTTTGAAATGTTTACTTTCATTCATCTCCTCCGAGATTTGCTGTATAAGCGGAGCTTCCCCAAGGGACAGACGTTCCGCGCTTGATATGTAGACGACGGTCTGAGGAAATCCGTACTCAGGAAGTTGTAAGGGAGGGTACAAGAAGTAAGGGGAGATGGGGTAGTACGATTCCCAAAAAATGGATGAGAAACAATTTTCTGAAAAGCCGGTCCATTGGTTTCACTTCACACGACTGGGTGTTTACAGGGGTCGCGGTGTTCTTTCTGCTTCTTTTGTGTTGCTTAGCTTCTGACGCATTCGCTCAGTCAACGGACACTCCTGCCCGCCCGGTGGTTCTTCATGCTGCACGATTGCTCGAGATAGAAACCGGCCGGACGCTGACGCCCGGCGAAGTACTCGTCGAAGGCGAACGCATCGCTGAGGTTGGTTCTGCGGTCTCGCGTCCCACGGGGGCTGAGATAGTTGATTTGGGCGAGAGCACGTTACTGCCAGGCCTGATCGATGCTCATGTACATCTTTTCTTACATCCGGGCGCCGAGGACTTGCAGACCGTGGAAGAATCGGTTCCTCAGCGAACCATTCTTGCTGTTCTCGCTGCCAGGGACGACCTGATGGCAGGCTTTACAGCCGAGCGCGATATGGGGACCGAGGGCGCGGGTTCAGCTGACACGGCGGTGCGGGACGCGATCAACCAGGGACGGATTCCGGGACCTCGACTGCGCATCAGCGGCAACGCCATCGATATTCTGGGCGGCCACGAGGATGCAATTAAGTACAATCCCGCTCAGCACGTGCTGTCGAACGCTACCTACGCGAACAGTGCCGACGAAATCATAAGCGCCATGCGGCAGGAGCTTAAGGAAGGCGCGGATTTCATCAAGATTTATGAAACAGGACCCGATTCGATTCGCGATGGGCAGTTTCGCACGCCGTATCAATACACCGAAGCCGAACTCAGCGCAGCGGTCCAGGAAGCGGCGCGTGTAGGGAAGCGCGTGGCCGTGCATGCGACGGGGGAACCGGGAACATTGTTTGCCGCACGAGCCGGAGTTGAATCCGTAGATCATGCTTTCCAACTGAGCGACGAAACCATGCGGCTGATGCGGGAGAAGCGGATTCCCGCGGTGCCGACCTTCACGATTTCCGAATACTTCGCCGATCATTCGGCTTCACCGGAACAGGCGGAGCGCTTGCGACGGATGCAGGAGTTCCACGCGAAGGAGTTTCGAAAGCAGCTTGCGGCGGGCGTGCCCATGGCCGTCGGGTCGGATGTAGGACCGTTTCCGCACGGCACCCAGGCGCGTGAATTTGTGCTGATGGTTCAGTACGGCATGACGCCGCTGGCTGTACTTCAGGCGGATCTGCTGAATGGGGCAAGATTGCTGGGGTGGGAAGGGCAGATCGGCGAATTGAAGCCGGGCTACCTGGCCGACGTGATCGCTGTTCTGGGGAATCCGCTCCAGGACATCGGCGTAGTTCAAAAAGTGTCATTCGTCATGAAGGGTGGCATTGTTTATCGGCACTGAGGGTAAGCGCTTAAACTGAGCTGGGCGTGTTTTGAATGAATGTTCGTTAAGAAGCTTGAACTAGCGCGTTTGTTTCAGCGCGTCTGGAAACCCCATAGAATTCCGAACGTCAGTGGAGCAGAAAGGAACGCGGTTGGCGCAGCAAGAACAGAAGCTTAGCGAACCCAAGCTGAGCGGCAACGTGATTATCGGCGAACTGATCCGCAACATGGAACTCGGCCGGTTTGAGATGAAATATACGGTCCTGCTGCCTTGCGTGTTTACCGTCTATCTGAACCCCGGCGATCACGCGACACTGAGCGGCGTATTCGAGCTGGTTATCGAGGATGCCAAGCGGGCGTTGCGCTCACGTGTCGCACAGCTCAACGCGAACCCCACGATTCTGGGCGTGCGGCGGCGGGCGAAAGCAGCCAAGGAATACAAGATTGCGTGCCGCGACTGGAGCATTGAATTCCTGCCGGATTCCGAAGTGCCCGCGGGCGATGTGGAGATTCACTCGGAATTGAATGAAGTTGTTCAACCCGGCTATCGCGGAACCAAGACGACGCTTTTGGAGCGCGAGCCTTCCGTTTCCGCGCAACGCACCACCAGCCGGCGGCAGGAAGCGCGACGGGTTTCGGCAGATCCTGTTTTCGCCGAAATACGGTACGAAGACGATTCCGGCCCGCAGCTATACCTGGTGACTCAAAATTCCGTGCGAGTGGGGCGCGGCGGAGACGACCAGCCGATGGACCTGGCGCTGTATACGACGGATGAAGTATCAAGAGAGCACCTGGTGATTCGGCGCGATCCCGCCACGGGCGTATTTTCGATTGTCGATGCAAGCACCAACGGGACCTGGGTGGACGGAAAGCGGCTGAAAAAGGGGCGGGAAGAAGTGCTGCCGGAGAAAGCGGAAATCGGCGTGGGAGAGATACTCATGCTGCAATTTGAAGTGCGGCCATGAAATTCCTTTTTTCGCGGGTATCTGAAGATCACCCAACGACCATTCTGGCAGCGTGCGCGACTCTGGTGGTGCTGCTTTTTGTAGCGTTCGTAATCGCCTTCGTCTGGTCCAATTGGCGCGGAGCTAAGAGACCATGAGCACGGCGACAGCGTGGCAAGCCGGCGCGGCCACGGATACCGGCGTCCAAAGAACGGTAAATGAGGATCGCGTGTTTGTCGACGAGCTGCGCGGAATCTTTCTCGTGGTGGACGGATTGGGCGGTCACGCGGCAGGCGAATTGGCTTCCGAAACGGCAGTGCGCGTGATCGCTGAGAATGCAGCAGGGGTTGAGCTGACGCGCACGCAGGAAGATCTGGAAGAGAAGATCCGCGAATCGATCACTGAAGCTAACAACCAGATCTACGCGCTGGCGCAAAGCAATGAAAGCTGGCGGGGCATGGCTTGCGTCCTGACTCTGGCGGTGGCGCGCGAGGATCGCGTGACGGTGGGGCATGTCGGCGACACCCGCCTTTATTTGATATGGAACGGAAATCTGCGAAAGCTGACCAGCGATCATTCCCCGGTTGGCGAGCGAGAAGATCACGGAGAGCTGACCGAAGAAGAGGCCATGCGGCACCCGCGAAGGAACGAGGTCTTTCGCGACGTGGGCTCGCAGCTCCGCGAAGCGCACGATCGGCAATTTATCGAAATCAGGAGTTTTCTTTTCCGGCCCGATGCGGCTCTCTTGCTGTGCAGTGACGGTTTGACCGATGTGCTCACGTCGGCGCAGATCAGCGCCATTATCGAGCGATACGATGGACATCCGGAGGAAACCGCGCGCCGGCTGGTGGATGCGGCGAATGATGCGGGGGGCAAGGATAACGTGAGTGCGGTTTTGGTTGCCGGTCCGGAGTTTATAGGCAGCGAATCGAGAACACTGGTAGAAGCACGCCCACGGCATGCCGTGACGCGCATGAAAGGCGCCGGGAACCACTGGCGCGCGATCGTCATCCCGATGTTGTGGCTTCTGGCTGGAATGGCGGCCGGAATGCTTCTCTGGGGCGTGCTGGAACGGATGATCCCCCGTCCGGCGCCACCGCAGAAGGCCGCGATTGTGGAACGCGCTCCCGCGCATATCGCGGTGAATCCGGCCGATCCGCTGGGGATCATCAATGCGCTCTCCATTGCGCGCGCTGGAGATACGGTGGACGTACCGGCGGGGCAATATCTCGGTCCGATTCAGTTGAAGGAACACGTGAACGTCCTCGGCGATGCCGGAGGAGAGGCGATTGTCCGAAGCAATCCCGCTTCTGTGATCGATACGGGCGTGGCAGTCATTGCGCAGGGCATCCAGGATGGGCGCGTACAGAAT
>JBAUUG010000105.1:0-8490 GCA_049582585.1 Bryobacteraceae bacterium | reverse complement strand
GACCTGAAGCGCTTCCTGAACAAGCAGACGCAGAGCCGGCCGCTGATTATGCCCGTAATCCTGGAAGTTTAGGCAAGGCGGCCTCATCCGCTATAGAATGGTTCTCGTAATATCCCTACAGGAGGGTTATATATGAAAAAGCTGGTTTTCGCTTCAATCATGGCGGCTTCGCTCTGTTCCTTTGCCGCTATCGCCGATGATATTTCAGGCTATGTTTCAGAGTCGCATTGCGGCGCCAAGCACGATAGCGTGAGCGCGGCTAACACCAAATGCATCGAGACTTGCCTCAAGGGCGGGTCGGACCCGGTCTTGGTAAAAGACGGTAAAGTTATCGCATTCGATGCGGATTCAAAGGATAAAGCCCGGGGTTACGCGGGGAAGGAAGTCAAGATTGACGGCTCGATGGAGGGTGACGTCATCAAGGTCAATTCAATCGAAGAAGCGAAGGCCGAGAAATAGCCGCCCGAAATCAATGCTCGAATTCGAGGTTCAGCTTTCCCGCTGGACCTCGATACAGCACGGCCAGGTTCTTGAGCTTGTGTTTTCCGTCTAGCGGGAAATAGAGATAGCCTTCGATAGGCTCCGCCGATTCCTTTTGGGGAAGTTGTTTCGCCTTCAGGGCATCCAGCAGCTTATCGTTTCCCTCGCGCTTTGTATCTACTTTGGAGCTCAAAGTGGTGACCTTCGTGTTGCCCGGGGAAGCTCCTCCGCCCCCGCCGATCATGCCGCCCAGTCCGATGCTGCCGCTGGTCTTTTTGACCTTCGTGCCATCCGCGGCATTGGTGACGATGAGCGCGCCACGCCCTGCAATTTCCGATGGCTCGAAGGGTTTCGAGCGCTCACCATCATCGTGCGCCAGCAAAATGAAATCGTCCGGGCTGACCTGCACGGGCTTATCGGTTTTGGGGACCACGCGCACGTCGAGCAGCACGATGCCCTTGCCCGGGTCGGCCCCGAGCTTCTGCGCGACTTGATCCTCGGTTAGGGTAATTGTCGCGATGATGTCGACCTCCTCGTTCCCGGCGCTAGTTTGAGGAGAGATGACCTTCTTTGACGCGAAGAGGCTCAGGGCAGCGAGAATGAGGATTCCGAGACCGGCTAGAAACCGCATGGGTATCTGTTCCGAAAATAGCATCAGTGAGGAATGTGAGGATCTAAATCGGGCCGTTTAGTTAGCGCAACGAGGCTACTTCCAGAGGCGCTTGATGATGGCGATCAGAATCGCGCCGCTCACGACGGAAACGGCTAACAGCGAATACGCGTAGCCCATGCGGCCGTAAAGGAAATTGCCCACGGTGAAGAGCGCTGCCCAGATCAGAACGCTGCCGGTGAGCCAACCCGCGAGGGCGAGCGGGATGTTGTCGGTCTTGGTCCAACTCGCTGCTTCAGCCGCTGAAATGCCGGCTTCGATTCGTACGCGGCGCCAGCCGGGACCGAAGGGGCGCACCTTGTTATAGAAGTTGATCAAAGTCTGCGGGTCCGTTTGCGGGCCGATATATGCAGTGATCAGCCAGCAAACCGTGGTGATGAGAACTCCGAGCAGAAGCTGCTTGTCCGTACTGATTACGGTGCCGCGGGCGGTGACGATCGCGAATATGAGCGCTACGCCGAAAGAGGCGATCATGGCGACGATTTCGCACCAGGCTGTTACTCGCCACCAGAACCAACGCAGAAGATAGAGCAGCCCGGTGCCGGCACCCACCTGGAGGATGAGATAGAAAGTCTGCTGTGCGGTTTGCAGGACGAATACGAGGGAGGAAGACAGCACGAACAGGAGAACCGTCGCGACGCGGCCTGCGAACACGTAATGTTTTTCGGTTGCCGTGCGGTTGAGAAAGCGGCGGTAGAAATCGTGGACCAAGTAGGATGCGCCCCAGTTGAGGTGACTCAGAATGGTTGACGAGTTGGCGGCAATTAATCCGCCGAGCATGAGACCGATCCAGCCGGCGGGCAGGAATTTCAGCATGGCCGGAAAGGCCAGATCATTACCGATGAGAGCGGGGTTCACGTTGGGGAAAGCTCTCTGAATGTCGGCAACGGTGGGGTAAATAATGATGGATGCGAGGCCTACCAGGATCCAGGGCCAGGGGCGCAAGATGTAATGCGCGAGATTGAAGAAGAGCGTGCCGCCGAGGGAATCCTTTTCGGATTTCGAGGCAAGCATGCGCTGTGCGACGTAGCTGCCGCCTCCAGGCTCGGCGCCCGGGTACCAGACGGCCCACCACTGAATGGCAAGCGGCATCACGAATACGGCGACCGCGAGTTCCCAGTTGCTCCTGAAATCGGGCAATATGTTCAGGTAGTTGAGCCCGCCTGGGCCATGGATTTGCGAGAGCTTGGCGACCAGTCCGCTCATTCCGCCCACCTGCGGCAGCTCGACCGCGAAATACGCGGCCGCGATTACTGCGGCCATTTTAATGAAGAACTGGAACATGTCGATGACAAGCACGCCCCAGAGCCCCGAGTATGCAGCGAAGACGACGTTCAGCAATCCGACTCCGAGCAGCGTTTCCCAGCGGCTCAATCCGAAGAGCACACTGGCGATTTTGACCGCGGCGAGATCCACGCTCGCCATGATCATGCAATTGAAGAGGAGGCCGAGGTAAACAGCGCGAAAGCCGCGAACTGCGCTGGCGGATTTTCCCGAGTAACGGAGCTCGTAAAATTCGAGGTCGGTGAGAACGCCCGAACGGCGCCAAAGCCGCGCATAGAAGAACACGGTAGAAACTCCGGTGAGGGTGAAGGCCCACCATTGCCAGTTGCCGGCGACTCCCTGAGTGCGAACGATGTTGGCGACCAGGTTTGGCGTGTCGCTCGAGAACGTTGTGGCTACCAGAGAAATTCCGGCGAGCCACCAAGGGACCGAACGGCCTGACGCGAAGAACTCGGACGTGTTTTTGCTGGAACGCTTACCGAAGCCGAGCGCGGGAAGAAAGCAGATGAGGAGACACGCCGCGGCGATGATCCAATCGATGGGGTGAAGAACCACGATAGTCCGCTATTGTTTTGGCGGGCCGGAGTTTTTCTCACTGCTCGGCGGCACGATCCCTTTCAAGCGCAAATACGTCACCATGTTCCCGTAGTGTTCGTCCATATGGGCCGTGTTCACCGACAGCACGGTCAGCTTCGCGACGCTATAGCCCATCATTTTGACTATTTCGCTCCCCTGTGCGTCCGTCATGCCCGCAAACACCTTATTGCAGTAATCGACCCCGTCTTTAAGCGAGGAGACCAGATCCGCTTTCGAAGTCTTGGTCTTCTCTATCGCTTTCATGGGGCCCGGTTCACCGAGAGCCATCGAGCATATTCCATATTGAGCATCCGCAACGTGGCCGACAAGTTGGCCGAAGCTGCGAACCTCGGGCGTTGGCTTAAACGAGTAGTTTTCTTCCGGCATTTTCTCGGCAGCCGCAATAACCTCGCCGCTGACTAGGCCATAAAAACCTTTTTCGCTGGTTGTAATTGGGTTTGCAGGCGGCGCTGACGGTGCTTGTGCGAGTACAGCAGCAGGAAGAACCAGTGCTGCGAACAAAGCTAACGATTTCCCGGTCATATCAATTCCCCCGGAATCATCTTACATGGTGCGGTCGAGAGTTATGGATGCTTTGCTTCATAAGAATCGAGTCGTCTGCGGCTGCGTGGTCGCGATGATCGCTCTGGGCGGCTGGGTGGCAACGGCGGCAGTGACCGTATTCGAGCACGTCAATGTGATCCCTATGGATTCCGAACGTGTGCTCGTCGACCAGACGGTGATAGTAAGCGGAGGCCTTATCTACTGGATTGGTCCCGCAACCCAGGCTCGGATCCCCTCTAGTGCAAATGTCATCCATTGCAACCGGCAGTTCTACTTGATGCCCGGCCTGGCCGACATGCATACCCATGCGGAGAATCTGGAGGATCTGCGCTTGTACCTCGCAAACGGGGTCACAACCACGCTCAACATGGGCAATGCGTCGCGAACATTCGTAGTCGAGACCCGCAAGCAGATTGAAGAAGGCAAGATCTTAGGCCCGCATGTCTTCGCGGGATTTCTCATTGACGGTTCACCGGAGCTCGGGCTTTACTGGGTTCACGATGAAGAAGACGCACGTGCGACCGTTCGCCGGGCAAGAGAAGATGGTTATGAATTCATCAAGGTCTACAACAACCTAACCGCGCCCGAGTTCAGCGCCATCGCGGATGAATCCAAAAAGCAGCACCTGGCTGTGATCGGCCATGGCGTCAGGTCAGTCGGGCTGCAGAAGTCGTTTGAGCAAGGACAAGTGATGGTGGCGCATGGCGAAGAATACCTTTACACTTATTTCGCGCGCGCGGCGAAGAACGAGAGAGGGTCCATGATTGCCGGCGCCGTCGAATTTACCCGGAATGCGGGTGCTTACGTGACGCCCAATCTATCCACGTATGAAGCGATTCCTCTGCAGTGGGGCAATCCTGCCCAAGTGCGAGCGTTTCTGAAGAGTCCAGATGTGCGCTACTTGCGGCCCGCGATAAGGGAACGTTGGGCGGACTCCGATTACGCGCGACGCCCCGGCACCCTGGACGATAATTTGCAGTTTCTACGTGAGTTTACCGGAGCTCTAAGTAAAGCCGGAGTTCCGTTGCTGCTTGGCACGGATTCCCCAAACATTCCGGGCATGGCGCCTGGTTTCTCAATCCACGACGATTTACGCAATATGATCGAAGCGGGATTGACGCCGTATGAAGCGCTATTGGCCGGTACAAGAGTGGCGGGCGAATTTATTCGGAAGACGGTACCGGGAGCAGATCGGTTCGGGGTCGTCGCGGTAGGAAGTCGCGCCGACTTAATTCTTACCAGATTGAATCCACTGCTCGATGTCAGGAATGTGGAAAACCCCGTCGGCGTAATGGTTCATGGACGCTGGTTGGCCCGTGAGGAGATCCGTAAGATGCTAAACGAGGCCGGATTGAGATACCAGAGTGGGATGAAATAGCAACAGATCACCTTCTGAGTGTCTGCCACGCTCGGAAAAGATGTCATCACAGATGATCATCACTTTCCTTGGAACCGCCGCCGCGAATGCCTTCCCAGAGGCTTTTTGCAAGTGCCGAAACTGCGCACAGGCGCGTAGGCTAGGCGGTCCGAGTTTGCGAAAACGGTCCGCAGCGTTGATCAACAACGATTTGCTGATTGATCTCGGCCCAGACATTATGGCAGCGTCGCACATGCACGGATGTCCTTTGGATGACGTGCGATATTGCTGCAAACGCATCCGCACGCCGACCATTTGGATTTGTCGCATCTGCTCTCTCGCAGCCCCGCCTATGGCGTGGTTGGGGCGCCTGTCTCAAACGTTTGCGCATCCCGCGAAACCTTGGAACGAGCCGCAAAGACATTTGAGAGAGATCTTGCGGATTACAGTCTCTTATCTCCTGAGGCTGAGAGATGTCTCAACATCAAGATCCACCAGATCCGCCCACTGGAACCCTTCATGGCGGGCCCGTATTCGGTGATGGCTCTTCCCGCCAACCATGCGCCGGGCATGGGAGCGATGCTGTATGCGATTGAGGCTGACGCGCGCACGATATTTTATGGCACGGATACCGCAACGCTGTTCGAAGAAACCTGGCGAGCTTTCCGGGAGCACAAGATGCGATTCGATGTTGTGATCTTGGATCATACCTATGGTCCCGAACAGGCTGGCAGTGACCATCTCAGCGCTTATCAGGTGATTGAGCATGCAGACCGAATGCGCGCGGATGGCGTAATGCGTTCCGACGCCCGCGTCTTTGCGACACATATCGCGCATGAAGGCAATCTCGCGCACCCCGATTTGGCTGTCTTTGCAAGCCAGCATGGGTATGAAGTTGCATACGATGGGCTTGTTCTTGAGATCTGAAAACCTCAATGCACGTGTGCTTGGTCAGAGAGGTATCCCGCTTTCTTTGAGCCGCTCATAAACGCGCGTCACGCGTGCGGTCAGCGGGATGCGGGAGTGTTCTGGGGTTTTGCGGCGGTTTCCGTCCAGCGGCGAAGAATCTCACCCAGCTGGTGAAGATCGATCGGCTTAGACAGATAATCGTCCATTCCCGCTTCGAGGCAGCGATTGCGATCTCCGCTCATTGCATTCGCGGTGAGGGCGACAATCGGGACGTGGGTCTTTTCGCTTTCGAGCTTGCGAATTTCCACTGTTGCTTCGAATCCGTCCATCTCCGGCATCTGGCAGTCCATGAGGATCACGTCGTATTGCTTTCGCAGTACCGCTTCAACCGCCTCTCGCCCATTTGCGGCAACATCGGCCAGATATCCCAAGCCGTGCAGCAGCTTCAGGGCGATTCGCTGATTTATGTTGTTGTCTTCCGCTACCAGCACGCGGATCCCATTATCGTTTTGTTTCTGGCCCGCTCTCGGAAGCGGTGCAGCGCTGGCGCTCAAACCGGGATCGCGGCTGAGATCAATGCACTCAAAAAGCGACGACTGTTTGAAAGGCTTGGCTAAGAAGGAAGAGAACCCTTGGACCAGCGCCTGTTTTCCGATCTTTCTTTCCGTAAATGAAGTCATCAGGACCAGGCGAGTGCGATTTAAGAGGGGATCGGCTTTGATTCGCTCGCCCAACGATAATCCGTCAAGCTCGGGCATATGGTAATCGATGAGGGCGACATCGAAGGGATAGCCGTGCAGAGCCGCGCGGCGCAGTTCAGTCAGGGCCTCCAAAGGATCGCTGACCTCGTCGAATTTAATTCTTCGCCGAAGCAGCAGGTAACGAATGAACTTTCGATCAGTCTCATTATCGTCAACCACCAAGACCTTCGGAGCGCCGGAGGTGAATTCCTTTTCATCCGCTCGGGATTGGCCGTCAGGAGCGGGCAACCAAAACCAAAAACTGGACCCGACGCCAGGACGGCTTTCCACGCCGATCTCTCCGCCCATCATCGCTACTAATTTCCTTGAAATCGAAAGCCCCAAACCCGAACCGCCAAAGCGCCGGGTAGTGGAAGAATCAGCTTGTGAGAAAGGCTGAAACAACCGCTCTTTAGCGGCATCGGAGATGCCGATTCCGTTGTCGCTCACCTCAAATCGCAAGCGCGAACGATTTCCCTTTGCGTCGGGAAAAAGCGAGATGGAAAGCAGTACCTCACCCGCGGCGGTAAATTTGACTGCGTTACTGAGCAAATTCACCAGAATCTGGCGCAGGCGTATGGGATCTCCGGAAAGGTTCAGGGACACGTCCGGTTCAATTAACGCGCAGAGGTGGATCTGTTTTTCCTCCGCTTTGACGGCGAACATTTCAATGCTGCATTCGACGACCTCGGAAAGCGAGAATGGAACATCTTCGAGGTCAAGCTTTCCAGCTTCGATCTTGGATAGATCGAGAATGTCGTTCAAGAGGCTCAAGAGCGCGTCGGCGGATGTGCGTATGGTATTCGCGAAGTCCCGCTGCTCTGAATCGAGCTTCGTCTCGAGAAGAAGGCTGGTCATGCCCACCACTCCGTTCATGGGAGTTCGAATTTCATGGCTCATATTGGCCAAGAATTCCGATTTTGCGTGACTGGCCTGGTCGGCTGTGGCACGAGCCGACTCGAGCTCCCGATTGACACCCTCCAGAGCCTCAAGCGCTCGTCGCTTCTGAAAATTGCTTGCCACCGCCGCAATGAACAGGAAAGTGACGGCGAGCAATAACACAAACTCGGCCAAGCTTCGATAGAAGGCGCGGAGGAGCTGCTCAGACAGGGAGGCGGAATAACGATCCAGATCTGCCTTCACGCGCCGCAATGAATCCCTCGTGCGTTCGAAGGCGGGCGTACTGCGGGTCAGATCCACGGCGAGGGCCTGCTCAATTCGATCCGTTAGTATGAGTGAAATGATTTGATCTCGAGCAGCGAGATACTCGCTGCGATTGGCGGTGAACTGTCCGGCGGCTGACCGTGTTCTCTGATCAAGATCCAATTTCAAAAACACACCGGTCAAGCGATCTACTTCCTGGTCCGCGGACTTGGCCTGATCGATGTAGGGTAATTGTGAATTGGGATCTTTAGTGGTCAGGGCGTATATGACAGTGCGTCGGCTTTCCTGCAGATAATAGGCGATATCGCCCTGGTTGCTCTCACCTGAAACGCCGACGCTGTAAAGCGCACGAGCGCGTCCTATTGCGGAATAGGAGTCGGACACCACAAAGGCAATGATTATAAGCAGCCCAATAGCGGAGCAGGCCAGCAAGAAAGGACGATTTGCGGACATAGGCTGCGAGGGCCGCCCCGAGAATTTCATTTGAGAGGGTACCCAGGATCTCCAGGGAGCTTGCCGTCCACTCGAAGCACCTTAACTTCCGACGAAAGCGCGAGGCTCGGAACACCATCTGTGATCGCTATTGCACCGGGGACGTAAAAAACGAATTTACCGGCGCCCTCATCGCTGTTTAGAGTTTTAATCAGCGGCGGTTTTTCCCCGCGAAACTCCTCTTGTAGAACCCATCTTTCGTACTCTCCTTCACTCATATGCAGAACGATTTGAAGAGTCTTTTTGAAGGTGGG
>JBAUUG010000104.1:0-7675 GCA_049582585.1 Bryobacteraceae bacterium | reverse complement strand
CTCTCGGCGGCTGGCTCGGATTGTTGCTTATCAGCGTGATCGCCGGGCGCGCCAGGCACTTTGCTCAATTCACGGTTCCTGACCTTCTCGAGGCCAGATATAACGCTGCCGCACGGGTGATCGCGACCGTTGCCATCGTTATCTCCTACACCGTAATCGCCAGTTATCAATTCATTGGCGGAGGAGATATCCTTCATATCATTTTTCCGCAGCTTGATCCAAGACTGGGACTCTACATCGTGGCGGCATTTGTCATTTTTTTCACAGCCGCGGCGGGCATGGCTTCTATCGCTTATCTCGACCTCGTAATCGGATCTCTCGTCACCGCTACCGTGATTGTCGCGGTGCCCATCTTACTCGGCCGCGCCGGCGGCTGGGAAACGGTTCGGAGTTCATTGCCTGCGACACACTTTCAGGTTTTAGGTAACTACACACTGGGAGGAGCAGTGGGGCTGGCGCTTCCAACGATGCTCTTGCTGATCGGGAATCAAGGCATGTATCAGAAATTCTTTTCAGCGAAATCTGAGAGCGATGCCAAAAAATCCGTCATCGGCTGGATTATCGGGACTGTAACGCTCGAAACTCTGCTTGTCGCCGTCGCCGTTATCGCCAGCTCAAAGCTCCACACGGATAGGCCGAGGGAGATCATTTCGCTGACCGCGAAGGAAGAGCTGCCGCCGTTGCTTGGCGCCATCTTGCTGGGTGGAGTTATGGCCAAAGTGATCTCGACTGCAAATAACTATCTCTTTTCGCCTGCAACCAATTTAATTCACGACGTGTATGAGCGGTTTATAAATCCGCGCGCAAGTCAGAGGCGGACGCTCGTAGTGTCGCGAGTCATAGTGATTCTTCTTGGCCTATTTGCGATTCTTCAAGCTACCCAATTTGAGTCAGTGTTGAAAGCATCCCTCTATGCATACACAGTCTATGGCGCAGCCATCACGCCCGCCGTCATGGCAGTCTTCTTTTGGCGGCGAACCACTACCGCCGGGGCAATCACATCTATTCTCTTAGGAACCATCATCACTGTTTCTTGGGAGCTGATGCAGCAACAAGGTTCCGCGCGGGTTCAAGCCGGTATAGGAAGCATCGATGCGGTGTATCCAGCGCTAATCGCCTCCGTACTCAGCCTCATTTTCGTCAGTCTCCTGACTCCTCCTCCTTCGCCGGAGAAATTGGCGAAATTCGAAACCGCGTAGAATCAGTCAGGATGATTACTGACCGAATTCAGGAGGCCTTGCGGGAGACCAGTGCCGACGGATGGCTTTTTTTTGACCATCACCGCCGGGACCCGTTGGCGTATCGAATTTTAGGCATTCCCGACGATGTCGGGCCAACCAGACGCTGGTACTACTTCATCCCGCGCGAAGGCGAGCCTCGCAAGCTGGTGCATCGAATCGAGAGCGGAGTTCTTGATGTTCTTCCGGGCCGAAAAGAAGCTTATTCCAGTTGGATCGACCAGCAGAGAAAGCTTCAGATTCTGCTGTCGGGGTGTTCTAGAATCGCAATGCAATACTCTCCGAATTGCGCCATTCCATACGTTTCCTTGGTGGACGCGGGCACGCTGGAGCTGATCCGCGGCTTAGGCGTTGACGTTGTGAGCTCGGCGGATCTCGTTCAGGAATTCGAAGCGCGATGGACCAACGAACAGTTCAATTTCCATCTGGATGCCGGGAAGTTAGTCGACAAAACCCGCAGTGAAGCGTTCGATTTCATACGGGAAAGACTGCGGTCCAAAGATTCGGTGACGGAATATGAAGTGCAACAATTTATCCTCAATCGATTCGCCGAACGCGATCTGACGACTACTCACGGTCCAATCGTTGGAGTGAACGCCAACGCCTCCGATCCGCATTATGAACCGAGCCTTGACCGCGCCGCGCACATTCAACCGGGGGATTTCGTGCTGATCGATATGTGGGCGAAGTTGGAACGCTCACAGGCGGTTTACTACGACATCACCTGGACCGGATTTTGCGGGGAGACCATTCCAGACAACATTCAGAATGTTTTCGACATCGTCCGTGGCGCGCGCAGACGCGCGTCCGCATTTGCAATCGGTAAGGTTTCAGCCGGTGAGCAATTTGCCGGCTGGGAAGTGGATGACGCGGCGCGCGATTACATCGAGGAGCAAGGTTTCGGGGCGTTCTTCTTCCATCGCACGGGGCATAGTATCGGAACCGATGTGCATGGAACGGGCGCCAATATGGACAATCTCGAATCCCACGATGAGCGGCGCGTGATCGCCGGCACGTGTTTCTCAATTGAACCAGGCATTTATCTTCCGGAATTCGGCGTTCGATCTGAGGTGAACGTATACGTCGGTGATGGATTCGCCAGGGTCACAGGGGAAGAGCAGGAAGAATTGGTCCGTATTTGATATTGGTTCTAAAGGGTTTGCCGAATCATACGCTTCATCAATAATTTCGATTGCTTCTGGGACACCCGCCGGTTTACAGTTTGGTATGGCGACAATAACTTTCGAACCGCCGACTTCTCAAGTTTCTCTTCTCCACCGAATCAGCAATATTGTCAGTTCTGAGCTTTCGCTTGACGAAATGCTCGGGGAGATTGTTGGCCTGACCGTCCAGGTGACTGAGTGCGACGCTTGCCTTGTGTATCTGATCGAGCGCGAGACAAACGAAATCGTCCTGCGTGCTTCCCAGGTTCCCCATCAAGTGGACCTCGGAAACATCCGTCTAAAGATGGGCGAAGGCATCACGGGGTGGGTCGCGGAGCACCGGTCGATTGTGGCGCTACCTGAGAATGCCGCTGCAGATCGACGCTTCAAGCGCTTTCAGGCGTTAGTAGAAGATACCTACCAAGCATTCTTGTCAGTCCCGCTTGTCACGGGCGGCGAGGTGATTGGCGTCATCAATGTCCATCATCGTGAGCCCCACTACCACGTTCCCGATGAGATCGCTCTTCTCACGTTTGTCGGGGAGCAGATGGGCGTCGCGATTGCCAAATCCTTTCTTTCTGAAGAGAACATTCGTTTGCACGAGGAAACGGCGGAGATACGCCGCCAGCTTGAGACAAGAAAGATTGTCGAGCGCGCGAAAGGCATTCTTCAGCACCGGCACAATGTAACGGAAGAAGAAGCATATCTGCGTTTGCGTAATGAGAGCAGACGTTTACGTCGCCCCATGCGTGAGCTGGCGGAGGCCATTATTCTGTCCGAAGATCTTAGCCGCAAGAGTGAAGCGCTCTAGAAGCCGGCTTTATTTCTCAAGTCGAGGTACGCTCGTACGGCCTAGATAGTACTCGGGTTTTTGATAGTCTCCGCGCTCCGCTTCGACTACTACAATCTAATTTGGAGCCGCATTTTCAGCCCCTTGTTCGAAACGCTCATCTTTTGACCATCGCCGGTAACTACTGGCCCAGAAAGATAGATGAGACACGCTTTCCTGGTGCTCGAAAGCAATATCGGATCGATGATCGAACCACGATAGTCGCGTTCGAGCATCAGCCGGAAACGCCCGCCAAGGGACAGATCGTTTTTCTCCATGGCCTCGAAGGCTGTGCCGATGCCGGGTACATCCTGAGTTTTGCCGAGGAAGCGCTGGAGCGCGGATTCGGTGTGCATCGTGTGAATCTACGCACTTGCGGCGGCACCGAAGATCTCTGCGAGACGCTCTACCACTCCGGCCTGACCAGCGACACGCGTTTCATTTTGCAGGAAATCCGAAATCGAGGCCTGGGGCCGACGTTTCTAGCCGGATTTTCTCTGGGTGGCAATGTTGCACTGAAACTGGCCGGCGAATTAGGAAGAACGGGTCTTCTGGCCGGAGTATGCGCGGTCTCGACTCCCATCGATCTCGCGGCGTGCGTTCGCAAATGCATGAATGAGCGAACGAACCTCTTGTACGCCCGGCGGTTTTTGGATAGATTGCGTGACCGGGTAAAGCGCAAAGCCAAAATTGCGCCGCATCTCTACAGCACTGCAGGGCTGAAAGACGCAAAGAGCATTTGGGAATTCGATGAACGATTCACGGCTCCTCTTTTCGGGTTCGGGACAGCGGCGAATTATTATGAGACGCAATCCTCAATGCGATATTTGCATGCTATCCGCGTGCGCACTCTGGTTATTTCAGCAAAAGACGATCCCCTTGTGCCGTGCGAGATTTATAATCATCCGGCGTTCCAGTCGAATCCGGCTCTGACGTTACTGATCACCGAGCACGGCGGCCATCTCGGATTTTTGTCCCGTCACAAGCCCCGATTCTGGCTTGATCGAGTGGCTTTGGACTGGATGAACGAGGTGCTCGCGTCTCGCTCTCTTCCCAAAACGAACGTTCGGCAGCTTAGGTCTGCTTAACTTAAGATAGGTTGCTGAAATCTCGAAGATTTCGCGGTAGCGCGTCCTTTTGGGAAGCGGGCCGCATCGCGATCGATTCCTTGAATAAGAACAAGCTGCGCAGCTTCCTGACTCTGCTCGGCATTATTTTGGCGACCACGACGCTGATCTCTGTTACTGCCCTGATCCACGGCATGAATCTCTACATCGCGGACAAGGTCTCGAACATGGGCGCTGACGGCTTCCGGATTGTGCGTATGGCGTGGTTTGGACCGCCGGACCCGAAGAAGCTCTTGCTGATGTCGAAGCGCAATCCACAGATCAAGCGCGAAGAGTATCAATTTATCAAGGATCACGCTACCCTTCTCAGCGGAATAGGGATCATGGCCTCCACACAGGGGCGAATTTCCTTTCAAGGACAATCGACGGACAGCACCGTGAACATTCAAGGCATTACCGCGAATATTCCAGTGCTGAACAATATACAAGTAGACGCCGGCCGGAGCATTTCCGAAAATGAGGCGCAGCGTCACGCGAATGTAGCCTTTATCGGCCATGACATCACAAATCAATTTTTTCAAGGTCGTGACCCGATTGGCAAAACGATTGGAATTAACGGGGTTCCGTTCCAAGTGGTGGGTACGGCAAATGAGCTCGGCAGCGTCTTCGGGCAATCACAAGATAACTTTGTGATGATTCCCATCGATACCTACTTCAAGACCTACGGCGTGCAGAAAGGAATGAGCTTGGTGGCGAAAGCGATCGACCAATTGCATTTAACGCAAGCTGAGGACGAAGTCACGATGCTGCTGCGGGCCTTTCGTCATCTTCGCCCCGGGCAAGACGATAACTTCGGCATCATTTCTTCAGACTCCTTCGTCGATCTGTGGCAGCGTCTTACCTCGGCGATAGCCGCTACGGCGGTAGCCATCGTGTCCGTTTTCATGGTGGTTGGCGGCATTGTGATCATGAACATCATGCTCGCTGCGGTGACTGAGCGTACGCACGAAATCGGTATACGAAAATCGCTTGGCGCGAGAAGAACCGATATTCTCAACCAGTTCCTGGTGGAATCCGCAACGCTCGCGGCGACTGGCGGGCTGATCGGAGTCCTAATCGCATGGGCCATCGCGGCCATTATTCGGAATGCGGCTTCGGTCCCGATGGCGCTTCCTATCGCCTCTGTGTTCATCGGCGTCGGGCTTTCCGCTATTGTTGGATTATTCTTCGGCATCTATCCTGCGCGGCAGGCCTCGAAACTGGATCCTATTGAGGCGCTGAGGTCCGAGCAATAACATGAATTGGCTTGCCTTCTTAAATGCGACGGGCCTGGCGCTACAGACCATTCGCGCTCACAAAATGCGAGCGCTCCTGACAGTCCTGGGCGTCGTGATGGGCACCGGCACTATCATTGGGGTCGGCTCCATTCTCACCGGTTTCGATTCCACAATCACCGCTATATTGCGGAGTTTTGGTCCGAACTCGATCATCGTCTATAAGTTTCCTGCCGGCCGCCCGAAACCTCCCACAGCCGAGGAGCGCACCCGCAAGGATCTGACTTACGAAAATGTCGTCGACATTCGAAATAAGTGCGACGTATGCGAGGATGTCTCCCCGACCATGTTCGTCAACAATAACGGCACGCTCAACACCATCTCGGCCCGCTATAAAGGCAACGATATGTACGGCGTCAATCTCATGGGTGTGGAAGAACCATACGCGAACGAAGGCCAGGTTGACATGCACTCGGGCCGCTTTTTGACCGATGAAGACAATCGGCGCCGCGAACCGGTCGCTGTCATCGGCGCCGATATTGCCAAGAGCCTCTATGCCGATGTCGAAGCCGTTGGAAAGCCGATTACAGTCGACGGGCACGAATTTCAGGTGATTGGCACAATGAATAAACCGGCGGCATCCTTTTTCGGTCAGGATGACCTGCGCGTGCTTCTTCCTTATTTCACGTTTCGAAAAAACTACCCGTCAACGAAAGACATGTTCATCGTGGTGAGCGCGAAACAGGGCAAGTTGTCGGAAGCGCTGGATCAAATCCGCGTGATCCTGCGAATCGGCCGACACGTTCCATACAACAAATCCGACGATTTCGCGCTATCGACGGCCGAGCAAATGGTCAGCGACTTCCGTTCCATCACGTCAATGGTGGCGCTGGTCATGGTGATATTGAGTTCCGTGGGCCTGCTGGTGGGCGGCATCGGTGTAATGAACATCATGCTGGTTTCCGTCACTGAGCGCACCAGGGAGATTGGGATCAGAAAGGCGATCGGCGCCAGGAAATCGGACATCATTCTTCAATTTCTATTAGAGGCTGTGGTGCTGACGGGATTGGGCGGTCTTGCAGGCATCATTTTGGGATGGATCATTTCCGGAATCAGCCGCCTTGTCTTCTCGAGCTTGCCGACCAGCGTTCCTTTGTGGGCCGCAGTTCTCGGCTTGGTCGTCTCAGCAAGCACCGGACTGTTTTTTGGAATTTGGCCAGCCAGTAAAGCGGCCAGGCTAGATCCGGTGGAAGCCCTGAGATACGAATAGAGCAACAGTGTCTGCTACCCCGGCGGCAGTGAAATGGAAGATTGCCGCTGTTACCTCCACGATCGGGTTCTTCGTTCTGCTGATGTGCGTTTTCGCCTACGCGCATTTGAGGGAATCTTTCGGAATTCATCGCCTGGATTCGGCATCCGTCATTACTCAAGTCAAACAACTCAATCAACTCGTCACGGTGCGCTACAGCATCCAAAGAGTGGTTGGTCTCACCGAGCCGAAAGTGCCGCTTGGTGAAGAATCGATCCTGCTGATGGTGCAGGGGGAGGCTCTTGCGGGCGTTGATCTCGCGACGCTGACCGCCCACGATGTCAGCTACTCCGGCAAACGCTCAGTGACGATAACGCTGCCTCAATCGAAGCTCTTCAATGCGTTTATCGATGAGAACCAGACTAAAGTCTGGGACCGGCATATCACTTGGTGGACGCCGTGGGTGCCCTATGATCCCGACCTCGAACACAAGGCGCGGATCCAGGCCATTGACGATGTTAGAAGCGCTGCGTTGAAGATGGGCATTCTCGGGCAGGCGCAGAAAAATGCCGAGAGCGCGATCCGCGATATCTTAGACGCGTTCGATGTCAAAGTGAACTTCAAGACGCGCGCACTGGATTAGCTCGCGTTATGTGCAAACCGGATTGCGTCCTTCGACACAGGTCGTGGAAGCGGACTGGATAGGACCACGGCTACGTCCCTTCGGCTCCGGAGTGGCGTCCGTCGTGCCTGATGGATTTCCTGCTTACGTTCGAATTCTTCACCCCGCCGTTGGCATCGACCACAAGCCTCTTACTTGGGCTGATGTGGCGGCTCGGACAGGCCGCACAATGC
>JBAUUG010000103.1:0-23760 GCA_049582585.1 Bryobacteraceae bacterium | reverse complement strand
TATAAACCTTTGGCGAAGGTTACGCGGTTGCTCTGGCGCGCCTGGTCAGAGAATTCTCGCCGCGATTCGGCTTTTTTGGCAGCTCGTCGAGGCGTTTCACCTGATCGCTGACACAAACCAGAAACATCGGCTGGCGGGCGTTCTTGAATAGATCGATAATGCGATCCTGCTGATCCTCAAGGAAGATGGATTTTCCGTCGGTGAGCAGATGCAGCTTCGAGTCGGTCGAAAGCACATCGGCGAGGCGGCGTCCCATTTCACGTTGCAGGAATCGCAGAACGCGGCGGATCTTCTGCAATGAAAATCCTTTGCGGCGAAGTTCAGCGATGACGGTGATCTCGATGACTTCTTCGGGAAGGTAGATGCGTTTGTGGCCCTCGTGACGCGGGGAAACGACCTTTCGCTCATCCCACCACTGGAGCTGGCGAAGACTCACTTGCGCGATCTTCGCAACGTCGGTGCTGGTGTAGGTCCGCTGACCGGTGGGTAAATCAGGACGGGCTTTCCGTGTTTTGAACATCGGCTCCCCAAATTGTACTAGAGTTACGGAAAGAGTCAAGTGCGATTTTTGGGCCGCCGCTATTAGCCGCCGCCCACAAACTCGACTATTTCGACTTTGGAGCCGCTCGGGACGGCGGTTTGCGCCCAATCGCGTTTGCGGACAATCGACCGATTTAATTCAACGGCCACCCGATCCGCAGTCACGTTCAAGTGAGCGAGGAGAGCGGCGACGGATTGATTTTCCGGCACCTGTTTCGGCTCTCCATTGATAGAAACAGTGATAAGCTGCGGCTGCACTCGATGTCATTATAGTAGCGGTGCGTTATGCCAACGACTTACGCTGAGACTTGGTATCCGGTTCTAATCCAAATTCTGATTGCGATAGCGGTAGCGGGCGCGATGATTGGGCTGTCGGCGGTGCTGGGACGGCATGTTCGCGACCCGATCAAATCCACTCCGTACGAATCAGGGATGAAGCCGGTCGGAAATGCACGGGAACGCTTCACGGTGAAGTTTTATCTGGTCGGGATGGTGTTTATCCTGTTCGACATTGAAGCAATTTTTCTGTATCCCTGGGCCGTTATTTTTCGCGAACTGAAGCTGTTCGCATTTTTTGAAATGCTATTGTTTATCGTTCTGGTTTTGTGCGGGTTCTTCTATATCTGGAAGAAGGGCGTACTGAACTGGTCGGCGGATGAGCAGCGGGAGCAGAGGCAAGCGGAGGAAAAGCGTGCTGCCTGAAGTGGTGGCGCAACATGCCGGCGCTTTAGTAGTTGACCAACAGTTGCCCGGCGCAATTGCGGATGCGGCCATGACCGCTGATGGGCCGGTCCTGAGTATTCACTTAGAACAAATCGTGGGAGCCTGCCGCGTGCTTAAGCAAACGATGGGTTTTGAAAGGCTGAGCGGCGTCACTGCGGTCGACTGGTGGCCTCGCGAGCCGCGATTCGAAGTGGTTTATCTGCTGCATTCGATCAGCCGGAATGCGCGGCTTCGATTGACGGTTCGAGTTGGCGACGGCGAGGAAGTCGAGTCCGCTTGTTCTGTCTGGCGGGGAGCAAACTGGTACGAACGAGAAGTTTTCGATCTGTTTGGGATCAGGTTCAGAAATCATCCGAACCTGGAACGGATCATGATGCCCCCGGATTGGGAAGGGCATCCTCTCCGAAAGGATTATCCGGTGCACGGGCATAAGTACTCGTACCAGGATGAGTAGCTATTATTTTCTGAAATCCAGCGGGTAGACGCTGGTCAAAAGGATGCAGTCATGATTGAGGGAAAATCTCATGTCGCATCTCTCGATGCGGAGCACGAGCTTGGGATCGAGGATCCCTCCGGGCTTGAACCGCCCCTAGAGCGGCCTGGCACGGGCCGCCGGATGACCCTCAATATGGGCCCGCAGCATCCCTCGACGCACGGCGTCCTTCGGGTAGTGCTTGACCTCGATGGCGAAACCATTCTCAAAGCGCGGCCGGAGATCGGGTATCTGCATACCGGGATCGAGAAACAGTGCGAGGTCAAGAAATACCAGCAGGTGGTGCCGCTCACGGATCGCGTCGACTACCTGGCGAACCTCTCGAACAATCTCTGTTACGCGCTCGCCGTTGAACGCTTACTGAAGCTGGAGATCCCCCCGATGGCGCAATGGATGCGCGTGATGCTCTGCGAGATGACGCGCGTCGCGAGTCATTTGGTATGGCTGGGCACCCATGCGATGGATGTCGGCGCGATGACAGTATATTTCTACACGTTTCGCGAACGTGAGGAGATCTTGAAAATCTTCGAGATGTTTTCCGGCCAGCGGATGATGACCAGCTATATACGTGTCGGCGGACTGGCTTTGGAGCCGCCGCGGGGCTGGCATAGAGTCACCGCCAAAGCCATCGAGCAACTGGCGAACGGCATCGACGAATATGACCGGCTCCTGACTGCGAACCCGATTTGGATGAATCGAACGAAGGGCGTCGGAGCGCTGCCGGTGGACGTGATGATAGATCTCGGCGTAACGGGTCCCATGCTAAGAGCCGCTGGAGTGAAGATGGATGCTCGCAAGGATTCGCCGCATTCGAGCTACGAACAATTCGATTTCGAGGTTCCGACCCGGACAGCGAACGACGTGTTCGCGCGGTATGAAGTGCGAATGGAAGAGATGCGGCAGAGCGTTCGAATTATCAGGCAGGCGTTGGAAGGGATGCCGTCGGGAGCTTGGCAGGCCGATGCGCCGCATGTGGTTCTTCCCGATCGCGAGAAGATGAAGACCCAAATGGAATCTCTCATCTACCATTTCAAGATTGTGACCGAAGGCTTTCGCGTGCCGGAAGGATCTGTTTATCAAGTGGTGGAATCGCCGCGTGGAGAGCTGGGCTATTACGTGGTGAGCGACGGGACGGCGAATCCGCATCGCGTGTTCATGCGAACGCCGAGCTTTGGGAACTTGCAAGCGCTAGGAGCGATGCTCGAGGGGATTATGCTTTCCGACTCTGTCCCCGCTATGGCGAGCATGGATTTTGTGTTGGGTGACACGGATCGCTAGAACTGGATCGCTAGAACTTATGACTTTTTCGCCGGCTCTCGAAGAGCGATTCGCAAAGCTGCTGAACAGCTATCCTGCGGGGCGGCAGCGTTCCGCCGTGGTGCCGATGCTGCTGTACGGGCAGGATGAGATCGGCAGCGTGACGCAGGAACTGATAGAGGAGGTAGCGCGCCGGTGCGCAGTGACGCCACTCCAGGTAGATGAAGTAATCGGATATTATTCGATGCTTCACCGCAAGCCGCTCGGGACATATCACGTTCAAGTGTGTACGAACATCTGCTGCCAGGCGGTGGGCGGGGAGGATCTCTTCGAACACGCGAGCCGGAAGCTTGGTCTGGGCAATAAGCAAGTCACGCCGGATGGTCTCATTTCGTTGGAAGAGGTGGAGTGCATGGGCGCTTGCTCCTGGGCTCCCGCCATCCAAATCAATTACGATTTCCACCACAATGTAACGACGGAGCGCTTCGACCGCTTGGTTGAGGCGTTGCACGACGGCACGTACGATAGGAAGGCGTCGTAGGTCACATGCGCTACAACGAACCGAGCCCGTTAGAAGTCAGGATTATCTCGCAACGGTTCGATCTGCCGAATTCGGCCTCCATCGATACGTATCTGGCCAACGATGGATACATAGCAATTCAAAAGGCCGTGGGCATGACTCCGGAAGCGATTATCGACGAGCTGAAAGCTTCCTCGCTGCGAGGCCGCGGCGGCGCGGGATTCCCGACGGGCATGAAATGGAGTTTCGTGCCGCGCACCACCGGAAAACCGACGTACATCATTTGCAATTCCGATGAGAGCGAGCCTTGCACCTGCAAGGATCGCCTGCTAATGGAAAACGACCCGCACAGCCTGATCGAGGGCATGCTAATCGCGGGCTGGACGATCAAATCCAATAAGGGCTATATCTTCATTCGAGGCGAATATCGTTATCTGATCGACATTGTCGATCAGGCGATCGCTGAAGCGCGTCAACGCGGATACCTAGGCAATAACATTCTCGGAAGCGGATGGGATTTTGAGCTTTACACGCATACAGGCGCCGGCGCGTATGAGTGCGGGGAAGAATCCGCGCTATTGGAATCACTGGAGGGAAAGCGCGGCATTCCACGGCTAAAGCCGCCGTTTCCTGCGGTGGTCGGCGCGTTCCAATCGCCCACCATTCTGAATAACTGCGAGACATTCTGCGATGTACCTTGGATTTTCCGCAACAGTGGCGCGGCTTTTGCCGAGCTCGGGACGCCGAAGAATGGCGGCACGCGGCTGGTGTGCGTTTCGGGGCACGTGAACAAGCCGGGCGTTTACGAGTTGCCGATGGGTTTCCCGATCATGCGCATCATCAACGAAGTTGGCGGCGGAATGAGAAACGGCAAGAAGCTGAAGGCAGTCATTCCGGGTGGGTCTTCCGCGCCGGTGCTGAAACCTGAGGAATGCGACATCCCGTATGATTTCGATTCACTGGCGAAGGTGAAATCGATGGCCGGTTCGGGGGGTCTTCTGGTGCTCGATGAAGATACCGATATTGTGGCTGTCGCGCTGCGCACCATCAAGTTCTACGCACACGAAAGTTGCGGCTGGTGCATACCTTGCAGGGAAGGAACAACCTGGCTGAAGAAAATTCTTACCCGCTTTCACGAAGGAGGGGGAAAAGAGAGCGATATAGATTTGATCGGAGAATTGGCTAACAACATGCTTGGACGAACGTTCTGCGCGCTCGGCGATGCGGCTGCGATGCCCACTGCGGCATTCGTCGCGAAATTCCGGGATGAGTTTGAAGCCTATCTTGCAAAATCACGGCCCACGGTACGAGTGCCGGAATTAGCCGTCGTTTAGGAGCGAGACCTCGATGGCAGATCCAGTTACCCTCACAATCGACGGCCAACAAATAAAGGCGGCGGCGGGAACGCTGCTGATTAACGCGGCCAAGCAAGCAGGCATATCGATTCCAGCTTTTTGCTACTACGATGGCCTCACTTTGCAGGCGGCCTGCCGCATGTGCCTGGTCGAAGTAGAGAAGACTCCCAAGCTTCAGGTAGCATGCACCTTGCCGGTAGCAGAAGGCATGGCCGCGCATACGGATTCCGAGCAAGTACGCCAGGCGCGGAAGGGCATGCTGGAGTTCCTGCTGACGAATCATCCGCTGGATTGCCCGGTTTGCGATAAGGGCGGCGAGTGCGAGCTGCAGGATATGGTTTTCCGTTACGGCGCGGGAGAGAGCCGGTACGTCGAGAACAAGGTCCACGTGGATGAAAAGCAGTGGTCGCCGGTGGTTTATTATGATGCGCCGCGCTGCATTCTTTGTTACCGCTGCGTTCGGATTTGCGGCGAAGGACTGGGCGTGAGCGCCTTGGGAATCGGCAATCGTGGCGTGGCATCCGAGATTGTTCCAAACCACGGCGATCATCTGGAATGCGATGAATGCGGGGCGTGCATCGATATCTGCCCGGTCGGCGCGCTGACCAGCGGCACATATCGATATAAGACCCGGCCGTGGGAGATGGAGCATGTGGGAACCATCTGCACGCATTGCTCGAACGGCTGCAAGACGACTTTGGGGGTGCGAAACGGGGAAATCATTCGCGCAAATAATCGCGATCGCTCCGGCATCAATGGCGAATTTCTTTGCGTGAAAGGAAGATACGCGTTCGACTTCAATGAGAGCGCGGAGCGTCTCACGTCGCCTCTGGTCCGCGTGAATGGCGAGCTGAAGCCGGTGTCATGGGCGATGGCGCTCGCGACGATCGCGAAGCGATTCACTGAGCTGAAGGCGAAGAACGGCAACTTTGCAGTGATCGGCTCGAATCACACGACCAACGAAGAGAATTATCTGCTGCAGAAATTTGCCCGGCAAGTGTTGCGAACCTCAAATATCGACCATCACCGGACCGGCGACCTCGCGACGCTCTTCGATGCGCTGCATGGCAGGACGAATGCTCTGGCCTCGACGGCGGATCTGTACAACACCAAGGCGGCGCTGATCATCGATAGCGATCTTGCTCAGGAGCAGCCGCTGATTGCCTTCCAATTGCGCGCGAATTGGAGGCATCACAAGGCTCATGTTTCTGCAGTGACGCCTGGCCCGGTGCGCGAGGACAATTACGCGACTGGCATTCGCGCGGAACCGGGCCGTGAGCTCGAGGCGTTGGCGGATCTGCGAGAGCGCCTGGCGGGAGAACCGGAACTGGTCATAGTTTTCGGGGACGGAATTAAGGGTGAGGGCGTTCATAGGCTGGTTGCCTTTGGCGATTCGCTGACTGTTCCGGTAAAGTACGTCTGTTTGGTTGATTATTCGAATTCGCGCGGGGCTTCCGACATGGGATTGCTGCCGGATCTGCTGCCGGGATATCGGAGCGTGGGGGAAGCCGGTCTGGAGGCGGGACTCAACTACGATCAGATATTGGCGGCTGCCGATTTGGATGCGCTTTGGGTAATTGGAGCGAATCCACTTGCGCGCGACGTTCTGGCGGCGTCCAAGGCGTTTGTCGTTGTTCAGGATCTTTTTTTGACTGAGAGCGCGCAGCGGGCCGATGTTGTGCTTTCGGCCGGCTCGGCGTACGAGAAGAACGGAACCGTGACCAATGTCTGCGGGGAGATCCAGAAGCTGAGCCGGGGTCCCAAAACCATGGGTGCAAAGTCAGATCTGGAAATCATAGCCCTGCTGGCAAAAGAGATGCGCGAGGATCTGGGACCGGCAACCCCTGAAGCGGTTTTCCAGGAGATCAGAAAATCAGTGCGTGGATATGACGTGCCGCTCGCCGTGATCGAGACCGGCGGCGCGGCGCGCACAACGCCGCTGAATGGACGGGTAGCGTTTGAATCGCGCCCGGAATTGGTGCGCTCGGCTCGGAATACTCTATTCACATCCGGCACGCTGGGGCGCTATTCGGAAATGCTCAACTCCGTTATCGAATCGCCTGGCGCGCTGTACCGCGACCCTCACAAGGAGCCGGTCACCCGCGAAGGCAGCGTGCAGCTGGAAACGTTGAGGCGGGAGAAATGAACTTCTTCATCGCCAGCCTTATCAAGATTGCGATAGTCTTTGCGATTTTCATGACCACCCTCGCCTATCTGCAATGGGTGGAGCGGAAGGTGCTGGCGCATATTCAATCGCGTACGGGGCCTCTTCGCGTAGGTCCGCATGGCTTGATGCAGCCGCTGGCGGACGTGTTCAAGCTGCTGACTAAAGAAGATCTTCTGCCTCCGTATGTCAACAGATTCGTGTACCTGCTCGCGCCCTTCATCGCGGTATGCCTGTCGCTGATTGCAATCTCCATCATTCCGTTCGGGCCTGAGATTAGCGTGTTCGGATATCACACATTCATGCAGATCAGCGATGTCAACGTGGGTATCCTGTTCATTCTCGCGATTAGCTCGGTGAGTGTTTACGGCGTGGCGCTCGCCGGCTGGTCATCGAACAACAAATATTCTTTGCTTGGCGCTCTGCGGAGCAGCGCGCAAATGGTCAGCTATGAGCTGCCGTTCACGCTGGTGATTATTTCGCCATTGCTGCTCGCGAATCACCTGAACTTTCGCGCGATTTCAGATAGCCAGGCGGGTTATTACCTGGGCTTCATTCCGCGCTGGAATATTTTTCAGATGCCGTTTCCGCAGATCTTCGGATTCGTCATCTTCATGATTGCCGGCTTCGCCGAGACCAACCGCCTGCCCTTCGATTTGCCGGAGGCGGAAAACGAGCTGGTGGCGGGATTTCATACCGAATACAGCAGCATGAAATTCGCGTGTTTCTTCATGTCGGAGTACGCGAACATGATTACCATCAGCTGCGTGGCGACCTTGCTGTTCCTGGGCGGCTGGCACCCGCTGTTCCCTGCCCCGTATTCCGATTGGGTTCCCGCTGCCGCCTTTATTTTTGGGGCAATTTGGTGTTTCTATCAGGCGGTGGTGAGGGCTCGTAAGAGGGACCGGCTGACGTTTCCGGTTTTTGCGCTGGGATTCTTGATTCTGGCGGCGCTGTGGTCCGTTCCGATCCTTCACGCGATCCTCGTGCCGGCATTCTGGTTCGCAGCTAAAGTTGGCATTCTGCTGTTTACGTACATATGGGTCCGAGGCACGCTTCCCCGCTTCCGCTACGACCAGCTCATGCACTTTGCGTGGACATTTCTGTTCCCCTGCGCGCTGCTCAACCTGCTGCTGACCGCATTGATGGTGGCGGTTTTCTAGAGAAGACGATCAATTAGATGGATACAATTCTTTTCATCATTTTTGCCGTTGTCGCGATTGCTTGCGCCTTTAATCTGGTTCTTCAGAAGCATCCGATTACGAGCGCGCTTTCCCTGATTGGCGTGATGGGCTCACTGGCCGTCTTGTATCTGCTGCTGGGGGCAGAATTCATCGCCATGGCTCAGATGATTGTTTACGGCGGCGCGGTGATGGTGCTGTTCGTGTTTGTCATTATGCTGCTGAATGCCGGAACGGAGAAATCGAGCGGCAAGTCGTGGTTTGCGCAGATTGCCGGGCTGCCGCTGCTGCTTGCGTTCGTAGCCGTGCTGGGCTTCTTGATCCGCGGTGTGCTACCGGTCATGCGCAGCGTGGAGTTCGGGAGCTGGGTGGGCGGCACGGCGCAACAAGTTGGTCGAATGCTCTTTACGCAGTATCTGTTGCCATTCGAAGTAATCTCGATTTTGATCCTGATCGCAATTCTAGGAGCCGTGATTTTGGCGCGAAAGGAGATTGATTGAAATGCCTCACCTGCCGCCCGTTCCATTGTCCTGGTATCTGATTGTGAGCGCAATTCTGTTTGCGCTGGGGGTAGCGGGATTTCTTTACCGGAAAAGCGTGATCACTGTATTCATGTCCATTGAGTTAATGCTGAATGCGGTGAATTTGAGTTTCGTAACGTTCTCCTACGAGCTGCGGTCGATTGAAGGCCACATCTATTCGTTTTTCGTGATGGTAGTGGCTGCCGCTGAAGCCGCAGTGGGACTGGCGATCATCCTAACCATCTTCAAGAACCGCGGCACCTTGCAGATCGACGAAGTGGATTCGATGAAGCTGTAGAGATCATCCTGTAGAGATCATAATGACTCTCTGGCTCATTCCACTTTTTCCGCTAATCGGATTTCTGCTTAACGGCTTAATCGGGAAACGGGTATCCAAATCAGTCGTTAATTTGTTCGCGGTTGGATCCATCGCTGCATCGTTCGTCTACGTAGCCGTGGTTCTGTTCAAGTTGTATCCGCTGAACACAGCGTATTCCGAACATTACTTCACTTGGATACAGAGCGGATTTCTGCAGGTCGGCTTCGATCTAGTCGTAGACCGGCTGACCGCGGTAATGCTGCTGGTAGTGACCGGCGTCGGCTTGCTGATCCACATCTACGCAGTCGGGTACATGGAGCATGAGGACGGCTATTACCGATTCTTCAGCTACTTCAACCTATTCGTGTTCTTCATGCTGCTGCTGGTGCTCGCCTCAAATCTGCTGCTGATGTTCGTGGGTTGGGAAGGCGTGGGCTTGTGCAGCTATCTGCTGGTCGGCTTCTACTTCACGGAGGATTTCGCAAGCAACGCGGCGAATAAGGCGTTCATTGTAAATCGGATCGGCGATTTCGGTTTTTCGCTCGGCATATTCCTGATTGTGATCACATTCAAGACGCTTGATTTCGGAAAGATCGCTACCGCGGTTTCAACCATGCCCATTGAGGCCCGAGCGGGCGCATTGACGGCCATGACACTGCTGCTGTTTGTGGGTGCGACAGGCAAATCCGCTCAGTTGCCGCTTTACGTCTGGTTGCCGGACGCGATGGCCGGCCCAACGCCGGTTTCGGCTCTGATCCACGCGGCGACGATGGTCACTGCCGGGGTCTACATGATCGCCCGCGTTTCGTTTCTTTACAATCACGCGCCGCTGGCGATGAACGTAGTTGCGGTGATCGGGTTGTTGACAGCAGTGTTCGCGGCAACCATCGGCATCACGCAGAACGACATCAAGCGGGTATTCGCGTATTCGACAGTTTCTCAACTGGGCTACATGTTTCTGGGCGTGGGGCTGGGAGCGTATTCCGCGGGCATTTTTCACCTGATGACGCACGCATTTTTCAAGGCGCTTCTGTTTCTGGGCGCGGGCAGCGTGATTCATGGACTCGGGGGCGAGCAGGATCTTCGCCACATGGGCGGGCTCAGGAGAGCAATGCCCATCACCTTCGTAACCCTCGGCATTGCAAGCCTGGCGATCTCGGGCTTTCCTGGTTTCTCTGGATTCTTCAGCAAGGATGCGATCCTTTCGGCCGCTTACGCCCACTCGCAGTGGATGTTCTGGATCGGCGCATTTACCGCGGGCATGACGGCCTTTTACGTTTTTCGCGCGTATTTCCTGGCGTTCTTTGGAACGTACCGCGGGCATCATCACGCGCATGAATCGCCGCTCGTTATGACCCTTCCGCTGATCGTGCTGGCAATACTTGCGGCGGGCGGCGGATTCATCAACATTCCCACTTGGCTCTCTCCGGCGTTTCCCCTAGCGGAGCACGAGAACGTGAAAGCTATGTTCATCTCTGCCTCATTCGGGATTATCGGAATCGTCATCGCCGCTCTCCTATACGTCGTCAGGCCTTCGCTTGCTGAGTCGCTCAAGACCAGCGCCGGCCCGCTATACACGCTGGTCGCGAACAAGTACTACGTAGATGAGATTTATTCAGCGGCGATCGTGAAGCCCCTTGAGAGCATTTCACGATACGTGCTTTGGAAAGGCGTGGATGAAGCGGTTATCGATACTTCTTTCGTGAACGGCTTGGGCCGGGTGGTACGCGGTTGGGGTTCGCTGTTTAGACAATTACAATCCGGAAGCATCCGTAACTATGCCACATGGGTGCTGGCGGGATCACTATTGGTCATTTTCGTTTTGGGTTTGGTGGGAGGCAGACGGTGAACCTTCTATCAATCGCCCTGTATCTTCCGCTCATCGGCTTTTTCGTCCTGCTCTTCATGCCTCGTGAATCAAAAGCTCCCTTTGCGGTTGCGCTGATCACGACCATCGCCACCTTCTTAGCTTCCTTGGGGCTCATCGGCCCCGCGCTGGCTAACCCGGCGCAGTTCACTTCGAGCGTGAATAGCATGTGGATTGATAGTCCCGGCCTGCAGATCCGATTGCATCTGGGCATAGACGGCATCAATCTCTGGCTGGTGCTTCTAACCACGCTGCTCTTGCCGATTGGCCTGTGGGTCTCGCGAACGATGATCAAGGACCGGCAGAAAACGTTTTTCGCCCTTTTGCTGCTGTTTGAATTTGGCCTGATCGGCGTGTTTTCCGCGCTTGATCTGTTCGTGTTCTACGTGTTCTGGGAAGTGGCGCTGGTTCCCATGTACTTGATGGTCGGCGGTTGGGGCGGCGCGAGGCGCGGAGTCGCCGCGGTCAAGTTCTTCGTTTATACAATGCTCGGCTCAGTGTTGATGCTGGCCTCGATCCTGTATCTCCATACTCAAGCCGGCACGTTTGATTATGTCGAGATTCTGAACGCGCTCGCTTCTGGGCGAGTGGTGTTAACGTCCAGCCAGCAACTAGGTTTGTTCCTCGGGTTCTTCGCGGCGTTTGCCGTGAAAGTGCCCATCTTTCCGCTGCATACCTGGTTGCCGGACACTTATAGCGAGGCACCCGCTCCAGCTACTTTTTTGCTTGCGGCGGTGATGTCCAAAATGGGCGCGTACGGTCTCATTCGCTATTGCATCGCCTTATCACCGAGCGGCGCGCATCGATGCGCAAACTGGGTCATTGTTCTCGCGATTATTGGAATCATCTATGGGGCGCTGCTTGCTCTTATCCAGCCGAACATCAAGCGCCTGATCGCCTATTCGTCAATAAGTCATCTTGGTTTTGTCGTGCTCGGAATCTTCACGTTCAACCAGCAGGGTGAGGACGGCGCTGTATATCAGATGATTGCGCACGGGCTTTCGACCGGCGCTCTGTTCCTGCTCGCGGGGTACCTGGAGGAGCGGCGCGGATCCATGGAGATCGCGGATTTCGGTGGGGTGGCGACCCGGGCTCCCGGCCTGGGGGCGGCGTTTATGATTGCCATGCTGGCCAGCATCGGTTTGCCCGCGTTGTGCAATTTCATCGGTGAGTATCTGGTGCTGCAAGGCGCGGCGCTTACCGATTTCGGGTGGGCGGCGTGGGCTGCGGTCGGGGTCATTCTTTCCGCCGCCTACATGCTGTGGATGTATCAACGCACGTTTTGGGGAAAGACGAGCGATCGGACTTCATCGATGTCAGACCTGAAATTTCGAGAGTGGGCTCCCGTGTTGCCGTTGATCGCTCTGATGGTTTGGCTGGGCAGCTATACGCAATCGTTCATGCCACCCATCACATCGGCCACATCGCACCTTTTAGAACAGACCAGCATGAATAATGAGTACCGGGTGAAAGTTGACATGCCGGCCCGCCGGTTCGCTCCGGGCTCAGTGTCGGGGGATGTGAATGCTCGGTAACTTCCAGCCTCACGCGGTTGAGTACCTCCGATTTCTTCCCGAGATCGTGCTGAGTATCGTCGGGATCGCCGTCATGATGCTGGAGGCAATGATGGGGGCGAGGCGCAGGATTGGGCTGGGCGTTCTCTCGCTCGCCGGGACTGTGATCGCATTTGGAGCGAATGTCTGGGCCTATAACAATGCCGGGTCGGCATTTCAAAACATGATCGTGGTGGATGGCTACGGAACCTTCTTCCGCGGAGTCGTGCTGGTAGCAGGAGGTATCTGCATTTTAGCCTCCTTCACGTATTTGGAGCGGGAGAATGCGCAAACCGGCGAATACTACGCGCTGATCCTTTTCTCTTTAGTGGGACAGTGCATCCTGGCGACGGCAAGCGACCTGATCATGGTGTTCATCGGGCTTGAGATTTCGTCTATCGCGACATATATACTCGCGGGATTCTTGCGCGACGACCGCCGTAATAATGAGTCGGCGTTGAAGTATTTTCTGCTTGGCTCGTTCGCCACTGCGTTTCTTCTCTATGGGATTGCGTGGATTTACGGTGTTACGGGTTCAACTAATCTGGATGAAATACGATCGAGCATCTCTGCGCTTGACCCGGCACGGGCCGAATTTGCCGGTCTCGCGGCGGCATTGATGTTCGTCGGCTTCGCATTCAAGGTTTCCATCGCCCCATTCCAAATTTGGGCTCCCGATGTTTACCAGGGCGCCGCATCCCCCGTGAGCGCGTTCATGTCGGCGGCTCCAAAAGCTGCGGCATTTGCGGTGTTCTTTCGCGTGTTCATGACCTCCTTCCGTCCCATGAATGAACGTTGGATTCCGCTGGTTTGGGGTTGCGCGCTGCTTAGTATGGTGATCGGCAACTTCGCGGCACTGCTGCAAACCAACGTGAAGCGGTTGCTGGGCTATAGTTCTATCGCGCACGCCGGTTACGTACTGGTGGCGCTGACGGCAGCCTCCCAGATTGGAATGACGGCGGCCATGTTTTACCTGGCCTCGTATGCACTGATGCAGATCGGCGCGTTCGCGGTGGTGAGTCATGTAGCGGCGCGGCATGAAACGCATGTGAAGATCGACGATCTGGCGGGCCTCGCGCGCCGTGAGCCGATAACCGCAGCGCTGCTGGCGATTTTCATCTTTTCGCTGATCGGCGTACCGTTAACGGGTGGATTTTTTGGGAAATTCTATGTCTTTCAGGCGGCGCTGGATTCGCACCTCGTGTGGCTGACGGTGCTCGGGTTGATCAATAGCGCGATCGCGGCGTTTTATTACCTGAAAATTCTAGTCGCGGTCTACATGCGCGAGCCGGGCGCGGCGATGAATGAGTTGGCAAGACCGTCCGGCAGCCTGCGCCTGGCGCTTTGGGCGAGTGCAGCGGGGACGCTGATTCTGGGCATATTTCCTTCCGCGCTGCTGACGTTTGCTTCGTTCTCGGCCGCGCCGTTTCGGTAGCCGGGCAGGCGCTACATGTGCGGGCTGCCGCTTTCTCAAGCAGAAGAGTAGAATACAATCGAACGTACTGTAGCTCACGCACCTTAGAGAGGAGATACTTGCCACTTCGATCGATACTGGCCGCGCTGGTTGCTGCGTGGGCCATCTGCCTGGTTGCGCCTCCTGCCAAATGCCAAACCAGCGCATCGCCTTACCAGCTTCGGCTGTTTCCGCTTGCGACTTCGCCGCGCGCGCCGGGCCAGACCGCTCAGGCTCCAAAACTCGCCATCGTTGTTGTGGAGGGAGAGGGCGCGATCAACAACATCAAAACGCATGAGGGGACGGGACCCGTGGTCCGTGTTGAAGATGAGAACCAGCGACCTGTGGTGGGCGCGTTAGTTACCTTCTTTGTTCCCAATGAAGGGCCTGGCGGAAGTTTTGCGGGCGGTACACAGCTCCTTACGGTGATGACCGATCCGGACGGCCGGGCAGCGGCAAAACCTTTTAAGCCTAATAGTGTCGAAGGGACCTTTCACATTCAGGTGACCGCTTCCTATGGCGACCAGACGACGACAGCAAGCATCGCGCAATCGAACAAGATTCTAGGTTCCTCTAAACCAGTGGCCGGCGGAGGAGGCCACGGCATGTCAGCGGGCAAAATTGGACTACTGGTGGGCGTTGCCGCGGCAGGAGCGGTCGGAGCCATTTTGGGACTGAGTCACGGCGGCAGTTCGACCAGCAGCAGTAGTTCTTCCACACAAACCGCTACCATCGGCTTGGGCGGGAACCCGACGGTCGGCGCACCGCACTAACATGAGGCATTTCACAATCGCATTACTCGCGGCGGCGCTTGCGGCCCGCGCTCAAAGCCCACAGACAGACGCGAATCGCAGTAATCGATTTTCCGCCCCTACGCTGGGATTCATCGCCGGGCCAACTACGAACCAGATAACTCCCATTCTTGGGATTCCCGGAGCGGCCCGGCTGGGTGATCCGTTACTGTTGCCGAATACGGTAACCAGCGTTCACATTGCTCCCGGACATGCGTACGCGCTGATTGAGCAGGGCGCGGGCGGCCCGATATGCGTCGCTATACTCCGCGGCGCTGCGCTTGGCGAGAGCATAATCCCGCTTCCGATCGCGGGGGCAATACACCAAGCAGACCTGCTGGCCTTCAGCCCCACGGGCTCGTCGGCGCTTCTCTATTCACAGCAGATGAATCGGTTTCAAGTTGTCACAGGGCTGCCTGGCTCGCCGAGCGTTAGTGGCGATTTTCCAAATGCTTCCGTGGGCGGTGCGGTCAGCAGACTGGCGATCAGCGATGACGGTAAAGCGCTGCTGATGGCGGATGACACGGGCGCGGTTTCTTTCCTAGCGCCTGATTCGGGACCCGTTCCCGTGTATCAATCCCCGAATATGTCCGCTTTAATCTTTCTGGCGAAGACTCACGACGCGGTAGTTTGCGACGACCGTCTGAACACAGTAGTGCTGCTGGGATCGGTTACGAACGGTCCAGTGGTAAAGACCTTGACCTCCGGCTCACTGATTTCTCAGCCGGAAGCGGCAGCGTCTAGTGCGGACGGGAAAACCATTCTAGTTGCTTCGACCTCGCAGCATCTAGTGTTCTCAATCGATCCAGCTTCGGGAGCAATTTCTGCGCACCCGGTTGCCAATAACCCCAGCGTCCTTGACAGCGCCGGAATCCGCGACGTGTTCTTGCTTACCCGCGCCGGCGACTCGACGCATTGGATATTCGTTTGGCAGCGCACGACGCCTTCAACATTTTTCGTCGGCGGATCGAGCAAATGAAGCGGCTGGCCCTCCTGGCCCTCTTCGCTTTCTGTATAACCGGCTTTGCTCGCGCCCAAGGTCTCGGCCCAACCATAAGTTGCACGCCGACTACAGGGCCGACTCAAGTTGGCGTCTTTTATTCAGCTACTTGTACGGCATCGGGCGGCATCGCTCCTTACACCTGGTCGATCAGTGCGGGCGCTCTCCCAGCCGGGTTGACACTCAGCAGCACTAGCGGCTCAAGCATCACCATAAGCGGCACTCCAACCACCCCGGGAGCTTACAGCTACACGGTCCAAGTAACAGACACCCTCTCGCAGACCGCCGAACAGTCGTATTCAGGGACCATTGCCGCGGTGACGAGTACGTTGACCATCGGCTGCTCACCGAATACCGGTCCCACTCAGGTGGGTGTTGCATATTCGGCTACTTGCACTGCGGCGGGCGGCACAGCTCCGTATACGTGGTCAATCAGTTCCGGATCGCTTCCCGACGGCCTCACGCCCAGCATGAGTGGCTCAACCCTGACGATCAGCGGCACTCCCACGACTCCACAGAGCTACGCCTATACCGTTCAGGTCACTGATAGCAGCACGCCTACGGAAGGCGCGCAACAAACATATTCGGGGAACATCGGTCCGGCATCATCCCCGACTGTGACGATCAGTTGCTCTCCTATCACGGGACCTACTCAGGTTGGCGTGGCGTACGCGGCGACGTGTACGGCATCGGGCGGTACCGCGCCGTACAGCTGGTCCATCAGCTCGGGTGCGTTACCCGATGGAATAACTCTGACCAGCAGCGGCTCGACAGCAACGATCAGCGGTACTCCCCAGCCCGATGCCGCAGGTGCTTACAGCTATACGGTTCAGGTGACCGACGCTACTCTTACGACGGCACAACAGTTGTATTCGGGGACGATAAACCCGGCTGTGGCTATCAACTGCGTTCCCACAACGGGGCCTACCCAGGTGGGGATTGGCTACTCGGCCACTTGCACAGCATCCGGTGGAACGGCTCCCTACACTTGGTCCATCAGCTCGGGTGCGTTACCCGATGGAATAACTCTGAGCAGCACTACCGGCTCGAGCATCACGATCAGCGGCACTCCCAAAGCCGACGCGGCGGGCGCTTACAGCTACACGGTTCAGGTAAGCGATAGCGCGATGCCCGCGCCACAAAGTGCTCAACAGGCCTATTCGGGGACTATAAACCCTGCTGTCTCCATCAGCTGCGTTCCGACAACGGGCCCGACGCAGGTAGGAGTTTTCTATTCGGCGACTTGCACTGCCTCCGGTGGAACGGCTCCCTACACGTGGTCCATTAGCCCAGGGTCTTTGCCGCCGAATCTTACATTGAGCAGCACCACTGGATCGAGCATCACGATCAGCGGCGTCCCGACGACGGCGGGCGCTTACGCCTACACGGTCCAAGTGACGGATAGCGCCGCCCAGAGTGCTCAACAGGCGTATTCGGGAAACATAAGCGCGGGAGTAGGAATCAGTTGCGTGCCTGCAACCGGCCCTACTGAGGTGGGAGTTGCTTACTCGGCTACCTGCACCGCATCAGGCGGAACGGCCCCTTATAGCTGGTCGATCAGCTCGGGGGCCTTGCCGCCCAATCTTGCGCTGAGCAGCACAACCGGCTCAAGCATTACCATCAGCGGCACTCCGACAACTGCGGCCGGCTACAGCTACACAGTGCAGGTAATCGACAGCGCGTCACAAACAGCTCAACAGACGTATTCAGGAACTATAAACCCGCTTCCAACCGTTGCCTGCACGACGACGACGGGTCCGACGGAGGTCGGAGTGGCCTATTCCGTTACTTGCAGGGTATCGAACGGCACGAGTCCGTACACGTGGTCGATCAGCTCCGGATCTTTACCCGCGGGCATCAAGCTGAGCAGCACCACCGGTTCGAGCATCACGATCAGCGGGGCTCCGACCAGCTCGGGGCCATACAGCTATGCAGTCCAGGTAGCCGATAGCGCCTCACAAACTGCGCAGCAATCGTACTCGGGAACTATCAATCCGCTTCCGTCGATCAGCTGCACGCCGACTACTGGTCCAACTCAGGTCGGCGTGGGTTATTCGGCTACTTGCACGGCGTCCGGTGGAACGTCTCCTTATACTTGGTCCATCAGCGCCGGGTCCTTGCCGGCAGGCATTAAGATGAGCAGCACGACTGGTTCAAGTATTACGATCAGCGGCACTCCTACGACGGCTGGTCCTTACAGCTACACGGTCCAAGTAGCGGATCAGGCGAGCAAAACCGCGAGCCAGCCTTATTCGGGAAATATCGGGGTAGTGGCTCCAGGCTTGACAATTAGTTGTTCGCCAACTACCGGACCCACTCAGGTCGGAATCGCCTATTCGGCAACTTGCACGGCTTCGGGCGGCACGGCGCCGTACAGTTGGTCGATCAGCTCCGGGTCTTTGCCGGCTGGTGTCAAGCTCAGCAGCACGGCGGGCTCCAGCATCACCATAGGCGGGACGCCCACAACATCAGGGGCATATAGTTATACGGTCCAGGTCACCGACAGCAGTACGCCTACGCAGAGGGCGCATCAGTCGTATTCAGGAACGGTCAGTCCGCCGTCTGTAGCGATATCGATCGTGGTTCCCACGTCGACATCGGCACCTACTCAGCAGGTCAGCGTGGGCGTCCAGCTCGCGACTGCTTATCCGACCGCGTTGCAAGGCATCCTGCAGCTCAGCTTCACACCGAGTGTAGCCGGACTTCCTAGCGGCTATGTGGACCCCGGACTGCAGTTCTTATCCGGAGGCACGACCTTGACCTTCACCATTCCGCAGGGGCAAGCGCCAAATACGCCCCTGACAGTAGGAATGCTTCAGCAGGGAACCGTAGCCGGAACCATCACCATCGAGCTGACGAAGTTAACCTCCGGGTCAACGGACGTCACTCCGCAGCCGCACGTCACGGGTGCGATTGCCGTTCCGGCGCTCGCTCCAGTCATCACGGCGAGCAGCGTTCAAATCACGAATGTGACGGCGACCGGGTTTGACGTTCAGCTGACGGGATATTCGACGACGCGTGAAGTCACAACGGCGAGCTTCAGCTTCTCCGCCGCGGCTGGAACGGAACTTGTGGGAAGCACCACATTTTCGGTTCCGGTCACTTCCGAATTTTCGCAGTGGTTCGGTACATCGGCCAGTCAGGCGATCGGCAGCATGTTCGAGTTGACCGTCCCGTTCACGCTGAGCGGCAGCGCGAGCGTAATTCAATCCGTCAGCGTGACCCTTACGAACTCAGTTGGAACTTCCGCGGCGGTGAGCGGCACGCAATAACCGGCCTGGCTTGTCGAAGGCACCGCGAGACACCAGGATTGCATCAGCTCGAAACTGCCGTATAGACCCTCCAGCCTGTGCCACGCGCCCGCTTGATGTTCATCGGCCAGCTCGCCGCCCTAATGTACGTGTACTCAAGGGATAATTACCCGCCCCCTGGTAATTATCCCTTGACTACACGTATACTAGAATCACGAAGCGATCATCAGGTTGATAAGAACGATCCGTACCTCGGTCGCGTTCGGAATCTATTAGAAATGCTTGTCCTTTTGGCTTCTGAATGGGTTGAGATCATCCGACGCATGGAAGACTTGGGGCGTTTATCGAATGCCCCAGAGATGGTCGATCTCATACATGGCGAGACAAGCGAGATCCTGAACGCATTACGAAAACTATCTCAGGCTTGCAATTCCATTGGGCTTCGGTTCTCAGCCTCCTATGCGGACGAGCTTATCGCGTCGGTAGAGTCCCATTTGGGTTGGCCTGTTTGCCTCAACACCTCACTAGAAGAGCTATCGAAACGAAACGACAGGAAGGATCTAACGCCGCAAGTTTTCGTAAACGAGATAACCATCCTAAAGAAACGAATTGATGACGAACTGAGGAATGTCGAATTCTTTTCGTTGGAACCGGGAAAATCCTCGTTCCTTAATGACCCCTATTTGTTTGGAGTGAATGTATTCAATCGGTTTCCATCCGCTACCTTGGACATAGAGGAGGCGGGCAAATGCTTGGCCTTCGGGCGATTCACTGCATGCGTCTTTCATCTGATGCGAGTTATAGAGGCTGGCTTGCGAGAACTAGGGAAGTCACTAAACGATCCGAATCTAAATCCGAAAACCAATCCAAATTGGGAACGGATTCTTAAACGTTGCGATGACGAGCTAAAAAAGCCATACGCGGACCGATCACCCGAATGGCAAAAGGGTCCGCAGTTTTTTGCGGATGCTACCGCTAACTTGAGAGCGGTCAAAGATGCATGGCGCAACCCGTCGCTGCATGTGGAAATTAGTTACGACGAAGAAAAATGCTCCGACGTTTGGAACGCCGTTCGAGCGTTCATGCGCCACTTGGCTGAGGGTTTACCCCCAATCCCCTAAGCAAACCAGGATGATAGGGCACCGTGTAGAGTTGATGTGTTATGCTTCCCCGCAATGACTTGCCCGTCCTGCGGCATCATCAATCTATCGACAGCCGACAAATGTGAATGCGGCTACGTACTGAAGGGTTCGCAGACCAACCCGCTAATGTATCTGGGGTCCATAGACAAGTCACTGCGGACAATTAAGCGCATCGCGATCTGGTGGCTGATTCTGTCGATTGCTGCTGTCGCGGCCAGTGTCCTCTACGTCGTAAACAGGTCTTGAAGCAAATTCGGCAAGACCGTGTGTCATATTGACCAGGTAAGATACATGGGAAGTGTTTAGGTGAAGAAAGATCCCGTACCAGTAGCCTGTAGACCTCGGATTTCTATCTGGGCGACAGACCAAGCCTTATCTATCGAAGCAGAGCGAAGTTCGCGCAATCGCTTCAGATGATCCTCAACGGATCGGAGAACATCCAAAGACTTGATATCCGATGGGAATCCACTCATAGTCATAACGGACTGGAAAAAATGATGTATCTTTGTGATTTTCTCAAGATGGGCGCGATAACGGATTCTGAATTCAAGGACTTGCTTTTCCGGCCACGTATTCACCGCATCCGGCAGGGTGCTCGCGGATAGGGGATAGGAAAACTTCTTGTCGCCGTCAGCTTCCCGGATATCCTCCAGCCGTTTCCTTAGATCCTCTGCCTCGTAAATCAGGTTGTCGAATGAGCCAACGTCTGCCCAGTGGTCGGCAGCGGTTACTCCCCTTCCGGCCCCCGCAGTTTTGAACAATGTTGGAGCCTCATCTGGAATAGGCGACACAGGACGGCGGCGAACGAAAGTTGACGCAATGATTGCAACGCCAACTAGCAGAAGGGACATGTCGATCCAGGACGTGTGAGTCATTACCGACCCACCCTTCCCAGCGACAACGGCCCCGAGAATCCATTTAATTCCGTCCCATATGGCCCCGCCGCGCGTCCATTTGAATACACGGATATAGAGCGGTGCTTTTGTTGTTTGTATAGGCAAGGACACGCCAACACCTCATGGGCCGCATCTTCGGACGGCAGTAAACGAGTAAGCATATCGGCTCTCCTTAGCGGTACACTGGAACTGTGAGGAGCCGATCCGCTACATGAGCCGCCAAGCTGATAGCGATCACTCGAACACGAAACCTAAAACGTTAAAGCCGTTGCCGGAGACGCTTAAAAAGGCACATCCGATAACGGAAGATCAGTTTGATGCCCTTCTGAAGCGGGCGGTTTTTTCTCCACCACTCCTGCCCGCTTCGAAACCTCACCCAAAACCGCGTTAAATATCAAGTTTCCCTGATCCCTGCGGTTGTATCGATAGCTGTACTCACCCAGGTAGCTTTGCAAATACTTCTGACTGACGGCATGATACACGCCGCCGATCCCGCGCTTGATTAAGCTCCAGAATCCCTCGACCGAATTGGTGTGGATGTCACCAACGACGTACACTTTGGAACTGTGGTGAATGCGCCGATGTTGATAGCCAGCGTTTAGAGTTGTATCGTCAGTCCTGCGAAGTCCCTTGATGCCATCGTAACCGCGATGCTCATCCGAATAGATAGTGCTCTCTGGTAGCACGTGCTCACGAACAATGCCAAGAAGGGTAGCGCTTCCCACGGTCTCAACGGTCTTCGCTACAACGCGGCCCTTGCGCTCAACGACGCCGACGATAGGAGTTTTCTTCTTGTCGCCGCGCATTGGGCGACCGGTGCCGTACTTGCGGACGCCGCCGTAATAGGTTTCGTCGATCTCCACCGTCGGCCCCTCCAGTTGCAGATCCTCAGACATCAGGGTTCTGATCTGGCGAAACATGCGCCACGCTGTTTTGTAGGTGACGCCGGTCTCGCGTTGAATCTGCTTAGCGGAGATTCCGCAACGGGTTGAACTCATCAGGTACATGGCATAAAGCCAAGCCCTAAGAGAAGTAGTGCTCTTTTCGAAGATGGTTCCAGCTAGCGGGTAAATCTGAGTCCCGCAGTTCTGACAAGAGTATGCTGTACGTCCAGCAATCCGATGGTGCCGAGTTTTCTCTTGGCACTTTTCGCAATCGGCCATCCCATCCGGCCAACGCTGTTCCTTGATTTGCTCCAAGCAAGCATCGTCGTCTGGGAATCTCCGGTTGAAGTCCTCGAACGTGAACCGCAAGTGCTTTGGAATAGACTGCTTTGCGCCAATCTCTCTGCTTCTTGCGGTGCTCATGTTTCTACTGTAGCTGAATGGATACGTGTTGTCAAGGGATAATTACCCGCCCCCTTGACTTTCGACCTTTCTTCGCCAAAACTAAAGGTCAGGGAGACACGCAGCCGTATGGCACTGACTCGGAGACAGAAAGAAGTGATGGACTTCCTGTCCACTTTCATCGAAAAGCACGGGTACAGCCCGAGCTACGAAGAGATTGCATCCGGGCTCGATCTGGCGTCACTGGCAACCGTGCACAAGCACGTCCAGGCGCTCGAGGCGAAGCAGTATCTTCGCCGGACCTACAATCACAGCCGTTCTTTGGAGATCGGAGAACGCTATTTTGCCGAGGAGAAAGTCCGGCACCCGCAGAGCATAGAACAGGCGGTGCCGCTTTTGGGCCGCATCGCCGCGGGCTCACCTGTCGAGGCAATTGCCGACGCGGAGTCACTTCACTTTTCCGACTTTGTCGGGAACGACAGCACGTTCGCCCTTGCGGTACGCGGCGAATCGATGATTGACGATCATATCTGCGACGGGGATTTCGTGCTGGTGGAGAAGACCGACTCGGTAAGAAACGGCGATATTGTTGTCGCGCTGCTGGACGGGAGCGAGGCAACGCTGAAGCGGTACTATCTCGAACCTGACGGACGTGTTCGCCTGCAACCCGCCAATTCTGCCATGGAGCCGATTTTCGTTCAGCCAGAGACACTACAAATCCAGGGGCGCGCGCTCGCGGTAATGCGGAAGTACTAAGGTTCCGGTGATAAGCTGGATTTAGTGAACGGCTTAAAACGCCTGATTTTTTGGGATTTCGCGCGGGCGACCTGGCAGTATGACATCGTTGTAGGACTGATTCTGGTCTTCATATTCGTTACCCCTCGCGATTGGTTCCATGATCAGCCCAAAGCCTCGAGCATCATTCTGATGTCCTCGCTGCATGGCTCGAACCGCGTTTTCATCGCGACTGAGCTGCTGGAGGATGTCCCCGACCCTCAGCGCTCGGCGCGTGCCCAGTCTCTGATCCATCAGCGAACCGGAAAAACCTGGCGCGTGACCCGGGTGGAACCGATACGGGATGAAGCGGAGCAGGAAATTAAGGGTTTCATCGCGTATACCCAGCAGTAGCTATTAGCGTCTTGTATTCAGCGCTAAAGATGAAAATACTCCTATTTGCGGTCTGCCTTTTTCTATCGGCTCGCGCGCAAGCGCAAAACGCCGACGCCATACTGGCGCGCATGGATCAAGCTGCGCCGAAGTTTCACGCCATGTCAGCGGATGTGCGGATGGTTACGTTCACCGCGATTCTGAGCGATTCCACGACCGAGATGGGCACATTGAAGATGCAGCGGCTGAAAGACAACGATGTGCGCGCCATTATCGACTTCTCCTCTCAATCCGACGCCCGCGTAATCGCTTTTCTGGGCAAAATTGTTCGCATTTACTAC
>JBAUUG010000102.1:0-1561 GCA_049582585.1 Bryobacteraceae bacterium | reverse complement strand
TTCCGAGGCAGCGCACTCTGGGCTCGACTTGATCGCCTCGTTCCTGACATTCTTCTCCGTCGGAGTCTCCGACAAGCCTGCCGACGCTGATCATCAGTACGGTCATGGGAAGATTGAGAACTTCTCGGCCTTCGTCGAGACCGGCCTACTCCTGCTCACCTGCGCCTGGATCGTTTACGAAGCCGCATCGCGTCTTTTCTTTCGCCACATTGACATCGAACCTTCGCCTGCGGCCTTCGGCGTCATGCTGTTCTCCATGGTTCTGGACTGGTGGCGTTCCCGTGCTCTCGGACGCATCGCCACCAAGTACGACAGCCAGGCGCTCGAAGCCGATGCTTTACACTTTTCGACCGATATCTGGTCGGCCGGCGTCGTCGTGCTCGGCCTCATTCTGGTTCTTCTTGGCCGCACTTATCATCTCGATTGGCTGCGCGATGCCGATCCGATCGCGGCTCTTTTCGTCGCCGTAGTTGTCGTTTCGGTAAGCTGGCGCCTGGCTCGCCGGACCGTTGACGCGCTGCTCGATGCCGCCCCACCTGGCGTTCGGTCGCAGATTTACGATGCAGTCTCACGCGTGCCGGGAGTCATCGAAGTCGACCGTGTCCGCATCCGGCGAGCCGGTAATCGCTACTTTGCTGATCTCGCCGTAGGACTGGCACGTACCGTCACGTTCCAACGCTCCGGCCAACTGGCGACTGCGGTGACGGAGTCTGTGCGCCGCATCCTGCCTGACGCTGATGTGACGGTTCAGCCGCTACCGCGCGCACAACGCTCCGAAAACATTTTCGACCGTATTCGTGCCGTCGCCACCGACAAAAATCTCAATGTCCACGATATCAGCGTTCAAGATCTTTCCGGACGTCTTCACGTCGAGCAGCACATTGAACTCGACGAGCGCATGACGCTCAAACAAGCCCACGATCAGGTGACGGAACTCGAAGCCGACATGCGCCGCGACGTCCCGGAAATAGCTGATATCCTGACTCACATCGAAAGCGAACCAGCCACCATCGAGAAGCCCGAAGAACTCGTCGGCGACGCTGAACTCGAATACCGGCTGCGAACCGTGGCCGCGCAGTTTCCCGAAATCCTCGACGTCCACGAGTTCATTTTCAAGCGCGTTCGCGGCCGGCTGTATCTCTCCTGCCATTGCACGCTCCCAGACTCGCTCTCGCTTGCGCGTGTCCACGATATCCAGACCGAGTTGGAGATTCGTTTCAAGCAGGACGCGCCGGAACTCTTCCGCGTCCTGATTCATCCCGAACCGAGCACCGACAACCGCAGATAGGGAGCCAAGAAAAGTGATATTCGCAAAAGCACTTTGGACTGACAACGAACGCTACATCGCCGAAGCTACATCGCGGCACGCGATTGTCATGGACACCGCGTCCGAAAAGACGGCCAATACTCCGATGGAATTGGTGTTGATCGCCCTCTGCGGCTGTACGGCTTCGGATGTTGTCGGCATTTTGCGCAAAAAACGCGAACCTTTTACCACCCTGGAAGTCAGCGCAGAGGGCGAGCGGGCGCAGGGCTATCCCGCGGTCTATACAGAAATACG
>JBAUUG010000101.1:0-2418 GCA_049582585.1 Bryobacteraceae bacterium | reverse complement strand
TACCTGAATACTCGCGCGCTTCCAGGTACGAGAGTTTTCTTTTTCCTGAAGGTACGGGGGCCTTGGTCGAAACGGGACGCGCCGGAGGTTCTTTGGCCTGCCCGACGTTGTTTTCGCTGCGCTCCTTTTGCCATATTTCCCACTGCGAATAGTCTGCAAAACGTTCGGCGCCTCCAAGGCCATCGAGTCCAAGCACGATCGATGACACCCGGTCGAGCATGTAACGGTCATGCGTGACCAGTACTAATGCTCCACGAAACTCCAGCAGACTTTCCTCGAGAATTTCGAGCGTGGGAATATCAAGATCGTTGGTCGGTTCGTCCAGCAGAAGCACATCCGCAGGCTGAAGCATCAACTGGGCGATCAGGACGCGTGCACGCTCCCCCCCCGAGAGTCGCTCAATCGGCTGATTGAGTTGTTCGCCCTTGAACAGAAATTTAGCCGCCCACGATGCCACGTGAACGACGCGGTCCTGATAGATGACTGAATCGCCTTCGGGCGCCAGCGCCCGCCGCAGAGTGACTCCAGGATCGAGCGTACGGGTCTGATCGAAGTACACAATGCGCAATTTGTCGGCGCGGCGAATCTCACCGGTGGTTGGAGCGACCTCTCCGCGCAAAAGGCGCAGTAATGTCGTTTTGCCGCTGCCATTCGGGCCAACCAGGCCAACGCGTAGTCCGGCCGAAATGATGAAGTTAAGTCCCTCGAATAGCCGACGCTCTCCGATTGCGTAACTGACGTTTTCGAGTTCGATGAGCCGCTTGGTCTTGCGATCGGTGGCGGAAAAGTCGATCTGTGCGGTCGTGCTCCTGGTGCGGTTATTCAGGTCGGCGAGTTCTTCCATCAACTCGCCGGCTTTGTCGATGCGCGCTTTGGATTTCCGGGTGCGCGCCTTCGCTCCGCGCCGCAGCCACTCGATCTCGCCGTGAACCAGATTCTCCAAAGCTTCCTGCCGCTTCGATTGCGCGTGCAGAAACTCTTCTTTCTTCTCGAGGAAGACGCTGTAGCGTCCTCTCACTCGCAGCACGCCATCGGGATAGACGCGGCTCAGTTCGGCCGTCTCGGTGGCCACGTTCTCGAGGAAGTAGCGGTCGTGGCTGATGACAACGCAGGCAAACGGAGCATCCTTCAACACTTCTTCCAGCCATTCGATCCCCGCGAGGTCGAGATGGTTTGTAGGCTCGTCGAGCAGCAGGATGTCTGGCGCCTGAACGAGCGCCTGCACGATCGCGAGGCGCTTCTGCCAGCCTCCGGACAAGAGCGAGGCTTCGGCCTGCAAGTCGACGAAGCCGGCGCGGCCCAGGGTTTCTGCGGAACGAGTGCCGCGCTCCGCGGGCACCGCGGAAGCTTCCATGGCCGCATCAGTGACGGACTTCACGGTATCGTCGGGCTGAAATTGCGATTCCTGCTCGACGTAACTGAGCCGGATTCGCTTTTTGACGGCGATCTCTCCATCGTCCGGTTCGACCGTGCCGGCCAGAATTCGCATTAGCGTCGATTTGCCCGACCCATTGGGACCGATAAGGCCGACGCGATCCCGTTCGGAGACGGTGAAGGAGACATTCTGGAACAGAGGCTCGGCTCCAAATGACTTTGAAATGCTCCGTACGTTGATCAGGGGCGGCAATGGATATGTCTTCCTCTTATGTACCTGATTTGAGATTATCAGGAAGCGCGAGCCGCTCGTGATGACCGAGCCGTATTGGTGCGTTAGATACACGAGTGCGCACTCGTATACTCGTCGTTACGCAGCGCCATTACGCAATTATGAAATCGATTCCTTCGGTGCAATTCGTCAGCCGCTTGAAAATTGCTGAAGTCCTGTTTCCGATCCGAGTGCCGGCATTCGGTCTGATGGCCGTGTTGCTTCTATGCGCCGTCGTGCTGCCTCGATCGATTGCGGCCGAGACCGGTGCCGACGGATGGTTGCGCCATGCGCCGCTTGATCCGGCGATGGCGAAACAGTATCAACAGTTGCCAGCGAAGGTCGTTGTTCTCGGAGATTCGATTGTCCTCAGAACGGCGGGGCAAGAGCTGACGTCGGGCATCGGCAAGATGACGGGAAAAAACCTGACGGCAACGAGCGAAATCAGTGGCAGCGCAATTATTCTCGCGCGATTCGATCAGGCCAAGACTTCCATCCCCGGTTTGAATCGGCGGCCCGTATTCACGGGCGATGGTTACTGGATCACGCGAGTAAAAGTCCGCGGCTCGCAATGTCTGTTGATAATAAGCTCCAGCGAGCGCGGAGTTCTGTATGGTGTCTTCGGTCTGCTGAGCAAGATTGCCCGCGGCGAAAGCATCGCGCACATTGATGAAGTGCAGCAGCCCGCGGCGCCGATTCGCTGGATCGATCAATGGGACAATCTCGACGGCAGCGTCGAGCGCGGATACGGCGGTCGCTCGATCCTTTTTGAC